>DASYNM010000312.1:0-6102 GCA_036008545.1 Verrucomicrobiia bacterium
TTCGCCTATGCCTTCACCTGGATTCCTTACATCCGCAATCTAATCATCCATCATCGCCACGAAAAAGCGCGGCGGCCCTGTCCTGAATGCGGCGTCCTTTCCGCACCGTCTGCCAGCTATTGCAGCCAATGCGGCGCGAAGCTGAGTGAAACGGGAACGCCAGCGCATCAAGAGCACTGACCGAAGTTCGAGCGTTTCTATCTTTCTGCTTCCGACACGACCGAGGAAAACGCCGCCGACGGCACGAATTGCTTATCAAGGCCTGGGCCAGAGTATTGCAAAACCAGTTTCGCCGCCCCTATCTTGTGCCGATAGAAAAGACGAAAGGGATGCAGGCCAGCCGCCAGGTGAATGGATGCCTTCACCGCGTTTCCATCGTGAGCGAAATCATCGTCGATCACCCGCGCCTCGTGCAGCCACATTTCCGCGCCGGTGTCGCATTGGAGCCAAAAGGTGTATTCACCGTTTGTTGGCGCGCTGAAGAATCCTTTGAAGCTCAGGCCAGCTTCGCCTTCGCGCGGCAAGACGGACACATCCAATCCGGCGCTCCTGCCTGTGGCAACGGGCCGCAAGGCGTCGAAATCCGGCACCCAGGGCCATGCGCCCTCATACACGGCATAGTCCAGTAATCCATTTTTGGTATTATTGACAGATACGGCCGTCATCGGGACGTTATCGTAAGGACGCGGCGCGTTCGTGTCGGGCAGCCGCACTTGCGATGTCATCTCGCGCGCCTTGGCTAGGACGGCCGCGTAAGCCGGATCGTCCGCCAGGTCGTGGTCCTCGTGCGGATCGCGGATGACGTCATAGAGGCGAAATGGATCGGCGGAGTTGGTGATGGAGTAGCGGACGGCGGTGAAATCGCCCACGCGGATGGATTGCATTTGATTGCGTTGGCCCACTTTTTTCCGCTTCCCTACTTCCTTATCCACCGGGAATGGGCTGCCCGAGTATTCGTATTCAAAATAGAGGAAGCCGCGGCTCCGTTGCTGGCCGCGCCCAGTCAAAGTCGGCGCTAGCGAAACGCCGTCCGATGCCGCCGGTGGCGCGAGTCCCGCCAGATCGGCGAAGGTCGGCATCCAATCCCAAAAGGCGCTCGGTTGATCATCGATGGATCCGGCGCGAATATGGCCAGGCCAGCGGACAATCGTCGGCTCGCGCACGCCGGCCTCCCACAAATCGCGCTTGATGCCGTCCATCACGCCCCAAGAATCAAAAAAGCGCGGGTCCTGGCCGTCTTCGTTGTGCGGCCCGTTGTCCGAAGTGAAAACGACCATCGTGTCGTTGTCGATTTTCAGGTCGCGCAGCAATTGCAGAATATCTCCCACAGCATCATCGACACGGCGGATCATGGTGGCGTGCCGTTTCTCTACATCCGGCCAATTTTGCGAGGCGTATTCGGGATAATACCACGAGTTGGTTTTGCTCGAGATGGTGTTCAACGGCCACTGCAAACCCCCGTGAAGGCCGCTCCCTTTGGGATAAGCCTGAGTCGGGATTTCTTCGTAAAAATGAGGCGCGGTGAAAGCCAGATAAAGGAAAAAAGGCCGGCGCGGATTTTTCCCGGCCCGCTCGCAGATGAATTTCTTGGCGCGCGCGGCGTAAAGGTCGGTATCGTAAGCGCCGACGAGGCCGTTGGTGACGGGCGTGAACATGTCCATGATTTTCCCGCTATTGCCCGGATAATGGTAATGCGCCGAGTCATGCCCGAGCACGCCGTAAAATTCGTCGAACCCGTGGCGCAATGGATGTCCGGGATAGTCCGGGCCGGGACCGGGCAAGCCGAATTTTCCAATCATCCCAGTGTAATAACCGGCCGCCTGGAGCACGGTGCCGAGGGTGTGAGCGCGCGGCAGCGCCTTGTCAAATTGATTGTTGCGAATCGGGCAACCACCCTGGTGCTGTCCCAGCAAAAGCGAAGCCCGCGCCGGCGCGCAAACCGGAGCGGCGGTGTAATGCTGGCGCATGATCATTCCGCCGGCGGCCATGCGATCTAATTGGGGCGTCTTCATGCGCGGTTGGTCCGGACGGCGGCTGTTCTGATAAAGCACGCCGACATCGCCGTAGCCGAGGTCGTCGCAGAGAATGAAAATAATATTCGGCTTCGCGGCCTGGGCGCTCGTCGCGGTGGCCAGGCCGAGCAAAGCGGCGGTGATGCACGAGGCGAGTAAGCGAAAGTTCATGGCAGCAGGATCAGACTCTATTGCTCTAGGTTAGCCCCCGGCAAACATAAACCACCGTCTTAATTCAAATTCGGGAGGGGCGAGCGCCTGCGATCCTTAATACTTACTCGCAGAGTCACGGACTCGCAGGAATCAGAACAAATTAAGAACGGCCCGCTTTGCGGGCTGCTTGTCCCTCCCGCCAAAAGTTCTTCCGCGCTACTTATCCAGAGGTTGCAGGCCAATGGTGCCTTGCAGACTGGCCAGATATTCGCCGGTCTTGACTTTGTGGTAGGTGGCCCACGCCGATTCCAATTTAGCCGCGATGCCTAGGCGCTCCGCTTCCTCGGCGTAATTTTTCTTCTTGAGGAAATTCTCCAGATAGGTCGCGTGGCGGTGCCAGAGCTTGATGTCGTGCTTCTGCTTGGCTTCCAGGCGACGCGCGTACCAGGCGCTGGCCACGACGCTGTCCCGGCTAAAGAGCACCCGGAAACCAGGATGATTGACATCACGACCCTCATAGTTGCCGCGGGCCATGATGTGCAGCAAGGCCTTCAACGGCGGGCACGCCATCTCGATGCTCCCGTCGGCAAAGTAACTTTCCGCCACTCGCTTGTGCGTGCCGACGATGTTGTCCACGCCATCGGCGAAAACGGCCATGTCCTGCTGCTCCGGGCGCAGCATTTCGTCGGTGAAGACGGCGAATGGATAATTGAACACGCGCCCGAAAAAAGTGCGGACAAAACTGGCCGTCATCCTGTAGCCCAGCCGGCTGGCCTGGACTTTGCAGCCGTTGAAGTCGAAGTCCTCGCATTTTTCAAAGTAGCCGTTGTCAATCAAAAAGGCCGGCTGTCGCTCCGACGGAGTCATACGGCACCACACCTCGGGTATGAGTAGGCTGATGTCGTGATCGACCCGCACCCTGGGGCCGATGTAACCCGCCGAGGAAATGAACGCGTCGTAATCGGTCAGGGCAAATGAAACCAGCGCGGCGTTGAGGTCAATGATTGGCGGCAGCGCGTTGAAGGGGCCTTTGGTCAGCGCGCCTTCGGAGCCGGCGCCGGTGGTGGAAGGCGACTTGCCGGTCATGCTCGAAATGAACTCCATGAATAACTCCGGCAATTCCATGTAATGCACCGGATTGAACACCGCCAGCGAACGGATGCGCGCGGCTGGATCGGGCGGATTATTGCGCCGACCCGGCACGACCACGTTGACCGGCGTGTAGAGTGGCGTCTCCAGTGAAATGCGCCGTTGCAGACGCGTCGCCATTTCCGCCGCATAGACGTCGCGGGCGTTGACCAAGTCCGGGCGTTTTTGCAGGTAGCGCGGGTTTTTGGACGGCTGGCCATCGACCATTCTCGGATGGGCCGAGGAGGCGAAATAGCGCGGCCCGCCGTTCTTGATCGCGTCAAGTATAAGATGCTGCATTGGTTGCGTGAAGGTGGCGAAGCCGATGGAGTCTTCGATCAGTTCGCGCGCGTCCCGCTCCGCGAGCGGTTGGAAATTGGAGAGAAAATTATCCGGTTCCGACAGGTCTTTCTCCGTCTGCTGATCGTAGCCGCGATGGATCGCCTCGTCCGGACGCTGGAAGAGACGTCGTTCGGTGTTGCAGACAAACTTGACCGAAGGGTTGGAGTACTCCGGGTTCAGATGTTGGAGCGCGCTGGCGGGCACGACCACCGAGGCGGAGATATCGTCCTCGGTTTGCAGTTTGCCCGCAGGATGAAAGTCCTTGCGCAGCCCAAACACGCGCCAGGAGCCGTCGGCGTCGTAGCCCACGCGCAAAAAATTGGAGACCAGCTTGCGTCCGTCGCACTTCAACTCGTTGCCGGGCGTGCCGTTGATGATATCGACGCTGAAATGCTCGCGCCAATTTGCGCCCCAGGAAGACTTGTAGAAGCGCTTAACAACGAAGAGCAGCTCCAAAAGATACTGCGGAATCAAGCCGAGCCACTGGTTGAATTTGTCGGTGTAGTCGGTTGTCGAGGGCGTGAACAACTTGACGACCGAGCCGAGTGAGCGCTCGGAACTCAGTATGGGCCGCTTATCGACGCCGATTTTCAACGGGTCGCGGTAGCAGTCCGAGTAATCGCGGTCAATCAAGTCGGCCAGAAGATCGAAGTCTTTTTTGAAATCGGCGGTGAAGACCGGGCCGTGAATGATGGCGTCGGTAATGGGCTTGGAGATTTCCGATTTGCCCCCACCGGAAACGGTGGAGGGCTTGTGGCAGAAGGTCGGCTCGGCCACCGTGCCGATCAGACGCCAGGTGCGATTGGCCGAGGGCTTTTCCATTTGCACACGGTAGCCGGAAGGCCGGATGTAAATTTTACCGGCCAGCAACTTGATCGACCTCTCCCCGCCCTCCGCCGGCCAGGTGATGGATTGCTTGCGCAAATCGAATTGCACGTCGCGCGGGACGTAAATAATATCCGGGTAGCGCTTGTCAATCGCATAGCCTTCCGGCCGCAGCTCCATGGCCGCGCCGGCCAATTGCAGGACCTCCTCGAACGAATGCCCCCGGAAGCGAACGTGCTTGTCGGTGTCGAATTCCTCGCCCAAATCGTAGCTGGCATAGACGCGCGCGCCGCCCGCATGTTCCTCCTCGCACAAGCCGTAGAGATTGGCCGCGTAGCTGAGCTGAGTCTTGACCTCCTTCTTGCAATAACCGAAATAGTTATCTGCGATGATCGTGACGATCACGCCGCGTTCATCCCGTGCCGTGATTTTGAAGGCAGAGCCGCTATTATAAAATTCATTCTCGTCCTTCCAACACATCCCATCGCGCTTTTGCCGTTCGCTAGCTGCGTCCCAAGGCGGCAGGCCAAGCGATTTCTTGGTCAACTTGACCAAATGCGGTGCCAGAATGATGCAGCCCGTGTGTCCGGACCAATGTTCCACGTCCAGCCCCGCGTCATTTTCCGGCAGGAACGGGTCGCCTGCATTGCCAAAGATCGATTCGATGAAGTCCAGGTTGCTGACCAAGTTACCCGGCGCGAAAAAGCGAATCTCCATCGACTTTTCCTCGATGAAACCCGGCACCGCAGGGCACACCACAGGCCGGATCAACAAAGAAACAAAGCATTCCGCCTGCTCTTCCTGAGTCGAAGTGAACGGCAGCCGCAACAACGAGGCCGGCGGTTGCAAGGCCTGCGACAACAACTGCGCGAAGACGATTTTGGGCACAGCTTTTTTGTCGTCGGGAATCGGCAGTCCTTCCTCGGCCACGTGAAATACACCTTGCGTGGTGCGCCGATCGTTCACCGGATTGTGCAGCACGCCCTGGCGCAAACGATACGAGCAAATGATGTCGGACATGAATTCGTCGCGGTCCGGCGGCAGGGACAGGGCGCGCGCCAGGCCCGGGCTGTCGAGAACAAACGTGCGCTTCGGCCAGTGCGCCGTGAAGTTGGCGTCATAAAGATATTCGCGCAGAAAATGGTCGATGCGCCAATCGGCCGGGCAAAGGTAATCGGCCAACAGCCGCATGGTTTCCTTTTGGCGGGAAAACATAGGCGCCGCCAAACCTGGCAGGGAACTGACCGCGCCGTTGCCGAAAGTGGGGCAGCCAGTCAGAGCCAGCCGCAAATTGATGCTTTCGATGAGAGTGGCATCAGGCCGGCCTTGGTTGGCCGCCCTGCTGCTGGAGATTGAATCCGACGTCATTGCCGGGAGCGAATTGTGGAGAAGCCGACAGGGCTTGGCAATGAACTTCTTTTGGGGCGATTTCGTTCTGATGAATCCTATTGGTCTTATGGGTCGTATTCAGAGATTTTTGACCTTCTCACCTTCTCGCAACCGCGCCGCCACGCCTGCACTGCGTCCGCCGCTCAGTCAAACACTCCCTGCACTCCAGGACGCACCGGCCCGAACGGCTGCTGCTCTTTTGGAGCGCGGCGCCACACGGCTGTGGTGGCCAAGGGCGAAGTTGTGTCCGCTT
>DASYNM010000313.1:0-4517 GCA_036008545.1 Verrucomicrobiia bacterium
GAGATGAATGAGGGTCAGGTGCATGAGGGTTCGGAAGAAGAGATGATTCAGGGCATCCGCAGCAAACTCAATGCGGCGCGTCGTCATAAGAGCGCGCGCTAATTGATGGCGACCTGGTCACGCATAGTGATGGACCAAGACTGGAGGAGTGGTTTAATTCAGCGATTGAACTGAGCCACGCCCCGGCAATGGCATGATCCGATTAGGTCACACCCTGCTCATCCAATGGCAACCCAAGTTTTTGGGCTAAAGTTTGTGCCTCATTGCTTGCTCGCACACATGGATACCCATTGGCTACCGTGAGATAGAAAACCTCCATCACCTGGCCTGTCTGCCTGCGCAAACCGACGAAAATCGTGTCGTTGTCGCCGATATGCACAAACCGGCGGCAAGTGACAGCGGTAAAATCTCCCAATGGATGCCGGGTAAACCAGATGCGTAACCAACCAAATAAACGGCCTTCTCTGAATACAATATGGGATTTCGTATCAATGCGCGTCTGCTGCTCGACAAACATAAAAAGTCCGCAGATAAGAAACACATATCCGAAGATGGACCAAGGTCCGGCTTCGTGATGAGAAGTTACCAAAAGGGACAACACACCCAATGCGCTGATGAATGTCCCGAGGAGATACTGATACACACGAGGACGTTGATGCCAACTGTACGAAATGGTTGTGTCGGCCATATTGCTCAAGGTGGCTTCAACTTTTTATCCTGGCTCCACCGGGCCGTTTACTGATGGGGCGTTCTTCCGAAATCCAAATGTTGCAAATTGTTCGTAACCCGCCCATACCCCTTCCCATATACGACTGCCGGTTCGGGTATTCAACGGAAAATGAAGGCTGGGCTTGGAAAAATACTTGCCTGGACAGCCATTGTCCACGGTCCTCGGAACTCAGGGCGTCGTGGAACTCCGCCCTCCCGAAGAGGATCACTCAATTGACTTTGCGCAGGCTGGCGATGAGGCTTTCTGCTGACTGGCTTTTCAGTTTGCCGGAGCGAAAGGCTTTGACGGCGCTCTTGGCTTCCGCCGCCGTTTCCTGCCGCCATGATTCGATGCGACGCCGATGCAACAGGCTTTCGAGCATTTCCTGTTCGTCCGGAGGCAGCGCTTCGGCTTCGGTCAGGACTCGATCTAGAGTTACGGCAGGCATAAGTTCATTTCATTGGTTTCAATCTTCATCGTTTGCCGGAGATTGCCAAGTTATTTTTGACCCTGTCCATCCAGGCAATCTGCCTGAGCCTGTTCTCGCGCAGAGGCGCGGAGAGCGCAGAGGTAGAGAATTAAATGCGGCTGATCCGCGAGTCCGGCTTTCTCGGAAGCCAGGGCGTCGTGGCACTCCGCCCTCCCGAAGAGAATCTATGAATATGGTTCGATATGCACCAGCACGTCGTGGACGGAGGGCATTGAGGCGCGCACGCTGTCTTTGACTAGGTGGGCGATTTGGTGGGCTTGGCGCACGGTCAATTCGGGATCGACCTCCACGTGCATATCGACAAAGTATTCGTAGCCGGCTTTGCGCACGATGCACTTCTCAATTCGCTTGACTCCGGCTACCTGGCTGGCGGCGGATTTGATCTGCGCCACCAGCGCGACGCCGGGCGCGGCGTCCATCAATTCGTTGTAGGCGGGTTTCAACAATTTCCAGCCGTTCCACGCGATGATCAGCCCCGCCACAATGGCCGCCGCGTCGTCGGCGAAGAAAAACCTCGGGCCGCCCAGCAGCGCGAGGCTGATGCCAATGGCCGCCGCCAGCGAAGTCACGGCGTCGCTGCGATGATGCCAGGCATCGGCATAGACCACGATGCTTTCGACCGAGCCGGCTTCGCGCGCCACGAAGCGGAACAAAGTCTCCTTGATCACCACCACCGCGATCAGGACGATCAACGTGAATGCCCGAGGCGCTTGTCTCGGCAGCGCTAGGTCCTGCAACGATTTCAAAATAATTCCCGCCGCCGCCACCAACAGCATGGTGGCAACGGTCGCCGCCGCGAGCGGTTCTGCTTTGCCGTGGCCGTAGGGGTGTTCGCGGTCGGCTGGTTCTGCGGCGAGAACCAGCGCGCGCCAGACGACGATGGAACTGAGAATGTCGGCGCCCGATTCCACGGCGTCGGCGATGAGCGCGTGCGAATGGCCCAGCACGCCGGCGGTGAATTTGACCGCCGAAAGCACGACGTTAACCGCCATGCCGAGGAAAGTCGCCTTGAGGCTGCGCTGGAGTCGGTCGGTTGGCACGGCGGGCAATCAGTGCTCGGAGCCATTCAGTTGACAGGAAAGGTTCTCCCTCACCCCGCCCCTCTCCCCAAGGAGAGGGTGAAACGCTGCCCGCGATAAGCGAGAACGAGCCTTCAGTGATTTTTCCGGTGAGGCGGACGTTAGTTCCCTCTCCTGGGGGAGAGGGTGAGGGTGAGGGCGAGCCCTTTCACCTACTGCATGCTTGCGGCTTGGCATCACGACTTCTTCAAAAACGGTGTCAACAAATCAATGGGCAGCGGGATGATGGTGGTCGTGTTGCGGTCGCCGGCGATCTCGGCAATCGTTTGGAGATAACGCAATTGCAGCGCGATGGGCTGGGCGGCGATCATGGCGCCGGCTTGCACCAGCTTTTCCGCCGCCTGAAATTCGCCTTCGGCCGCGATGATCTTGGCGCGGCGCTCGCGCTCAGTCTCGGCCTGGCGGGCCATGGCGCGCTTCATGCCGTCGGGCAGCACGACGTCGCGGACTTCCACCGCCGTGACCTTCACGCCCCACGGGCCGGTGTGGCGGTCGATAATTTCCTGCAAGACTTGGTTGATCTTGTCGCGCTGAGACAGCAACTCATCGAGTTCGCTTTGGCCGAGCACGCTGCGCATGGTGGTTTGCGCGATCAGAGACGTGGCCTGGAGAAAATTCTCCACCTTCACGACAGCCGCTTCGGGATCGACGATACGGAAATAAACCACGGCGTCCATCGTCACTGGAACGTTGTCGCGGGTCATGATTTCCTGTTTGGCGACGCTGATGGTGATGACGCGCAAGTCCATTCGCACCATGCGATCCACCACCGGAATCAGGAAGACCAGCCCCGGCCCCTTGGCGCCGATGAGTTTGCCGAGGCGGAACACGACCGCGCGCTCGTATTCGCGTAGGATGCGCATGGCGCTCGGCAGGACCACGGCCATGAAGATGATGGCCAATACAACGAAGACGAAGAGGCTTTCCGCCATTCGAGATAGATTTTCTGGCATATATTTAGGATTTAGGTTTGACCCGCAACACGAGCTTGTCCAGGCCGATGATTTCGACCGGCGCACCCGCCGCCACCGGCTCCTGGCCGACGGCTTCCCAGTATTCTCCGTCAAATAGAACTTTGCCGCCGTTCTGATCGATGGCCGTCAGCGCCGTGGCCGTTTTGCCTTTCATGCTTTCGCGGCCGGTTTTGGCCGGCTGGAACTGCGCGCGCAGCCCGGCGCCGATTACAAACAAAAAGAAGAGCGCTGTCAAGATTGTCGCCGGGATGATCCACGTCAGCGGCAGGCTGAAACCGGGCGTGCGATTGAAGAGCAAAAGCGAGCCGAGCAAAAAGGCCAGGACACCTCCGACCGTGAGCACGCCGTGCGTCGCGGCGAAGACGTCGATGATGAATAGTGCCACCGCCAGCAGCATCAGAGCCAGACCGGCGGCGTTGACGGGCAGGACCGATCCCATGTAAAGCGCGAGCACCAGCGCCACGGCCCCGGCCACGCCGGGCAGAATCGCGCCGGGATGGCTTAGCTCGCCAATGATGCCGTAAATGGCCACCAGCATAAGCACGAACATGACTTCCGGCCGCCACAGCATTTGGAACAATCGTTCTCCGGCCGTCATGGGAATTTCCACGACGCTCGCTTTGGCTGTGCGCAACGTTTTGCCCGCCGCCTGCTTGCCATCCAGTTGCTGGAGAAGGTCCGGCACGTCGCTGGCGATCAGGTCGATGACGCGAAGTTTCAAGGCCTCCGTGGCAGTGATTGAGGCGCTCGCGCGCACGGCGGATTTGGCCCAATCGACGTTATGATGCCGCTCGGTGGCGATGGTATCGATCCAACTGACGGCGTAATTTTCCAATTTTTGGCCTTCGATGGAGTTGGTTGCCACCTCGGCGCCGAGCGTGACCGGATGGGCCGCGCCGATAGTGGTGGCTGGCGCCATGGCTGCGATGTCTGCGGCCAGTGTGATAAACGTCCCCGCGCTGGCCGCACCCGCGCCGGCGGGCGCGACATAGACGACCGAAGGTTCGCGGTCCTGCAAAAGGTTGCGCACGATTTCCTTGGTGGACTCCAGCAGGCCGCCGGGCGTGTCAAGTTGAATAATCAGGCACTCGTCGTGATCGGCCGCGGCGACATCGAGGGCGCGCGAAATGTAAGTGGCTGTCGCGGGGCCGATCGCGCCGTCAATGTGAATGAGGCCAACCTGCTCGGCACGAAGAGGAGTTGGCGCCGCCATAAAGGCCGCCGCCCATGCTGTCGCCAGAAAAACGCGCACAAGGTCAAAATTC
>DASYNM010000314.1:0-2331 GCA_036008545.1 Verrucomicrobiia bacterium
GCCGCTTCGGCCCTCTTAACCCAGCGTCCGGCTGGACTCAAAAACTTGTTGCGGGAAATGTGTCGTACTAAAAACTTGCTGGGCGCTAGATCTTTCACTTGCATACAATTAAACTACTCCTTTCGGCTCTTGATCAAACTACTCGCTTCGGCGCTCGTTGCCAATCGGGCGAAACCCTGTTCGAACGCTCAGGCGGAAGTTGAAAAAGGGCGGTGAAATCGAAGCTGGTCGTCTTGGAATCGGCTGTAGCCAGCGCCGCCAAAAACTTTCCCCACCCCTTTCGCCGATGATTCCTTGCCCGGACTTTCGCTTTTCTCTTCATAAACTTAGCCGGGAAGAGCGCAGATCATGCGCCCACACGGGAAAAGGCGCCGCCTGAGGGCACCTGATCCGATGGCTTCTGTCTGACAAGAATTTCCTGGACTACCTCCAGCAGCCGGTGCGCATCCAGCGGCTTCTCCATCAGCGCCACCGCTCCCGCCGCCAGGGCGGATTTAAATTGCCCCGCCTGGCCGGTGATGAGGATGATCGGAACGTTGGGCCGCTCCCGGGCCAGATGCCGGCAAGCCTCCCAGCCGTTGAGGTTTGGCAGCCCGATGTCCAGCAGGATAAGGTCGATGGACTGGGCTTGAAATTTCGCGATGGCTTCCAATCCGCCCGCCGCCAACACGACCTCGTAGCCGGCGCCTCGCAGCACCTTTTCCACGGATTCGCGGACGGAGGCGTCATCATCCACCAACAATAACGTCTTGTTCATCAAGGGCATATTAGCGTTTGCCGTGCCAGCGAAAAAGAGCGATAATCCCCGTTGAGCATCAAGGGCTTTCCGCGAAGGCCCGATGCGACAACATGCAAACAAATGGAACATTTGATGCCACAGCAGGGTTAGCAGGTGCCAACGGCAAGGTTCCGGCCGTGCGTCTGCGCCTGGTGGGATTATGCTTGACTGCACTGCTGGGTTCGATCCTCGTGCTCTGGGCCAGCCGCACCACGTGGGAGCGGGTGGAGAGTCTGCAGCGCGAGTTTGCCGGGCTGAAGGCGGACAATTTCTACATCGGGGTGCGGATGCGGGGCGACATTCAACGATTGAACGAAACGCTGCTGCGCTACCGTCTGCGCGGGGACACGAACGATGCCGAGTCCTTCCGTAGCCAGGCGCAGGAGTTCAGCCAATGGCTGGACCAGAACACCAACAACGCGACGGCGCCGGTCGAGCAGGAATTCTTTCAACGCGTGCGCAGGGCCTACGACGAGTACGTGACGGAGAGCGTCCGCGTCCTGCAATCCAGTATGGGATGGCTGCCTTGGGGCGGGGCGGGCAAGTTTAAGGCCAGCTATGAAAAAGTGCAGACCCAATCACGGGTTCTCCTGCAACTGTGCGATTCATTTGTGGACGATCAAAGGACTTCGTTCGGCGATTTTCTCAAAAGTTCGCAGGCAACGCTGACCCAGTTCCAGCAACTGCTGCAGATTTCTCTAGCCCTCGTGCTGGTGCTGGCGGCGGCACTGGTGGTGCTGGTTTACCGGGGCATGATCGCTCCCCTGAGGCTCAAGTTGAGCGAGACGCAGGCAGAAGTGGCGCGCCAGGAGAAACTGGCTTCTTTGGGCGTGCTGGCCGCTGGCGTCGCCCATGAAATCCGCAATCCCTTGACGGCCATTAAATTTCGCCTCTTCAGCCTCAAGAACACCTTGCCGCCAGCCTTGGCCGAAAACGAAGACGCCGCCGTCATTGCCAGCGAAATCACGAGATTGGAACGGATTGTGCGGGACTTCCTCAAGTTCGCGCGTCCGTCCGAGCCGGAATTGGTGGCGGTGCCCGTGCGGCGGATGTTACTGGAAGTGGCAGACTTGCTGCGGCCTGAGCTGGAAAAGGATGCCATTGCGCTTAGACTGGAAGACTCGGAGGAGGCCTGGGTCAGCGCCGACTCTCAACAGATAAAACAGGTGTTGATCAATCTCATCCACAATTCGGCCGAGAGCATCGAGCGCAACGGTATCATCGTCATGCGTCTTCGCTCAGAGTCCGGCCTGGGCCGCGGAGAGTCATCCACGGTCGTGGTGGAAGTGGCCGATAACGGCAAGGGGATTCCGCCGGAAGTCAAAAAACGACTGTTCGACCCTTTCTTCACCACCAAGGAAGGCGGAACCGGCCTGGGGCTGCCCATCGCGGCTCGCATCGTCGAAAAGCACGGCGGAGAACTACGCTATCAAACCGAATTGCGTCGGGGCACAACTTTTAGCATCGTCCTGCCGCGCGTTCTGAAAAATGAAACCGAAAATTCTGCTCATTGAAGACGATGCCAGCATCGCCGCCTCGCTGCAAAAGGTGCT
>DASYNM010000315.1:0-9320 GCA_036008545.1 Verrucomicrobiia bacterium
TTGGCCAAAACCCATCTGGATTCCGGGAGGTTTCAAACCGGCGGTTTCCACCATCGGTTGCGGGACGATGAGAACTACGCCGAGAAATGGCAATACGCGCGGGAGAACCCCGTCAGGCAAGGTCTGGTTTCACGCGCGGAAGACTGGCCTTTCTGGGGCAGGGTGCATGAGATTCGTTGGTGAAGTGTGGAAGGATTGAGGCGGAGCGCCAGCTCCGCCCTACCATAAATGTCGCCGTTGACCATGCTTGCGCCCGACGGGAACTTTTGAGAATGTAGCCTCGTGCGTTTGACGTCTTACATTTTGATTTGGGCCAGTTTTGCCGGATTGGCGAAAGAGCGGACGCACCGCACTTAAATTTGTGGAACTTCCCATCCCCGCCCCGGGCCAAACGGTGCGATTAACCATCGACGACATCGCTTTCGGCGGGGAAGGGGTCGGGCGGCTCAACGATTTTGTGGTCTTTGTGCCCTTCGTCGCGCTCGGGGAAACGGTCGAGGCGGAGTTGGTCGAGGTCAAAAAGCGCTTTGGCCGTGCGCGCCTGCTCAAGGTCCTGGAGGCTTCGCCCGACCGCGTCGCGCCGGCGTGCCGCTATTTCGGCGAATGCGGGGGCTGCCAATACCAGCACATCGCTTACCCTGCCCAACTGCGGATCAAACACAAGCAAGTGTGTGATTTGCTGCAAAGAATCGGCGGCATTGATCCGGCGTTGGTGGAACCGGTCGTCCCTTGTCCAGAGCCTTACGGCTACCGCAACCGGATCATGATTCGCAGCCAGTGGGACAAGTTCAAGCAGGGATTGAACATAGGATATTTGCGCGCGGACAATCGGCTGGTGGTGGATATCGAGGAATGCAAGATCGCCGAACCGGTCCTCAATGAGCAAATCCGCCTCGTTCGACAGGAACCGCCGCCCAAAGGAGGAATCAAAGTGGTATTGCGCGCCGCTGCCAAGGATTGGGAAGTGCCGCGCGATGCTTTTTTCCAGAACAATTTTCACCTTTTACCTAAGCTAGTGGAAACCGTCGGCGACCGCCTGGGCGACAGCGGCTCGCGCTTCCTTATTGATGCCTATTGCGGGGTGGGATTCTTCAGCATCGAGCTTGGCGGCCTCGTGGAAGAGTTTGCCGGGGTGGAGGTGGACACGGCGTCCATCCAGGCCGCCAGGCGCAACGCTCTTACGCATGGTCGAAACAACGGGCAGTTCCTAGTCGGGCGGGCAGAAGAGTTTTTGCCGCGGATGTTGGGTCGATTCGACGCCCGTTGCACCACGGTCATTCTGGACCCGCCGCGCACGGGTTGTCCGCCGGAGATGTTGCAAGCCCTGCGGGAAGCGAGTCCGCGGCAGGTTTTGTACGTCTCCTGCCACCCGGCCACGCTGGCACGGGACTTGAACGTTTTGCGAGCGGGCAATGTCTTTGAAGTGACGAAAATAGTTCCTTTGGACATGTTTCCGCAAACCCAACATACGGAATGCGTGGCTGACGTAAGGTTGACAGCGACGCCCACCTGCGGTGCATAAGCCTTGCCAACAGGCCATAGGCTCATCCAAACTGAGCCACTCATGACTTTGGAAGAAAAGATCAACGCTCCTCCAACGCGGCCCATTCTGTTTTCCCCGTGGCTCGTCGTCATCGGGGCGCTGCTATTGTATGGCCTGACTCTGAATCATTGGGTGTCTTTAAGATCTTTGCCGCTGATGGCGCAGGTGACCGGCTGGGATTGGCAACCTTACTCGCTGAAGTGGCGTCCGGAGCCGATGGCGCCCTTGTTCCTTCTGCTGACTTCGCCGGTGCGCCTGCTGCCCGTGGCGTGGCAACCGGCCGCCCTGAATATCTTCACCGCGATTTGCGCGGCCTTGACACTTGGTTTGCTGGCTCGTTCGGTGAGGATATTTCCACATGACCGGACGCGGGAACAACGCCTGTGCGAATTGGGCCCTCGTGCGTTGCTTACTTTCCGGACTGCGTTTTTGCCGCCGCTTTTCGCGGTGCTGATGCTGGCGACCCAACTGAGCTTCTGGCAAAACGCCATTACGGCCACCGGTGAGATGCTCGATGTCCTGGTATTCGCCTTTCTGATCAATTGTCTGCTGGAGTATCGCTTTTCCCAAAAGGACAGATGGCTGCTGGTGTCGGCCTTCGTTTACGGCTTGGGGACCACCAATAATTGGGCGCTACTGGGCTTTTTTCCGTTTTATCTGATCGTGGTGTTTTGCTTGAAGGGAGTTGCCGGCTTTTTCAACGCAAGGTTTTTGAGGCGCATGTTCGTATGCGGCTTGGCCGGCCTCCCGCTCTATTTGCTGGTCCCCAAACTGGGCAGCAGCGGCGCCGGACATATGGATTTCTGGTCGCTGCTTCACCAGGAGTTCGGCGCCCAATTGTACGGTCTCAGATTGGTGCCGCACTGGCTGGTGCTGGTGGCGGCGGTCCCCACCATTCTGCCGCTCATCTTCGCTGCCATCTGGTGGCCGTCCTTTCTGGGGGAAGTCAGCCCCGCCGGAAATGTCTTGACGCGACGGATGTTCGGCTTCCTGCATTCGGCGTTCCTGGTTTTGTCGCTGGTGGTGTTTCTCGATTTTAAGTTCAGCCCCAGCGTGCGCATGCGCGAACAGCCCATCAGCTTCCTGACCTTCTATTACGCTGGGGCGCTCGCTCTGGGATATTTCAGCGGCTACACCTTGTTGATTTTTGGATCGACCAGGGTCCAAATTTGGGAACGGCGTACTCCGCTGTCAAAATTCTTACGGGGCACTCTGGTGGTGGCGGTGTGGTTGCTCTCCCTCGGCGCTCCCGCCTGGATCGTCTGGGACAACTTCCCGCACGTTCGTGCCGGCAACGGCCGCGTGCTGGACCAATTCTCCCAACGGATCATGGACGGGTTGCCGGCGAAAAAAGCGATCGTGCTCAGTGATGATGCAGCCCGCTTATACCTGTTGCAGGCCGAGTGTGAGCGCCGCGGCCTGCCCAACCAAGACATTTTGATTGACACCGAAGCCTTCGCGCATCGGGAGTACATCCTTCATCTGCTTTCCCAGTACCCCGAACTTAGGAGCGTGGTCACGACCAATCTGGCCCGGTTGCCGTCGGTTCTTGGCAGCGACAACCTGGTCCGGTTCATGTACCGAGTCACCCAGAATTATCCGGTCTACTACCTGCATCCCAGTTTTGGATATTACTTTGAAGCCCTTTATCTCAAGCCGCGCGGCCTGGTCTATGAACTCAAGCCCTACACCACCAATCTGACCCAGCCGCCGGTGGAGACGGACGCGGAGGTCAAAGCCAACGAGACTTTTTGGGCCAATTTGGAAAACGGCCCCCTGAAAACGCTGCCCGAGCTGGCCAAGCTGGATACGGACGCAGAGGCCGTCAGCATTGATTACGGCGTGGCGCTGGATTACTGGGGGACCGAATTGCAAAAGGCCAACCATCTCAAAGAGGCTCATCACCAATTTTCTGAAGCACTGCGGCTTAACACCAATAACTTCATCGCCGAAATCAACCTCGCTTACAACGAACGCTTGCAGAAAGGCGACTACCAGCCCATCGATTCCAGGGAAACTTTGGAAAAGGCTCTCTACTACTACCGCGGCAATTTGGTGGCGATGCTTCGCCGCAACGGTCCGGCGGACGAACCGGGCCTGGACTTGGTCCTCGGCCAGGTATTGGCGATGGGCGGCAACTTGGGCCAGGCTTCCATCCTCTTCCAGCGCCGCTTGCAATTGCTTCCGAACGATGCCGAGGCCCAATTTGGCATGGCCAAAACGTTCACCGATCGCGGCCGACCGGACAAGGCGCTCGAGTTGATCCACAAACTGCGGGTCTCCTCCCGCATCGCGCCTTGGGAACTGGATCGTTGTGAGGCCTCAGCCTATATGGCCAAAGGGGATGATGCCGCGGCGGAAAAATTGCTGCGCAACGACATCCGGGCCGATCCCAACGACGAAAATCGCGTTGCCACTTTGGCGGAATTCTATCGTATTCAGGCATTGGCCTATTTGGAGTCGCGCCGTTACGGCGAGGCGGCGCGTGCGTTCACCAATGCGTTGACCAATATCGATTTGCAATTGAATTTGCTGGCCTCTCCCCGTCATGACGCCCCTCCCACCTTCAATGTGGCGGAAACGCTGCTCAAAAAGGCTGAAATTGAGATCAAAGTTCACTCTTACGGTCCCGCCGTCTCCACCCTCAGCCAGTACTTGCTCATGCAGCCCAGCAGCTACCTTGCCTTGCTCAATCGAGCTGTCGCCGAAATCCAGCTCCAAAGATTCAAAGAAGCCAAGGACGATTTCAAGGCGATGGGCAAGTATCTGCCTGATGAGAGGTATCTTATGGACTATGGCCTGGCCGATGTCGCCGCGGCCGAAAAGGACAAGGACGAAGAGATCTACCGTTTGAAGCGCTGCATCAGCTCCGCGCCGGAAGAGAGCAGTGAATACCGGCGAGCCACCAACCGGCTCAGCGTGCTGGAGCGTCACTAATCCGAGACCGGATGCGGGTTACCCACGTCATCACCCGGTTGATCATCGGCGGCGCTCAGGAAAATACAATCGCGACCGTTCTCGGGCTCCAGAACCGTCCTGGTCTTGAGGTCGATCTTGTGGCCGGGCCAACGACTGGCCCGGAAGGCTCGCTTGAGTCCGCCTTCGCCGCTCGACCGGAATTGTTGACCATTCTTCCCTCCTTGATTCGTCCTATCCATCCGTGGTTCGATGTTCTCGCGTGGCGGCGTTTGGTCGAAATGTTTCGCGCCACGTCCCCGCGCATCGTCCATACCCACAGTGGCAAAGCCGGCATTCTGGCCCGTTTGGCTGCGCAGCGCGCGGGGGTTCCCATCATTGTCCATACTGTTCACGGTCCGTCCTTCGGTTCGTTTCAAGGGGCGATTCCCAACTTGGTGTTTCGTGCGGCCGAACGACGCGCCGCCGCAGTCACGACGCACTTCATCAGCGTGGCCGACGCCATGACACGACAGTATCTGGCAGCGGGCGTCGGCCGGCCGGACCAATTCAGCCGCATCTTTAGCGGCTTTGCGCTCGAACCATTCCAAGCGGCGCGCAATGACGCCGATCTGCGGGCGCGCTTGGGCATCGCGCCCGCCGATTTTGTCGTGGGCAAAATCGCCCGGCTTTTCCAGCTCAAGGGGCATGAGGATCTAATCGACGCCGCCCCCGAAGTTCTCCGGAGTCATCCCCAGACCAAGTTTCTCCTGGTTGGTGATGGCAATTTGCGCCCGCGCCTGCAAGAGCGCGCACGGGCAGCGGGAATGGAGAAAGCGGTCATTTTCGCCGGGCTGGTTGCGCCAGTCGATATTCCCAAGTACGTGGGCGTGATGGATGCGGTGGCGCACCTCTCCCGCCGCGAAGGGCTGCCGCGCGCCTTGTCCCAGGCGCTGGCGGCGGGGCGCCCGGTGGTGGCCTACGACTGTGACGGGGCCAACGAAGTTTGTTTTTCCGGCGAGACCGGCTTTCTTATTCCGCTGGGCGACGTCAAATCGTTGGCGCAGCGGTTGGCGCAACTCGCGGAAGACGCACCCTTGCGCGAGCGTCTCGGGCGGCGCGGCCAGGAATTCGTGCGCGAGAATTTTGCCGTCGCCACTATGGTGGAAAACATTTACGCTCTTTACCAAGAGCTCGTTCAGAAGGACACGAATTGAACATTGTCCCGGTCTATCCCGCGGCTTGTGTCTCCGCCGCGCTGGTCACGGCGGCCTCTGTGCCCTTCTGGCGTCGCTGGTGCGTTCGCACCGGCACGATGGACGATCCGGGCCATCGCAAAATCCACACCAGTCCCATCCCTTTGGCCGGCGGTTTGGCCGTGATGACCGGCCTGATGGCGGCGCTGCTGGCCGGAGCATTTGTGGCCTTGGTCTCCCGGCGCTCGAGCGTGGCCGGCCTCTTCGAATACGGTTTGAGTGTGCGCGCGGTTCGCCTCTTGTGCCTGACTGCGGGTGGTTTCGGGATGCTTTTCATTGGTTTGCTCGATGACAAAACGGAACTGACACCCGCCGTCAAATTCGGCGGCCAACTCGTCGTAGCGCTGGTCGTGGCGGCGGGCGGCATTCGCATCACTTTATTCGTGCCGAGCCTGATTTTCAGCTTCAGCATCACGGCACTGTGGATTCTCACCGTGGTAAACGCCTTTAACTTCATGGATAACATGAACGGACTTTGCGCCGGTTTGGGGGCCATCGGGGCCGGCTGGTTTGGTTTGATCGCGGCCGGGCAGGGGCAGTACTTGGTGGCGACCATGGCCTTCCTTGCCGCCGGTGCGCTGCTTGGTTTTCTGCCCTTTAATTTCCCGAAGGCGACGGCCTTCTTAGGGGACGGGGGTAGTCATTTAACCGGCTATCTCTTGGCGGTGATGGCTATTCTCCCCCACTATTACACGCACAAACATCCGCTGCCCCTTGCCGTGCTAACGCCTTTGCTGGTGCTGGCCGTGCCATTGGGCGACATGGTTTGGGTGGTGCTGCTTCGCTGGAAAATCGGCCGCCCATTTTACATCGGCGACACCAACCATCTTTCCCACCGACTGGTCCGGCGCGGCTTCACGCCGACCCAGGCGGTTGCTCTTATTTGGCTGCTGTCGGTGGCGGCGGGGGCACTAGCGTTTCTTTTGCAGTAGCCTCGTTCGAGGAGGTTGTCGTGGCGCTGGCCGCGATGACTTCCGAAAGCGCCGCCAACGCCTCCGCCCTCAGCATCGCGCCCACCAGGCGTTTTTCTTTCAGATTATTGACGACCGGCACGTTGCGTTGTTCGCTGGCCAGCAACACCGGCAGCGCGTCCAGCAATTTCTGGCTCGGCACCAAGCAGGGAGGGACCGGACGCATGATGTCAGCGGCGATAACCGCGCTCAATTCACCGGCTTCGCCCAGATATTCCTTCAAGTCCTGCAAAGCCACCAAACCGAGCAGCCGGTTTTGCGCATCGACCACTGGCAGGTAATTATTGGGGCTGCTTAGGAATCGGCCGGCGATTTCCGGCAACGCGGTGTTTTCCCGCAGCGGCTTCACCGGCGCCCGCATCAGGTCGCCGATGGTTTGTTCAACAGCCGCCCCCTGGCGGAAACTCTCCACCTCCAGGCCGCGCAATATCAGCGACTCGGTGTAGATCGAATCGGCGTGCAGGCTGCGCGAAACCAAAGTCGAAATCGCGCAGCCGAGCATGAGCGCGGGCATGAGAGAGTAATTTTGCGAAATCTCCAGCACCATGACGATGGCCAACAGCGGCGATCGGGTCGTGGCCGCAAAAACGCTGCCCATTCCCGCCAAGGCAAATATTCCAATGGGCAGGTTGGCCGGAGCCCAGCCTAAGTATTGCAAGGACATCCACAGTAGGCTGCCCAACCCAGCGCCCAAAAAAAGCGTCGGCGTGATCACTCCACCCACTGCGCCCGAGCCGACCGTGATCACCGTGGCCACCAACTTGCCCAGGAAAATGCCCAGCAATGCCCCGAACACCATCGGATGTTGAATGATGAGGGTGGTGACCTCGTGGCCATTGCCCCAGACTTCCGGGTAGGGCTTGGCGATAATTCCCACCAGAAGCCCGCCCGCTGCCATGCGGATGTAAAGAATAGGAATGCGTTGGAACACTTGCTTGCTCCTCTCCAGCAGGAAAAGGAATCCGGCCCCAAGTCCGCCGGCCAGAAAGCCCAGCGCCACGAACCACGGCAACTGCACGATGCTGGTGAAGTCGAAGTTCGGCACCTCGTACCAAGGGTGGATGCCAAAGAAACTCCGCGAAAGCATCGACGACACCACCGACGCGCACAAGAGCGGAGCGAACAGGTTCATGGAAAAATTGCCCAGCACAATGTGTGCGGCAAAAACCGCTCCCGTAATCGGCGCGTTGTAGGCCCCCGCGATGCCCGCCGCCGCCCCGCATGCCACCAGCAGCCGCAGGCGATACGGCTGCCAGTCCGCCAACTGCCCCCACTTCGACGCGACGGTGGCCGACAACTGCGTGATGCCACCTTCGCGACCAATGGACGCCCCGCTGCCGATGCTCATGAGCGAGGAAATCGCGCGCACGATCCCGCTGCGGAACGGCAATCGCCCGTCTCCCGCCACCACCACCTCCAGCAGGTTGGTGGAGCCTTGTTTGCCGACCAATCGCACACCCCAATGTAAAACGAGGCCCGCAGCCAATCCTCCCAAGGTGTTGGATACGATTCGCCAGGGCCATGGCAGCAACCTGGCGACGGCGACGATGTCCTGGCCGCGATGCCGCACGAACAAATCCTGCGCCCCCTCGATCGACAGGTAGAAGAGAACGTTGATGACGCAGCCCATCAATCCCACCACTGCGGCCATCAGGAGGTGCAGGGCCTCCTGGCTTAAGGCGAGACGCTGGCGAACTTGCAACGCCTTCTGCCAATGCTGGCGCATGTAATTGCGAGCGGTGGCATAAAAACGCTCGAAAGTCGTGAGTGGCGCCGCCATACGTTGGTTCACTTATGATTCTTCTTGGCGCGAGAGGCAAACCCCATTTTAATGCCCGGCCATGCGGCCCATCCGTTCTTTGCTGATTTACTTCGCGGTCGTGTTTCTGGGCGGCGCGTTGCTCGCGCCCTGGCTTTACTGGCTGGCGCAATGGGCGGCCGGTCACTGGCCCGCGTTCACCGGCGTGGCTGGCAAACCGTTCCATCGCTTTCTGGATCGTTCCATGCTTGGCCTGGCGCTCCTCTGCCTCTGGCCGTTATTGCGTTGCGGCGGCGCGCGAAACTGGCGCGACCTTGGCTTCGTCCGGCAAGGCCGACCCGCGCGGCAGATTCTGAGTGGATTCGCCCTTGGTTGGGCATCGCTGGCCGCGGTCGCTCTGCTGGCCCTGGCCTGCGGCGCGCGCGCCTTCATCTTGACGCATTCTGCCGGCGAAATCTTTCGCCACGTGATCAACGCCACGTGGGCAGCCGTCGTGGTGGCTATCCTGGAAGAATTGGTTTTTCGCGGCGCGTTGTTCTGCCTTTTGCGGCAATCGATGCCGTGGCCGGCCGCCCTGGTCGTGAGCAGCGCCGTTTATTCCGCCGTGCATTTCATCAAGAGCGGAGACATGGCTCTGCCCGTGCGATGGAATTCCGGTTTGATGCTGCTGAGGGCAATGCTCGTTCATCCTCCGCCATTGATTCCTGCCTTTCTCACGCTTCTGGTGGCGGGTTCGATCCTTGCATTATGCTATCAGCGCACCGGCGCGCTTTATTTTTCCATCGGCCTTCACGCGGGCTGGATTTTCTGGCTTAAGACCTACGGCTTCCTTTCCCGCCCAACGGGCGCTTACGTACCCTTCTGGGGCAGTGACAATCTAATTGACGGCTGGCTGT
>DASYNM010000316.1:0-11216 GCA_036008545.1 Verrucomicrobiia bacterium
GTGACCGGAATCAGGAACGGGAAGGAAACATCGCCCATTGAGTTGGTCCCATCCGCCAGGGCCAGAGTGGCGGTCACGGTGGCGCCGGGAGCACCGACGGCGGTGAAGGAGTAGGGTTCCGTGACGGAACCTCCAACGGGAATTGCTCCGTAAACCTGGCTGAGAGTGATGGGCGTGATGCCGCTGCCGGCTTGGAGCGTGGCGGAAAGATTGGTGGTCGCTCCAGAGCCGATATTGGCGAGCGCAAATGAGACCGTTACCGTTTCATTGGAATTGATGGCGCCGTTTGGCGGTGTGGTGCCTTGCACCTGCAAGGTGGCGCCGTTAGCGACGATCACGGGCACTGCGTAAGTGACGGTAACCAGAGCGGTGGCGGAATTGTTGGCCGAGTTGGTGTCGTCAGAGCTGGTGCTGACGCTCCAAGTATTGGTCAACGTGCCGACGCCGACCGGCACAGCCGTGACAGCCACGACCGCGATATTGCCGGGAGAGACGGTCCCCAATGAGCATTGCACCGAACCGCTGTTTGCCACGAAACTACCTTGCGAGGGCGAGACCGAAACCAATTGCAGACCGGCCAGCGAGAATGTGCCGACTGTGGCCACGGCGTTGCTGGGCCCAAGGTTTGTCACCGACAAAGTGTAGGTTACGTTGTTGCTTACGATGGCTGGACTAGGAGTGACGGAGAGGCCCGCCGCCAAGTCCGCCAAGGGCGTGCTTACGCCTGTGATGACGCTGGCGGCATTGTTGTCAAGGTTGAACGCGGCGAAAGGCACGCCGGCGATAATGGTGTTGGTTTGGAGGCCAATCGCGACTGCCAGGTCCACGTTCGAAATCGTGAGGCTTGTGCCAGGGTTCAGGCTTCCCAGATTGTAGATTAGTGTTTGCCCACTTTGGGTGTAACCGCCCGGTGCTCCTCCCGCGGAAACAAAGGATAGCCCGGCGGGCAGGACATTGGTCAGGTACGCGCTCACAGTAGTAGCGCCAGTGTTGGTAACGCTGAGTAAATACGTGATGGAGCCGCCTTGGATCACTTGCGCAGAGGAAGCGACGATGCCTGCGGTCAGGCTGTTGATGGGGTTAACGGGAATCACAGTCGTGATGGTGACGGCCCACCCGTTGCTAACGCCGCCGGAGTCTCCCGACGCATCGTCATGGGCATACAAGGACCAAACGCCATTGGGCGGAAGGTCGTTGAAATTAGTCAGGCTTGCGCTGTAAGGAGGAGCGAGCGCGTTGGTAAAGACATCGCTGGGGTTGTAATCTCCCGGCGCGAACGTGCCGGAATTCAAATTCCCCTGGCTCGGCAAGGCGAGCGATGCAGTGGCATCAAACGTAATCGTAACGCCAGTGGCAGGTTCTGTGGCGTGATCGGCCGCAGCGTCCATCAAGACGGCATTGGTGCCCGGCCCGACCAGCAAAATGCCGATGTCGTTCGGATAGGTGTGATACAAATTCGAGACCGTCGCGGTGACTTTGGAAACGTAACCGGTCACATTGGATACCAAAATGGAGGAAGGATATGGACTGGCTGCTCCTTCATCCGGATCCGGGACAAATTGCAGCGCTGGAATGTAGATTTGATTGGTGTTCCAGAATGTTTGCACCACAGGCATGTAGAAGGTGAAGGAAACCGTGCCCAGGCTGGTCGAACCGTCCTGCAAGGACAAAGTAGCGACGACTGTTCCGCCATTGGTGCTGTTGGCCGTGAAACCAAACGCCCCACCGACAGGCGACCCGCCTGGCGCCATTGCGCCGTAAAATTGGGGGTTTCCGCTAGGCAGTGTGACGCCGCCAGTGGCTTGCAGCGTAGCCGCCAGATTGGTGGTGGCCACGTTGCCTTCGTTCTGCAAGTAAAGTTGAACCTCGACCGTGTCGCCCGGATTAATCGCGCCGTTGGGCGGAGAACCGCTCTGGGAAACCAACGCAGCACTGACGGGGACAATCGAGACTGTGGGCGTTTCCGCCTGATTCTGGACCGTGAAGAAGTTGTTGTTGGTGTTGGCATCACCAGGCTGGCCAAAAACGGAAAAAGTGGAGCTAAGGACAGCCGGCTTCCCGCCGGACGGAATTGTAGCCGACTGAAGGACATTGGTAATAACCGCGCTGGCGCCACTGGCCAAATCACCGACGCTCCAGGTAATGATGCCATTGGTAACGGTGACGCCTGGCTGGCTGCTGGAAACAAACGTGGACGAGTTAAGCCCTGTCCCGCCAGGTATCGTCTGGCTGAAAATAACTCCCGTGGCAGCGCTAGGCCCGTTGTTGACCACGGTGGCGACATAGGTGCTATCGCTGCCGGCAACCACCGTGCTGGGCGTGACGCTCGCCGAAACTCCCAAGTCTGCCGAAGGACCCACGCTGACCGTAAAACTGGCCGTGTTGTTCTGCGACACGGGATCCGTCTCCAGTGGGCTTAAGCCGACCTGTGCCGTGTCGGTGATGTCGCCGGTGGTGGTTGGGCTCACTGTGATGGTGACGACCGCGTTGCTGCCGGCCGGTATGGTGCCCAATGCGGCCAGCAAACCGCCGACGGAAACGTTGCCTTGACTGGCGGTGGCAGAAACAAAATTGACGTTGGCCGGCAATTCGTTGGTCAATACAACGCCTGTAGCGGTGTAGGGACCGTTATTTCTGACGATGATGGTAAACGTCGTCTGCCCGCCTTGCAAGAGCGCGGTTGGCGCCGCGTTCATACTGACTGCCAAATCGGCCGTAGGCAGCGTCACAAGAGCTGTGGCGGAAGCTGTGTTGTTGTTTGGATTTGGGTCGATTTCAGTCGATCCCACCGTTGCCACACTGGTAGCCAGGCCGGGAAAGCTGGGAATCGTCACCACTGAGAGCGTCGCGGTCCCATAAACGAGCAAATTGCCAATGGAAAGAGTCAAATTGGTGCCTGAACCGCTCACCTGCGCCGGATAATTGCTGGTCGTCACGAACGCGAAGCCCGGGGGAAGCGACTGCGATATCACCACGTTGGTCGCGGAACCGGGTCCAGCGTTGGAAACCGTCATCGTGAAGGACAAGTTGCTGCCTACTGTGCCGGGGTTAGGGCTGGCCGACATGGTCAGCGAGAGATCCGAGCCGGGGCATTGTCCGCCGCCATCCGTGCAGACGTAAGGCGTGATGTTCAGACTCCAACACTCCAAGGTTGCCGTGTCGCCATTGAATAGATCCACCGCGCTTAATTGCCAGACGCCGTTGAGATTGGTGCCGTAAACAGGAAGCAGACTAGCAAGAGGCTGCACCGGCTGGAAGCTGCCGACAAAGGGGGCTGTTCCCGCTTCGATTGAGGTTGCCGCGTCGTCGTCGAAGGTTGTCTCAGAGGAGAGTCCGCAACCCGAGCCGAAATCGCTGCCCAAACCGCCATCGGGAATCTGCGTCAGAGCGACTGTTGTGCCGTTGGGACTAATCAACTGCAACTCCAACCCCTCATCATAGAGGGCCTGCGCATAGACCGAGACGGTGACCTTCGCTGCCGACTGCAAACCCGAGACTGTCACCGGCGAAACAATGCCGGTATTATTCCCGGTTGGAATCAGAAATGGTGTCGAATTGACAAACGGATCGGGCGTCCCGACAATGCCTGATGGAATCTCAATAGTATTGGTTGTCGCCCCCTGCTCGTATTTCAGGACCAGGACCAAATCAACGGGCGTGCCGCAAATAAAAGTCGGTTCTGTGCTAAGCGTAAATGCTGGAAGCGAGACGTCCTCCCTGCCGGGAGGCAAATCGGGAAAGGTCACTATGGATTGGGCGACGATGGCTCCCGGCGTGGTGGAATACAGGAAGCCTTGGATCCCGGTGGCCTCAGCCAAGCCTTCATTTGTGATCGTAATCGTCAACTGATTGCACTCGTCATAGTCGATAACCCCGTTGCCGTTGCCACCAGAGATTACGTTTGTTACTACGAACAAGGCAGGCACTTTCGCCGGCGGGGCCAGGGCGTTGATGAGATTGCTGCCCGTCGGCGTCCCCCAACCTGTGCAGAGGTCGTAGCCCACACAGGCAAAAAACTGGTTGGTGTAAACGGCATTGGTGTTGTTGCCCGTCGTAATGTCGTGCAAAACGGCGTCGTAACGCGGGCCTTTGGCCAAGGCATAGAGTGCGGGACAGATAAAACCAACCGGCGGGTGGCCGTAGAGGGCGCCTTGCTGATTGATCAGGGCCGTGAACGCCGTCCAGAGCGGTGCCGCGCAACTGGTGCCGGAAAACGGCCCAGTTTCACCTTGTTCGAAAACGACGAAGCAATTCTCGGCCGTCAAGGCCATGTCGGGAAAATTTCGAAAGCTCGTTGACCCTCCGTTCGTGGTCATGCTTATGCCTAGCTGCCACGACGGTATCGGGTAAACAGAACTAAAGCCGCCGGTGCTACCGCCCGAGCCATCAGGTTCATCCCAAGTCGTTTCCGAGACCCATGACCCAAATGGTCCACTCGTGGTCAATTGCGTCCCGCCCACTTGCGCGATATAAGGATCATCCGACGGCGGCACAATGTTGGCGCCGAGGGTCGTCCCGACGTCACCGGAAGCATCATAGAACGTCTGCCCTTGGGCGGCGTATTGCATGTAGATTTGGTCCTCAAAGGCGTCCGGGTTCGGTACCCCCCAGCCCCAAGAGCAACTGATTTGAGCGGCTGCGTCGTCCGTAGCAATTCGATTGAGAACGTCGTCTTGCGACAATCCCTCATAGACTATAATCTCGTCAAGTCCTGGCGCCATAGCGGCCACGTTCTCGATGTCCAGCGAAACCTCGCCGTTGCCGCCGAAGCTCAAAGGCTCCCCGGTAAGTCCGTCCAGCAAGACATTGCGCAGCGGCACTGGGGGCACGATATTGGCGTCGGTTTCGTACTCGAGAATGTCGCTGGTAAAATAACCGTCCAATTCAAAGATTGCCACCTTCTGGCCTCTCCCCGTTAACGCCACGCCTGGCGCATACGCGTCCCTGTAGTCATTGCCCATAAAGGCACCGCCAGGTCCGGAACCTCCCTTGGGTTTTCCTCCTCCCTTCGGAGAGTGTTCCCTGATAGATTTAGGAAATGGCTTGATATAGTCGTCCAACCCGCCCACTCGCATAAGCGGAACTTTCAGGTCAACAGACGGATCGGTATCGGGAGCGTAAAACGTCCGCTGCTCCTTGGGATGCTGATACCTCAGCATCTTGATATGCAAGGCGGCTTCAATATCTGCCACCGAACCTTGCACATCGAGCAAAATGCGGTTGGGGTGTGTCCCGGTCACAGTCAAATGATTTTTAGCGGCGAAATCGGCGACGGCATTATAATCAGCCACCGTGGGGCCAAACCTCTGGGCGAATTCCGCCGACGTCACATAATGCCGGTAGTTCGGGCTGGCGGGATCGTAAATCTGCTGCAGCAGTGTTCTCAGCTCCTGCTGATGTTGCAATGGCAGGCCAATGGCCAAACGCAACTGATTGGTCCCATCCAGGCGCCCGATGGGAGTCAATTTCGAGATTACGGGCGGGACGTGCCCACGCAAGACTTGCTGGTCGGCACCACTGGCGCCCGCGGGAAAGAGAAGAATCAGAGCTGCGCACACCGCAGCCAACGCCGCTGGATGCAGTCCATGAGGAGATGGTTTCATGTTTAGTTGCTCTTACATCAAGGAACTTGGGATATCAAGCGGAAGAACTGGTAACCACTGGTTCCAGGCAGCGCGAATGTGTATAGCCCGCCAATCACCGGCGGAGTAGGGATGGACGTCCATACGCCTTGCGGCGGCAGAGCGGTGGCGCCTTGCAGCGTATAGTTCGTCGCCAGCGCACTCCATGTCAACAAATAAGACTGCTCTGAACCCGAGATACTCAACAATGGTTGTTCGACGATTATCTTGACCGAAGAAAAGTTGTTGCCCTTAAGCGGATCATACACCGATGAACCCACTGACACGCTGCACAAATTCGTGCCCCCCAACACCGCCCTGGCCGCCACCGTCATCGTCGGCCCTATCCCCGTCAGGCTATAAGCCAAGTCACCTATGGTCCAGGTAATGGTCCCGTCCACGTTGGTTGCGGTACCGCTGGAAACGGAAATCCCGTTGGTGTCCGGCATAAAACCAGGCAATAGCAAAGTGGCCGTAGTGCCCAGGGCCTCGGACGGCCCGCCATTGGTTACTTCTACGCTGAAGGTCACGTCACCGCCAGCCAGAACCAGATTCGGTGTTCCCGTCAGGTTGACGCCCAAGTCGGCGCTGGGCGCGCTGACCAAGTCGATGTTGGTGGCCACGTTGTTCGAGTTGAGGTCCGGCTCCAAGGCCAGGGCGGTCACGACATTGGTAATGTAGCCCAGATTCGTCGGCATCAGGGAAACGTTAAAGGCCGTCCCCGCCCCCACAGCTAACGAAGGCAAGGTCACGGTCAAAGCCCCATTGGCGACTGTGCCGCAATTGCAACTATTGCTCAGGTAAACCGTTCCTGCAGGAAGGTAGTCGGTGATGACAACGTTGGTCGCGCCCGACGGGCCGTAGTTGGTCACCGTCAAGAAATAAGTAAGAACATTGTTGACCGTAGCTTGGGCGGGCACCGGATTGACGGTAAGTTGCAGGTCAGAATCGTTCTCCACCGCCACGCCGGTGCTGATATTAAGAATCCAGCCGTTGCTAATGTAGCCGGAGTCCAGATTTTTATCGCACATCGCCCATAGCGACCAGTAGCCGTTGGGGCTGGCGCCGAGCAGAGCGGAAAGATTGGTGCCGTACGGGTAGGGCGATTCCGGCGCTTCGACTGGGACATCCTCATCTGCAGGTACCGGCAACAGCCTGGGCATCTGCGAACCAACCAACTCATTGGTGTACTCCGTAGGCAGATAGATTCCAGAGGTCAATCTGTCGAGATAAGGCAGGTAAGAGCTGGCTGATTGATCAAAGGTCAGTGTCACTGCGGACACATTGGAACTGCCGCCAGCGTGGGACATCAGAATGGAATTCGAGCCATTGGGAGCTGCCAGCACGATGTCCACGTCACTCGGGAAACTATGCCCAAAGTTGGAGATCGTAACACTGACCCTAGTCAAAAGCCCGGGCGTTCCAGACACGTCGATCAAGGATGGATAGCCGAAGCCGGGAGGAATCGAATTGGTGGCCATGGTCGGAGGGACTTCGTTCTCTGGCAGGAAAATGGTGGCTGTGTTGGTGTAAGAAACCGTGTTCCCGCCAATGGTAAACCCGAACGCGACCTCACCCAGGTTGCGTGAACCGTCCTGCAAGGTAAGCGTGGCGACGATGTTCTGGCCATCGGCACCCAGGGCCTTGAAGGTGAATGGTCTGGAAACTGTCGGGCCGTTCTCGACCAAGACGCCGTAACTCTGGGGCGAGGAGACATTGGTAATCCCAACGGCTGGTTGCAGCGTCGCCACCAGATTGCTGGTGTTGCCGCCCGCGATATCACGCAACCCCAGCAACACGGTCACGGTGTCGTTGGAATAGATCACGCCGGAGGAAGGGTCGATGGTGCCAGTGACAAACGCCGTGCCGGAATTGACGATAAACGCACCGTTGCATTCCTGGATGGTCAGCAACGCGGTGCTGGGCGTGAGCAATTGGACGCCGGCCACATTGGTGGGCGTAGGGGCGTTGTTGGTCAGATTCAACACCACCGTATGGTCAGGGCCGATGAGATTATTGTTGATGGGTGTCACGTAGAAGTAGGCCACAGTCTGGCCGGGCAGGAACACCAGATTGGTCTGAGCTTTAAAATAATTCGAGCCGGCGATGCCCGATCCGTCCTCGGTGGAAGCCTGCACCTGGATCGTGCTGTTGGTCAGCCCGGTCAGGACAACCGGGATAGCCGCCGAGGCCGCGCATTCGCTGACCGAGAAACTCGAGCTGCCAAAGGCAAGGCCCACATAGACATTGGTAATGGTAACGACCGTGTTGGACGGGGCAACCACGTAGGAATTGGAGGAAGGGCCGAAGAGCGAAATGTTGAAGGTCTTGTTGCTCTCGACCAGGTTCGGATTGAGTATTTGAACGGTGAAGCTGTTGGTCGCCTGGCCGTCCAGGAAATTCAACGTCCCGTTGGTGGCCACGTAATCCACGCCGTTGACGGCAGTGTTGTCGCTGGTGATAAAGTGCACGGAAAGCGACCCGGTATCGGGATTGAGCCGGTTGACGGTGACGACGATGTTGCTGCCATTCTCGCCTACGACGTAGGAATTGGTGACAAAATCAAATCCAGCCACATCGCTGATGATTCCCACGGTGGTCGTGCTCGGAGAGGCGATTTGGGTGCCAGGGCTGGGGTTCTCCAGCAGGACCTGGAAGGATATGACAGGGTTGGCGTTACTGCCTTGCAGGATGGTGATGGGGACGGTTTCCAGCGTCACCCCCGGTGCAAAAGTCACCGTGTTGGAAGCCGGCACATAATCCACGTTCGGCACGGCGAAGCCGTTGGTTTCCGACGCATTGGTGGGTGAGAAGGTCGTATAGGATACCGAGGCGACGGTGTTGGTAGGGCCGGCACGCATGATGGTCAACGTCGCCGCGCCAGCGCCTTCATTGACGAAGTAACTCGAACTGTTAAAGAAAAAGTCAGGAATATCATCGAGGATGGTCAGCACCGCGTTCGTTGGGCTGGTCAGGACAGCCCCTTCCTTGGGATTGGAAAGGAAGATGTTGACGGTCGTATTGGCCACGGCGTTGCTCAATTGAAGGATCGGAATATCAACGGTGGCCACACTTTGATGGTCCAGAAAAGTCACATTGCTGCTGATATTGAGATAGTTAATGCCAGCGATGGCCGTGCCGTTGGAAGTGGTCAATTGCACCGTCACATTGCCGGCGTTGCCATTGGTGCGCACGACGGTGATGACGGCGTTGGTCGCCCCCTCGCTAACAGTGTAAGCGTTGGTGGACAGGCTCAAAAAGCCGGCGCCGGTCAGGACGCTGCCGATAGTCAGCGTGGCGCTGCTGGGTGCCGTGATAATGGCGTTGCTGGCATCCTGCAGTTCCAGATTCACCGTCGTGTCCACAAACGTGTTCGGAGAATCCAGAATCGGTATGAGGAAGTAATTGGTCATTTCCCCAGGATAGAAGATCAACGTGTTGCTTTCCGCTATATAGTTGACGTTAGGCAGCGCCGTCCCATTGGTGCCCGTAAAGGCCGTGATGTAGCTGGTGGTATTGGGATTGCCCACGCGCACGATCGGAATGGCCGCGCTGCCGTCGGTGGCTGAGACCCGAAATCCTGACGCGGCAAACTCCAGCCCCGTATTGATATTGGTGATGATCAACATCGCGTCCACTTGCGGCCCGATGGGCTCGGAATTGGAAGGCGGATTGGTCAGTTCGAGATTAACGGTAAGGTTCGGGCCGACGATGAAGTTCTCAATGATTGGAACTTCGACAGTCGCGAAAGTCTCGCCCAGAGGGAAGGTCACCGTATTGGTCACGCCGATGTAGTCTCTCCCGCTGTGGGCTGTGTTGTTGGAGGTCGAGAAAACGGCGGATACCGAGGGCGACCCGAAGGTGCCGCCAATACGCTGGATATCAATGATCGCATTGGTCGCGCTTTCCAAAACGCCGTAAACCTGCTGCACGAATTGCACCGATCCGTCGCCTACATTTGCTCCGCCGTAGAGCCGCGCAAAATTGTTCTCCGGGATGGTGCCAAAGGTGGAAAACCCGCCAGCCACGTCGATTTCATCGTTGGTTTGGATGGCAATCGCATCCACGAACCCGTTGGCGCCGAATCCAAAGTTAATGCTCGGATCCACCGTGCCATCGGGGTTGAACCGCGTCAGGCCGTTGCGGGTAACGCCGCTGGCCGAGGAGAAAGAGCCTCCCGCCAGAATGCGCAGTTGGGAATCCAGGGCGAGGGCCTGGACGTCATTGTTGCAGCCAACGCCGATATTGAAATTGGTATCGGTGGTGCCGTCGCTGTTCAGGCGAGCGATGTAATTGAAATTGCTCCCGTTGACGCTAGTGAAGAGGCCGCCGATAAGAATCTTCCCGTCCGGCTGCACCACAATAGCGCGAATAGATTCATTGATATCCGAGGAGACGCCGTCGAACGCGGCGAAATTGGTGTCCAGCGTCCCGTCCACATTTAACCGCACCAAGTGGTCGTGCTGTTGGTTGTCGAATTGAGTGAAGTCGCCTCCGACCAGGATTTGGTTGTTGGCCGTAATCGCCAAAGCGTGCACGGCGGCGTTGCTGCTGGTCACGCCCTGGCCGATATTGAAGCCCGGATCAAATAATCCGGTGGGAGTCACGCGAGCCACGGCACTGGCAGGATTTCCGTTGAAGTTGGCAAAAGATCCTCCAATAACGTAGTAAGGGAGATTGGCTTGGTTCGTTGTGGCGGATGGCAGAAACATTTGGGTAATCGTATAGACCGTGCCATCGGCGCCCGCGCCGGGATTGAACGAGGTGTCCAGTTGGCCATCGAGATTCAGCCGGGCGATGCCCGGACGGTTGACCTGATTCACCTGGGTGAAGTCTCCCACAATCATGATATCGCCATTGGTCAAACCGGGACCGGCCGTCTGACTTAACACTTGGAACACTGAACCGTTGGGACCTGTCAGATCGGTTTGGAACCCCGTGTCAAAAGTGCCGGATGGCACCAGACGGGCCACAAAGTTAAATGGATAGCCGCTGAAGTAAGTGAACTCACCGCCCGCCAGGAGGCTGCCATCGGGTTGCAGGCTGAGAGAATTGACGAAATTGTTGAAGCCGACGCCGTTCAGGGTGGTGGTATCCACCGAACCGGCCGAATTGAGGTGCAACTGAGGGTCGAGAATAATCAGGACCGCTGTCTTCGGAAATTGGCCGGCTATGTTCGACGGATTGCCGTTGAAAAGCTGCAAGCCAACAATACGGTCGGCTATGTTTGATTCGCCAGGCGTATTGATGATCGGCACAGTGAAGCTTAAGCTGCTGACTCCCTGGCCGAAGGTTAGTGAACCGCTGGTGGCGCTGTAGTTTGAGCCGGGCGTAGCCAACTGGAATGGCAATTGCACATTGGTGGGGGAATAAGTTTCGTAACCCACACTCACCGTGCCGTCAGTGCCGCCCGTGCGCGTGACGGTAACCAGCGCCGACCCTCCGTTTTGGAAGACGTTGAAATTGGGCTGCAGGAAATTGAGAGTGCCGTAGGAATCGGTGTCAACAATGGTCAGGACTGCGTTGCTGGGCGAAGCCAGCACCTGGGCATTGCTGGTCGAACCGGAATTGCCGTTTACCACCGCGTTGAACAGA
>DASYNM010000317.1:0-12450 GCA_036008545.1 Verrucomicrobiia bacterium
TGTGGAAGGTGGACCGGCAAACCAACATCGCTCTCCGAGTCTTTTCTGGATTTTTGACAACCTTTGATACGGAGGGGCTTGGGATCAAGTACTTGGCCGAAATGGGTGAAGCGGCGCGCCCCTTAATTCCGGTTCTCATGACTCATTTAGCGGATACGAATCGAAATATGCGAACGGCAGTAGAGGCGCTCATCCGAATTCTCGATCCGGAAATGCTCACTCCGATTAATGCAAAGATAAAATCAGATGCCGCGGCGAATGTTGCTAACATCATCGCGGATATTAACGGCACGAATGCCGCCACGCGCTATGGGGCACTCATGGCGATCAAAATGTACGGACCAGATGCCCATCTCGCCGTTCCCGCGTTAATCGATGTGATAAAGCGCGGGGACGATTACGAGCCTCGTTACGCCGTGGACGCCCTCGCTGAAATCGGCCCAGCGGCCAGTCCAGCGGTCCCGGCCTTGATCGCGATATGGCGAGCTGAGTCTTACTCGGTAATCCCGGCCTTGGGGCGGCTCGGCCCCGCTGCAAGAGATGCGCTCCCGTTCCTGGAAAAGGAACTTAAAAGCATGAACCCGGTGATCCGTTGGAGAGCCGCAGATGCGATTTTACGAATAGCACCACAGAATGCTTCCAACGTCATTTCAGTTTTTCACGAATTGGAGCACTTGCCGCTGCTGCCGGTTTATTCCGACAAAATGAGGCGTGGGGATCCTCCGATTGCTTGGAGGCCCGATCCATCCAGTAATTATTGCCGATTGGCTGCTGAGGTTTCGTTGTGGAAAATTGGATTGGTGCAACAGCCTCCCGTGTCAGAAATAATCGACGAGATGGAAAATCCGAATCGGAAGGGAATTGGGACTTCGGGATGTATCCAACTGCTCCGCGACATAGGGCCAGCCGCAAAGGCCGCACTCCCTGTTTTAGAGAAGTGCTTGGCTCCGGATGCATATCCTAAGCGGGAGGCGGCAATTGCCATCCAAGCGATTGATCCGAAGGAGGCAGAGCGGCTAAACCTGCCAGGCGAGTTAGCGCTGCCGTGACCAATGCTGCTAAATTGAGAGGCGTACCTTTTTATGCCAGTGGCCGATGCCCGCTGGTAAGGAATGAATCCAGGAGGTCACTTGTGTTCAGGCCGCCTACCTCTCCCTGGTAAACTTATGCAGGTGGCCGAATTGGCTCCACTCGGCGACGATGATGTCGCCGTCGGCGTCCATGGCGGCGCCGTGCGGGGAATTGCAGATGCCGTTCTTCCATTGGTCCGGCGGCAGGCCGTAATTGGCTCGTTGGCCCTCGATGGGATTGTCGCCAACTTGCGCGACGATGTTGCCCTCCTTGTCCAGCACCGTGACGCGGCCCTGCAATTCGGGTATGACCGCAAAGTCGCCGCGAAAGTAAACCTTGGCGGGCATGCGCAGGTCGCTGCGGATGGTTTTGACGAAATTGCCGTCGAGGTCCCAGTATTCGACGCGGTTGTTGTTGCGATCGCAAACGAAGAGCAACGGTTTGCCCAGGCGCGTGTCCAGGCCGATGCCGTGGCAGGTGTTGAATTTGCCTTCTTCCTTGCCCGGCCCGCCAAAGGCTTTCACGAATTTCCTGTCCTTGTCAAATTTGAGCACGAAATTGGAACCGTAACCATCGGCGACATAGAGGCAGCCGTCCGGCCCGACGGTGACGGCGCAGGGGTTGAATCCCTTCTCCTCTTTGTAAATGCCGGCTTCCATGGGGCAATGAAGCGTCCACTCGATGGTGCCGTCCATGGTGAGCTTGAGGACTTCGTGATCGCTGGGGCGCGCGGCGTAGATGTGCTCGACGCCATCCTCGTCGCGAATTTCCAGTTCGTGAACGCGCGTCGGGCCGACGCCGCGCAGGAATTTGCCCGACGGCGTGAAAACCAGAATGCCGCGCTCGGTGTCGGTGCTGATGTAAATGTTGCCGTTTTTATTGTCGATGGCGACGCCGCCGTGGCACGGGCCGATGGGCTGGCCGCCGGGGTTGGCCTCGAAGAAATTGGGAGTGATGGAATACTTGAATTGCTCGGCCAAAGCGGTGCTCGAGACGAGAGCGAGGGCGGCCAACAAGACTTGGGAAATGCGACGCATGGTGGTGATTAAGTGTTTATGTTTTCGGCTACGGTGAGTGCATAAGGTCAGGCCTGAGAAATTGCAACGGTAAATAAAAGATAATTGCGGAATGGGGCGCAACCGAGTCCTTGGCAGCTTTTTTGAACTCGCTGAAAAACGTCCCCTCGCCCCGCCGATGCGGGGAGAGGGATAGGGAGAGGGGTACTAGGAAACCTCCTCTCCCCAACCCTCTCCTCCACACGTTTGTGGAGGAGAGGGAGGAGGAAAATTCGCCCACGACAATGAGCTGCGGCTTCCTGAATGGCGGATTTAATGGCCAGGTTGGTCGATTGCTTCCAGAAAAGAATCCGCGTGGGGAATGATATATTGTATGTCGCCTCCGCCGCCTCCCGTGGCCCAGAGCGGACGCCCAGCCAGCACATCATCGGACGAGGCATAAACAAAGCTGGCGGCGCGCGCGGCCAAGACATCGACGGACCGTTTGACTCTGAACGGCCGAAACCGGCGTCCGGCCGGCACCACGCCCAATCGATAGACCGAGGTGCCGGGCTTGGTGTAGAAAAGTTTGAAAAGCGGCTCGCCCTGGCGCCGGAACGCCGCGACCTTGGTGCCAGGCGGCAGCCACTCGGCGCGGACTTCGCTGTGCAAATCCATTCCGCGTAGGAAGCCTCCCTTGGTCTGCTCCTCCAGCGCCGGCATGTAGTGTTGAAAGAATTCCAACGCTGCGCGCGTGCTCTTTTGCACCAGCGGGGCCGCTGGCACCCCCAGCCGGGTCAGCCAATCCTTTATCTCTCTATCCGTGACAGGCATAGGTTACTCCAAATGTTGTCAAGACTAAGACGTCGATGAGCGCTACCAAAGACGTTATGGCGCGTTCGCTGTTTTTGCGCCGAAATCGCCGGCAACCACGACAGCCAGTTTGGTGGCGTCGATGTGGTTGCGCCAGGCGGCGCCCACGGCGTCCGGCGTCAAGGCTTCGATTTTCTGATCAAAGTCCGCCTCGTAAGTCATCGTGCGATCCAGTTCGCGGAGATTGGAAAGCATTCCCGCGAGTGCCTGGTCGGTGGTGCGGCCCACTTTGCGCGCCTGCAAATAGCCCTGCTTCGCTTGGTCCAATTCTTCCTGCGTCACGCCATTCTTGAGCAGGCGGTCCAACTCCTCCTTGGCGGCTTTTTCGACGCGGCTCATGTTCTCTGGATTGCAGATGGCGGTGATGGTCAGCGTGGCGCGCTTGTCCCACGCGGAGGCTGCCAGGCTCGAACTCACGCCGTAGGAGAGGCCTTCCTTCTGGCGAATGCGATCGCCCAGCCGCGACGCCAGCGCGCCGCTGCCAAAAATGTAATTGCCAAGCACCAACGCGGGATAATCGGCGTCATCGTCGCGCACAGGGAAAATGAGGCCGGCGGTGTAAGTGGCATTGGCCTTGTCGGGCGTGTCAATACTCTGGCGTCCGCAGGTTGGGTCGCTCGCGAGCGGCATGGCGATGCGCGCGTAAGGCTTGGCCGCCTTCCAACCGCTCAAGCTTTCCTTGAGGTTTGCCAGGCACGGGTCAGGATCGAAGTCGCCGACGATGGTGACTTCGCCGTTTTGCGAACCGAGGTAATCATGGTAAAGCTGCGCGACTTGCGCGTAGGTCGTGCTTTTCAGGCGCTCGAGCGATTCTTCAGTCGTCGGCACGTAACGAATATCGTCCGCCGGGTAGGGGTTCAACTGGCGTTGCAACGCGCGCGGGGCGAGCATGGCTGGCTCGGTCTTGGCCTGCTCCAACCTGGCGATGCGCTCCTCCTTCAACAGCTCGAATTGGTCGGCGGGCAAGAGCGGCTCGCGCAACACTTGCCGCAGCAAATCGAGAACCTGCGGCAGCGTGTCGTGTTTGGCTTGGATGGAAAAGGTGATGGAACCGGCGGTGCCGCCGCCACCGCCGCCACCACGGCGTCCGCCGCCGCGGCCACCGCGTCCGCCGCCGCCGCCCGTTCCCAAGGTTGCTTCCAGACTGTCCAGTTCATCGCGCAATTGCTGGTAGGTGAGCTTTTGCGTGCCGCGCATCATCAGCTCCGGCAGAAATCCTGCGGCCGATTCAAGGCCCTTCAAATTTTCCTCGTTGCCATAATGCAGCGTCAGCGCGAGATGCACTTCCTGGTTGCGCGATTTCTTTTCCAAGAGCGTGGCCTTGATGCCCTCGGGCAAATCGAGCCGGCGCACGCGCGATTCGATGTTCGCGGGCGTAGCTTCAAAGATTTCGCCTTGCGCCATGGCGGCGCGGCCTTTGTAATCGGCCACAAGACTGGCGACGTCCGGCGTGGGCGGAACCGCGACTTTCTCGGATTTATCGCTCGGAATGAAGAGGCCAACGGTGCGATTGTTGCGCAGAAGATATTTGGCGGCGACAGCTTGCACGGCTTCGGGCGTGACTTGTTCGATGCGGTCGCGGTTCAGGAAATAAAGGCGCCAATCTCCTTGCGCGGCCCATTCGCTGAGCGAGACGGCGATCTGGCTCGTATTGGCCGCGGCCAGTTCGCGCGCTTTTAGAATCTGCTTCTTGGCGCGGTTGACTTCCTCGGCAGTAACGCCTTTGTCGGCCAGCGATTCGGTGGTGGCGATCATCAGATTTTCGACCTCCTCCAACGAGTTCTCTTTTGGAACTTCCGCTTCCAACTCGAACAAGCCAGGGTCATGCTCCGCGCCGGCGAAAGCGCTCGCGCCGGTCGCCTTCTTGGTCTCAACCAAAGCTTTGTAGAGGCGGCCCGACGGCTCCGTGCTAAGGATGTTGGCCAGCACCCGCAGCGGGGCCGAATCCTCATGCGGCCCGGACGGAATATGATAGGCGACGCCGACCACGCCGACATCGCCGACGCGCCGCAGCACGACCGTTCGCTCGCCGTCCTGCGGCGGTTCCTCGGTGTAAGTGGTGACCAGCTTGCGCTCGGGACGGGGAATGGGGCCGAAATATTTCTCGACCAGAGCCAGCGCCTTGGGCACTTCAAATTTGCCGGCAACGACGAGAACCACATTGTCGGGCTGGTAATATTTCTTATAGAATGCGCGCAGATTTTCCACGGGCACGCGCTCGATGTCGCTGCGATTGCCGATGGTGGGCTTGCCGTAGTTGTGCCAATTGTAGGCGGTGGCGGTGATGCGTTTGTTGAGCACGCCAGAGGGCGAGTTCTCGCCGCTTTCGAATTCATTGCGCACGACGGTCATTTCCGAGGCCAGGTCCTCGCCTTTGATGTAGCTGTTGACCATGCGATCGGCTTCGAGATCGATGGCGAACTCAAGATTGTCGTCGCTGGCGGCCAGCGTCTCGAAATAGTTGACACGATCGCTCGAGGTGCTGCCGTTGAATTGGGCGCCGCGATCCTGCAACTCCTTGGGGATTTTGGGATGGCGCGGCGTGCCTTTGAAAAGCATGTGCTCAAGAAGATGCGCCATGCCGGTCTCTCCGTAACCTTCCTGGCGCGAACCCACCAACGCCGTCATATTCACCGTCACCTTGGATTGCGAGCTGTCTGGAAAAAGCAAAACCTCCAGACCATTGTCGAGCTGGTATTCGCTGATGCCTTCGACAGTCGCCACCAATTTGGGTTGGGCATCGGCGCTGGCGCAAGTTGTCCAAACCATGACGCCAGCAAGCGCAGCCGCCGCGCGAGAGGATTGAGAAATGAATTTAAGCGTTTTCATAGCATTATTGTTCGCTGGCTGTTTGGGAATGACACCGTCGTCCGTCGGGAATGGTCCGCACTTCTCCGCTCTTCGCGCCAACCCGGAGACTTCGCCGCGATGATAACCGAAAGCAGGCAGGCATCAAGGAGAATTGCAACAATTCAGCGGCTGGAAACCGCCTGGAGCATTGGCTCCTCGCGGCGTACGCACTGATTTTGCTATTGAAGCATAGAGAAGAATCAATCGGCGCATGGCGCCCGTCAGCGAGGGTACTATTTTCTCAGGCCGCGGCGAGAGACCGGTCTTGCTCGCCGTCGCCCAGAGTGAAATAGAATGTCGCTCCCTGATGGTTGATGCTCTCGGCGCGAATTTTCCCGTTGTGCCGGCGGATGATGCGTTTGACAGTGGCCAGTCCGATGCCAATGCCTTCGAACTCAGAGTCCGAATGCAGGCGTTGGAAGGCGCCGAAGAGTTTGTCGGCGTAAGCCATGTCGAAACCGGCCCCGTTATCACGCACGTAAAAAGTGTCCTCGCCCACGCCGGCCATCCTGCCAAATTCAATGCGAGCGTCGGCCCGATTGCGGGAATACTTCCAGGCGTTGCCGAGCAGGTTGACCAGGACGATGCGCAGCAACCGTTCGTCGCCATTGGCCTTAAGATCGGGAGCGATCTCCAGCTTCACCACCCGGTCGGGCGAGCTCTCCTGCAATTCAGCGCACACTTCGCCCGCCAGCGCACTGAGCTCCACGGGGCGGCGATTGATTTTGACGCGCGTTATTCTGGCCAAGTCGAGCAAAGCGTCGATCATGCCGCTCATTCTCCCGGCGGAGCCTCGGATGGTATCAAGATAATGCAGATTGGTTTCACCCAATTGGCTCGAACAGCTTTCAAAGAGTATATCAATGTAACCGGCAATGTGTCGCAGCGGCGCGCGCAAGTCGTGGGAGACGGAATAAGAGAAAGACTCCAATTCCTGATTGGATACTTTGAGTTCGGCCGTGCGCTGCTGCACGCGCGATTCCAATTCCTGGTTAGTCTTCTCCAGTTCGGCCTGGGCCTGCTCCAATTGCTCCGTTCTTTTGGCCAGTTCCTCGTTTTTCTGTTCCAACTTGGCCACCAGTTGTGCGCTGTATTCCTTTAAGACGTCGGCTTCGGACGGCAACCCGGCGCGCGCGCGCGGGCGATTTCGGGCGGCTTGCGTGGCCTCGCTCAAGGCCGCCAGCAGCGCTTTGACCGGCGCCGGCTTGCGCAAATACTTATCCCCGCCCAAGTCGTAGCAAAGCTTCTCGTCACTTGGGGCTGTATAGGAAGCGGTGTAGAAAAGGAAAGGCATCCCCCACCAGCGCTCGCTCTTGCGCAATTCCTGGCAAAGCCGGTAGCCGTCCATGCGCGGCATGAGAATGTCTGAGATGATCGCGTCCACAGCCTCGTGTTCCAGAACATCGAGGGCATGCAAACCGTCTGGGGCTTCGACCACCTCGAAATTTTCCCCTTCGAGCACGGCCCGCAGCAGTCTTAGATTGCTCGGCGCATCATCGACTATGAGAACCTTCATGATGCAAAACCATTTCTGCCGCGGGCGCGCCTTGGCCATCAAGGCTCTTGCGCACCGTCTCAGCCAATGTTTGAGAAGAGTAGGGTTTGGTCAAAAAGGAAAGATTCTTGGATAGGGCCACCTCGCTCGACACCAATTGCGAACTGTAGCCGCTGGTCAAAACGACTTTCAGTTCGGGCTTTTGCTGGCGCAGCTCCTCGACCAATTCCAAACCGGTAAGTCCACCGGGCATCACCACATCGGTGAGCAGTAAATCGAGGTTTTGTGCTTCGTTGGCCCAGATTTGGCGCGCGGATAAACCGGAATCCGCTTCCATGACGACATAACCCTGTCGCCTCAGGATTTCGCTCACAACCTTGCGCACGGATTTGTCATCTTCGACCACGAGAATCTTTTCGCCGCCACCAAGGACTTTTTTGCGGGCGGCTGCGTCCGGCGCGGCGAATTCTTCCTGCGTGACCGGAAGAAACACGGTAAAGGTCGTGCCGACTCCAACCTGGCTCGAAACATCGACCCAGCCTTTGTGTTGTTCGGCGATGCCAAAAACGGTAGCCAGCCCCAATCCGGTTCCATGGCCGGCGGCTTTGGTGGTAAAGAAAGGCTCGAAAATGCGGGACAAGTTTTCGGGGGCTATGCCCGTGCCGGTGTCGCGCACGCTCAGGCAGGCAAAACGGCCCGGACGCATTCTGGAGTCGAGTTCGGCGCGGGCTGCGTCGAGGTCTTGCAGTTGGGTACCGATGATGAGTTGCCCGCCTGCGGGCATGGCATCGCGGGCGTTGACGGCCAGGTTCATTAAAATTTGTTCCATCATGCCCGGATCGGCTTTGATGGGAGGCAGCGCGGGTGCGAATTCGTTCAGCACGCGGATATCCTCTCCCAGAATGCGGCGGAGCAGCTTGGTGAAGTTGGCGATCAAATCGTTCAAATTCAAAACCTGCGTTTGCGCCGCCTCGCTGCGGCTGAAGCTGAGGAGTTGACGATTCAAAGTTGTTGCCCGGTCGGCGGCGTGGGCGATATGCGCGAGGTGCTCCTTGGACTGCGGTTTAAGGTCTTTGTCGGTCGTCAGGAGAAGCTCCAGATTGGCGCCGATAATCATGAGCAGATTATTGAAGTCGTGCGCCACGCCGCCCGCCAGTTTGCCGATGCTCTCCATTTTCTGCGCCTGGCGAAGCTGCCGCTCTGTTTCTTTCCTGCGCGTGATGTCTTCGGCGATCCCGCCCAGGCGGTAGATGATGCCCGCGTCATCGCGAATGGCGGAACCGCGGGAATGGACCCAGCGGATTTGTCCATCCGGACGAACGACGCGAAATTCGAGATCAAAAGCATGGCCGCGCCGCAATTCCTCCAAGGCGGCCATCATACCAGGGCGATCCGCCTCATGAATCGCCTCCGCGAAAGAGATAGGTCGTTCCCGCAAACTCTGGCAGGTGCAACCCCAGACCTTTTCGTAGGACGGGCTGATGTAAAGCACACTGGAAAGATCCGCCGACGTGATCCACAAAACCTCACTGATATTCTCGGCCAGTTGCCGGAATTTTTCTTCGCTGGCCTGGAGCGCTTCCGTCTGCTCGGACAACTCGTCGTTTTTCTGCTTGAGTTTGTTGACGAGCGTTTCGTTGTACAATTTGGCCAGGTTCAATTCCTGTTGCGGCACGATAGGTTCGCGCTTTTGGCGCGGCCCCCGGCGGATGATTTCGTCGAGGGCGCCGGTGATGGCGGCGATGGGCGCCGGCTTTTTGATGTATTTGTCCGCCCCCATGTTCATGGCCAGTTTCTCGTCAGCCGGGGAATTGTAAGTGCTGGAATAAATGATGAACGGAAGTTGGTAAAAGCGTTCGTTGCGCCGCACTTCGCTGCAAAAGCGGTAGCCGTCCATGTTGGGCATGAGGATGTCGGAAATGATGGCGTCGATAGGCTCCCGTTCCAGGACGGCAAGCGCTAGCACGCCGTCGGCGGCATCGACCACCTCGAAGTTCTCTCCTTCCAGCACGGCCCGCAAGAGCCGGAGGTTGGCTGGCGTATCATCTACAATCAAAACCTTCATGCTGGGCAATCCTTTGCCTGAGGCTGTGCGTCTATTTCATCAGTGCTTCCAGTTGGCTGGGAAGCGTGCGCGTGTTGATTGGCTTGGCGATGTAGGCCACGCACCCTGCGGCCAGCGCCTCCGATCTCGGAAATCGTTCCGGATAGGAAGTGACGGCGACTACTTGAATATCGGCTGTTTCAGGGTCGGACTTGAGTTCGCGGACAAGGGCCAAACCGTTCATGCCGGGCAGTTCCAAATCCAGGAGAATAAGCTGTGGTTTCTCGGCTTTGATGGCCTCGAAGGCTTGCGCGGCCCCGTCGGCGTCATTGACATCATAGCCGGCCGAGCTAAGGACGAGATGCGCCAGCTTCAAATGAGAGGGGTTGTCTTCAACAATCAGTATGTTCAATGGAGTCTTTCATTTTTTCCCGCCAAGCCGTCCGAGGATTTCGGCCACTTGTTGGGATAATTTGCGCGTGTCTATGGGTTTGGTGATGTAGCCGTCGCATCCGGCGTCTTTTGCCTTCTGATCGTCGCCCTTCATGGCGGAGGCAGTCAAGGCGACTATGCCGATGTGACGCGTCGTTGGGTCTGCTTTAAGTTGCCGCGTCAAGGTCAAGCCGTCCATGCCGGGCAGGGCGATATCCATGAGAATTAAATCGGGCGGCGTCTCTTTGATGATGGCGAGGGCCTGGACGGCGTCGCCAGCTTCGAGGATTTTGTAACCGTCAAATTCCAGGACGCTGGTGGCCAGCTTCAGGTTGACCGGGTTGTCGTCCACGATGAGGATGCGGGTCGGGTTCATACCCTTGCCTTTCGAAACTCCAGCGGCAGGATGACAGTGAAAGTGGTGCCCTTGCCGACTTCGCTCGCTACGCTGATGCAGCCGCCTTGCATCTCGACAATTTTTCGCGTCAACGCCAGGCCCAAACCCGTGCCTTCGTATCGTCGCGCCGCTCCGGATTCGATCTGCTCGAATTCCTTGAACAAACGCGCGAGGTCTTCCGCTTTGATGCCGATGCCGCTGTCCTGCACGGCAAGCTTGAATTGATGCAGGCCGTTGGGCGCGCACCGTATTTCCACGCGCCCTCCGTTGTCGGTGAACTTGAGCGCGTTGGACAACAAGTTGTAAACCACTTGTTTGAACCTCATCTGGTCCAGCGTGACGTCGGCCAACTCTGGCGCAATGGTGACGACGACCTGGAGCTGCTTCTTCTGCGCGATAGGCCCGGCCACGGCGCAGACCTCTCCCACGGCCTTGCGCAGCGGAAACGATTCGGGGATTAATTCGATCTTGCCGGCCTCAACCTTGGCCAGGTCGAGCACGTCGTTGATGAGTTGCAGCAAATGTCGCCCGCTATTGAGAATGTCCTGGAGATATTCTTTTTGCTTCTGGTTCAGCGCGCCGGGCTTGCCGTCCACCAGAAACTCCGAGAAGCCGATGATGCCGTTGAGCGGCGTGCGCAACTCGTGGCTCATCGAAGCCAGAAACTCCGACTTAGCCCGGCCGGCGGCCTCGGCATGTTCCTTGGCCAGTTGCAGTTCGGCTGTGCGTTCGGCTACTTTGCGCTCAAGATTTTCATAGGACTCGCGCAATGCCTCTTCCGCCTGTTTGCGCTCGGTGATGTCGCGGATCATGCCCAGCACATTGCCGTCCGGCATCAAGGTTGCGATGACTTCCGCCGGAAAAACTGAACCATCTTTGCGCCGGAAATGCCATTCGCGGTGGTGATCGGATTCACCTTTGATCTCGTCCAGCGCCGCTCTGATATGCGGAATCTCCGCCTGGGCAACGATATCTTTGGCGTACAGCCCGACCAGTTCGGCGTGGGAATAACCTAGCATTTTGCACACGGTGGCATTGGCGTCAATGTAGCAGCCCTCGGCATCGCAGATGAGAATGCCGTCGGGCGCGTACTCAAAGAGGGTGCGGTAACGCGCCTCGCTGGCCTGCCTGGCCGCCTCCACCCGCTTGCGCTCGGTGATGTCCTGCACGATGCCGGCCATCCGCAGGGCGCGGCCTTCGGAGTCTTGCTCATGGCCGCCTGTAGCCCATATCCATCGTACTTCGCCATCGACGCGGCGGATGCGGCACTCAAAACTCCAGTTGCCCCGCGCCGCCGTCGCCTCGCGGAAGCTCCGGTCCACGTAGGCGCGTTCTTCGGGCAGAACATGTTCGAGGAACATCTCGTACGTCCAAAGTGGCAACATCGTGTAATATCCGAAAATGCGGTCGTGAGTTGCCGTGCGCGTCGCTTTGTTGTCCAGAAGGGAAAGTTCCCATGCTCCGGTATGGCTCGATTCCATGGCAAAGGTCAATCGCGCCTCACTGGTCCGCAACTCCTCCTGCGCCCGCTTTTGATCGGTAATGTCGGCGCGAATGGCGACGAATTGACGAGGCTTGCCGTCTGGATTGAGAAACGGAACAATGGTGGTGTCCACCCAGTAAAAAGAACCGTCCTTGGCCTTGTTCTTGATTTCACCGTGCCACACCTGGCCTCGCGCGATGGTCGTCCAAAGGCCGCGGATGAATTCTTTGGGATGCCAGCCCGAATTGATGATGCGATGATCCTGCCCAAGCAATTCCTCGCGCGAGTATTTGGAAATGGCGCAGAACTTGTCGTTGACGTAGGTGATTTTCCCCTGCGGATCAGTGATGGCCACGATGGCGTGCTCGTCGAGCGCCGCCTTCAGGTCGCTGATCTCCTTGAACGAGGTTTCCAGTTGTTCCTCCGTCCGCTTGCGCTGCGTGATGTCCCTTGCCACCTTGGATGCGCCGACGATCTTTCCGCTCGAATCTTTGAGGGGTGAAACGGTGACCGAGATGGCCACCAGGCTGCCGTCCTTGCGCACGCGCTCGGTGTCAAAATGCTGGATGCTTTCCCCGCGCTGGATACGGCTGAGAATCTCTGTTTCCTCCTGGCGACGATCAGCGGGGATGAGCCGCATGATCGACTGGCCGACCATTTCGCCCGCCGAGTAACCAAAAAGCCTTTCGGCACCGGCGTTCCAACTGGTGACGATGCTGCTCAAATCCTTGCCAATGATGGCGTCGTCGGAAAATGCCACGATGGCGCTCAATTGGGCCGCCGCTGCTTCGGCTCTCTTTCGCTCGGTGA
>DASYNM010000318.1:0-5433 GCA_036008545.1 Verrucomicrobiia bacterium
AAATATGTCGCCAACTCCGCCTACTGCCTCAAACATGGCATCAACGTAGGCGCGCCGCTGCCAAGCTAACGGCCAAAAGAGCCTGTTAGTTGTTCGGGCGAAAAATTAGGGCATTACGTGCCCCGGATGGCTGCAAGTCGGCTTCTCGCCGAGCGAGCCGATGGTATAAACGCCGCCATCGGGACAAACCAGCATTTTGCCATTGGTTCCCCCGCCTAGATAGGGCTTTAAATCACTCCACGTCGGCGTGTCGCCGTTTTGCTTGTTATTGTCATTGGCCCACATCTTTTTGGCCAGATCAATTTGCTTGAGATTATTGATGCAATTGATGTCCTGCGCCTTGGATTTGGCTTTGGCCAGAGCAGGAAGGAGCATGGCAGAGGTAACAGCAACCACGGCCACCGCCGGAAGAATAAGCGCCGCTTGCCCGCTTTGGCAGCCGTTGCCGATTCCTTCCCAGCCGTCGGGGCCAACGGCGCCGACACTGTAGGCACCGGCATTGGTGCCGTGTTGAAAGGCTTCCCTAAATTTCTTGAAAGCATCCGAATCAAGATGCTGGTTGGCCATGCTTTTATCCTGCAATTGCGCGATGGTAGTCTGTAAGGAGTAGCTCACGAGGCCGAAGTTGTTGCCTTGGTCAGGAACACCCTGCGATAGCCTCTTAAACTCCTCGGTGGATTTGAATCCCTTCTTCTGCCCCGATTTCACCGCCACGATTTCGCGCACCATATTGTCCGACGACGCCACCAGCAAGTAATCGCCAACGCGGGCCAGGCTGGGCCGAACGTCCAACGGAATCGGCAAGGGGAGGGTCACGCTGCGCATCTTCAAATCCGGCTCATCCACCTTGGAGAGCATTTTGGAAACGAATGGATTGGCTTGGAGGATCTGATCCACGCGATCAAAAATGATGTCGGAGTTGACCTTGACCACAAAGCAGAGACCGGGACTGGGAATCTCCAGGGAGGTAGCGCCGAGCGGCAAGGTGATCATCTTGTGCTGATCCAAGGTGATGATTAATCCATACTCGCCGGCCAGTGAATGCAGCGCAGGGTCCAGTTCCAAGCCAGTCGCTTCCTTGAATTTAGCCGGCGCTTGATCCATGGCCGAGGAGGACTCAGGCTCGCCCACCGCCTTCACGGCCTGCTGGATGCTCGTCCAAAGCAGCGGCAAATCCAAGTCGGAGGCGCTCGCCAACACGGTGCTTTCCGGCAGGAGGTCCAATACTTTGAGCGGGTGCGGCGACTTGCCGAAGAGAGACCAGGCGAGGCCGGCATCCTGGCCAGGATAGTGATGCACGACGACCTTGTTATAGTACAGGCCCGGTTCGCGCGCGATGGAGCTCATACCCAGCCCGCTGATCTGGCTGATGCCGCTTTCCTGAAGGATCACACTTGCAACCGTGAAGACCTTTTCCAGCGCTTCCCGTCCGTCACCCGGGATGTTCGGTAGCGTAAAGACCAAGTTGCTGCCCGCGGCCAGATAATTGGAAAGGTTGCTCAGGGTCTGTTCCGTGCTCAGATAGAGATAGAAGTTGCCGCCTTTGTCTAGCTTGGCTGTGACTTCGTTGAAGCTATTCTTCTCCGCCGAGACAATGGCAGGCGCGGCTGCTGGGGAAGTAGGTGTAGGCGCAGCCGGCTCTTCTTTCTTTTGGCAACCCGTGAGAATAACAAGAGCAGCCGCGCATGTGGCCGCAAATCGATGGACTGAAATCTTCGTGTTCATAGGATGTCCCTTTCGTGCTGACAAGTGAACACTCAATCCGCGCAAGGCGCCAGCACAAACTCAGGCTTCGTTTGTAATTGACCTGGGCTTGACGAGGATGGGTTCAAACCAAAGCGAAAGCGCCTCCTTTGCATTGGCGATTGCTTCCTCCTCGGTGTCGCCAGCGGAAGCACAACCCGGTAATTCGGGAAAGACAGCGGACCAGCGCTTCGTGCTGAGCTCAAAGTTTACTAACAAAAGAAAGTTCACGCGCGCAAGCTACGCTCCCATCAACCCGCCCACAAGCCCGGCTTCTTCATTAGCTACGTTCGTGCGTTGGGTGCAAAACACCGTTGAGCGCCCGCATTTAGTAGCGCAGGCTTCCAGCCTGCTGTATCGCCGACTTCTAGTCGGCAGGCTCTGGCAGCAGTAAATATGACGATATACCAGTCACGCTCTGCGCAGCCAAAGCCTGCGGATTGGAAATCCGCGATACGGCAGGGTGGAAGCGCTACATTCAACGGAAGCTCCTGGCCGCGCGTCTGCTTCCCGGTTGTCATTGACGCTCCGCCTCTGGTCGGATATGTTAAACCATGATCGCTGCCAGACCAGCCGCCGCTAATGCCGCCGCGCCGCCCCAGATTCGGGTCGGGGATGAGCGCCTGATCAAAGTCTCCCCTTCGGCGGCCCAGAAAGTCAGTTCCCTTCTGCAAAAGCAGGGGCGTCCCAACGGGGTCCTGCGCGTTGCCGTTGTCGGCGGCGGCTGCTCGGGCTTGCAATACAAAATGGATTTGCAGGATCAGCCGGCCAATCGCGATATCCTGGTCGAAAGCGCCGGCATCCGAGTCGTGGTGGATCCCAAGAGTGCCCTCTACGTGACCGGCAGTGAATTGGATTTCGTGGATGCCCTTCAAGAAGGCGGTTTCAAAGTCAAGAATCCCAACGCCGCCAGCTCCTGTTCCTGCGGCGAGAGTTTCAGCGCGTAGCAATCGTCCGTTGCTGTCATGGATTATTTCGCCCTGCTCGGCCAGCCGCGCCAGCCGTGGCTGGACGCCGATTCACTCAAGGCAGCGTTCCTCCAACAATCCGCCCGGCTTCATCCCGACCGCGTTCTGGCCAGTGACACTACAGAACAAGCGGCCGCCACGGAGCGTTTCGCGGAGTTGAACGCCGCCTATAATTGCTTGCGCGAACCCAAAGATCGCCTGCTCCACTTGCTGGAATTTGAAACCGGCGCGCCGCCCGCCAACGTGCAGAGTGTACCGGCGGACACAATGGATTTACTCATGGAAACTGGAGAAGCTTGCCGGCAAACCGATCAATTTCTCGCGGCCAAAAGCCGGGCGGCGTCGCCGCTGGCCAAGGCGCAGATATTCGAGCAGGCGCTGGAATGGACGACCCGCCTGCAAGCGCTGCAAGAGCGAATCCAGTTGCGACACGATCAGCTTTTGGCAGAATCGCGCGCGATGAATGACGCCTGGAATGCCGCTCCGCCCGCCCCTTCTCCTCTCCGAGCGGGCGCGCTGCCCTTGCGCCGCCTGGAGGAATTGGGCCGGACGCTCAGCTACATCGCCCGCTGCGCCGGGCAAATCCAGGAACGCCTGGCGCAACTCTCGTTTTGACAGATTAAGTATTTGAATGAAACGAGGATGCAAACCCCTCTCCCTGCCCTCTCCCCGCTACGCGGGGAGAGGGTTCCACGAATGCATTCCGCATTGAACCCATGAACCCTTTGCGTCGTTTAATCTCCCTCGCCGCCACATACTTGTGGAGGAGAGGGTCGGGGAGAGGAGGCTCCTTGTTCGATGCGAGGTTAATGAGGATTTTTTCGTGCTAAAACCATCAATGCGACAGCACATTAACATTAGCGTTGGTTGCGCCTCCTCGATTCTCGCCTGCGGCCTGCTGTCGGTGGCGACGCCGCTCCGCGCGCAGCCGACGTGGCAGGACGCATTCGCCAAAATGCCGCTGACCGAGAATGTCTCCCAACTAGACCGGCACAACTGCGTCCGCATCATCCTCCGTTCCTTCCAGCGCAACGAAGCCGTGCAGGCGCTGATCTTCATGCCGGGCGCAACCGACGAATTTTATTTCTTCCGCCGCGCCCAAGCGCGCCTCACTAACAGCGCGCCGACGCTGCTCGACGCCGTCATCGCCCTGACCAACCAGACCTACTTGCGAGCCACGGTGGCCCCGCCGTTCCTGCTTCTACACACCGCGGAAGACCCGCTGACGCCGATCGCGGTGATCGAAGACCAGCCCACGGCGGACAGGATCGCGCGCAAACATTTTGAAAAGCACGCCCTCTACGACGACCGCCCCTGGGATTTTATGCAACCAATTCTGGCTTTCGATATGAACATGCACGTCACGCCGCGTGTTGGCTCGCACGATTCCTGGCACTTTTTCCGGCACAGTTTCGCCGCCTTCGATCTGAACGGCTGGGACGCCCTCCGCGCGGTCGCCCTGGCGGGCAAGACCCAGTTTACAGTCAAGAAGAAGCTAATCATCTTCGAGGGCGACACGCGCGCCCTAGCCAGACCCGCCCCTGTGGATGGTTTTCTCCTCCAAGACGCCGGCGTGACAAACCTCAATCGGTAGGGCGAGGCAGCCCGCAAAGCGGGCCGCTCTTAATCTGTTCTGTCTCTGCCGAGCCGTAACATTCTCCCCCAGAACAAGTTAGGGCTCGACGGAGTCTCGCCCTACCATTATGCATAGGCCCTCAACTGGCCGCCACCCGCATGGCCGCAAAATAATTTTTGCCCGCCGCCACCGTGACCGCCTTCTTCCCTTGCTCGTCCTCCGCATCGAGGAGTTCCGGCGGGATTTCGCGCAGGAACGGCGAGGGATGGCACGGTTTGAGTTCGCCATATTTTTTCCGCGCGGCGCAATGGCTCAGCGTCAAAGTCTGCATGGCGCGCGTCATGGCGACATAGAAAAGCCGGCGCTCCTCGTCCAGCGTGCCTTCGACCTTTGACCGCACGTGAGGCATCAGGCCGTCCTCCAAGCCGACGATCCGGACGTGCGGAAATTCCAACCCCTTGCAACTGTGAACCGTGATCAGCGTGACGGCGTCGCCCGCGTTTTCCTTTTCCTCCTCGCGGTCAGAATCCAGGCTCAGCTCGTCTAGAAATTGTTGCAACGCCAATTCAGGATCGTCCGCCGCGACTGGGAGCGACGTCACCAAATCGCGCAAATTGAGAATGCGATGCTCCGCCGTTTCCGGATTTTTCTCGCCGCGTTTCAAATCCCCCTCGTAACCGATTTCCTCCAGGAAACTGCGCGCCCAAACCGGCAGCGAAACAGCCGGGCGGACGCGCAAACGTTCGCGGTGGCGCTCGATCCACTCGATGAATCGTTGCAGCGCCAGGCGCGTGGCGGGCTGAAATCCCTCCTGCACATCGGTGTGTTTCATGGCCGCATGGACCGAAGCGCCGCGTTGTTGGCTGGCCTGCACGAGCCGCTCCATCGTCACGTCGCTCAAGCCGCGCGCCGGCACGTTGGCGATGCGCAGCAGGCTAATGTCGTCGTTGGGATTGACCAGCATTTTCAGGTAGGCCAGAAAATCCTTGATCTCGCGCCTGTCAAAATAACTTTGCCCGCCGACTACGTGATAACGGACGCCGGCCTGGCGCAAGGCGGTTTCCAGCGGGCGCGCCTGCTGATTGGTGCGGAACAAAACGGCCTGGTCGCGCCACGGCACGCCGCGCGCCAGGCGGGCGCGTTCGA
>DASYNM010000319.1:0-4397 GCA_036008545.1 Verrucomicrobiia bacterium
GTGCCGCCGGTGGCCGAGACGGGAAAAGCGAAGTCAAACGGATTGGCCAGGGAATAGATCACGCTGTCGATGGTGACCGGATTGGCCGTGTTGACCGAGGTCGCGCCCGGATCGGGCAGGGCATCAAAGTTTTGCGTGTAGATGGAGCCGTCGGTGTTGTAAGCGATAAAGGAGGCCGGGGGGGTGCCGCTGATGCTGTTGCTGGCCCCTGGTGTGGGAGAGTAAAACGCCACGCGAACAAAGCTCTGGCCATTGGGCAATGAACCATAAGACCAATTGGGGGGCAGGTTGCTATAATTGACATAGTCGAGCACCTGGGGTTGGTCGGCGAAGACGCGGCTGATGGCGACGGAACCGTTGCTGCCGCTTAAGGCGAAGCTGGTGTGCAGTTGACTCAAGGTGGAGAGATTGGTCAGGCCGTCGGCAAACACCACCAGGAATTGGCCAGGGCTGATACTGGTGCCGGAGGGGAAGGCCCAATTGGTCAGGTCGGAATAATCGCTAGTCAAGTAAAGGCCGCTCAATGCCACCGTGTTGGTGCTGGGGTTGTAGAGTTCCAGCCAGGGGGCGTGTCCTCCGGCGCTGTTGGTGATGCCGGTCAGATTGTCCGGCTCCACTTCGTTGATCCACAGCGGTGGGAAAGGCGGCAGGTTCACGGCCACGCTGTTGCTGGCGTCGGGGGTGGAGATCGCGGTCGGCAGCGTCACTGGCGGGGCGGGGTTGACCGTGTCCACAATACCCGAACCGGACAAACGCACGGTGAGCGGGCCACCGTTGGTGCTTTGCAGATACCAGTAACTGATGGAGTAGGGCTGCCCGGCAGCCAAGGTAGGCACGATGTCCTGGTAGATGGCGCTGGACCGGGTTGTGCCCGCGCTGGTGGAGACGACGTGCAGACTGTCGGCGCCGGCGTAGAGGACGTTAGTGCTTAACGCCGATCCAGACAGGTTGGGCGAAACGACCCACGGCCCGGGGAAGCCCGAGGCAAAATTGCCGTCGGGCAGGACATTGGCGCCGACGCCGGGCTCACTGCCGGCCACTACTTCAAGGTCGGCCACATAAACGTCGCCGGCCGATTGGAGATAGATGTAAATGGTGGAACTGGAGGCCGTGCCCGTGGCGGTGGCTTCCACCCATTGCGGAACCGCCGGCGGAGGATTGGTTTGTCCAGTGCTCCAGTTGCCCACGCGCCAGTTGTCCTGGTGCGGATCAATCAATTGCAGGGAGACGCCCGGATTATTGGCATTGGTCGGCCAGGGCAGGACGTCGTCAAACTGCACTTGGGCGACGACCAGGTTGCTGCCGCCAATGGGTTGCTGCAGCGAGAGCAACTGGCCTGGAGTGAGGTCGCCGGTAAAGGTGTCAAACACAGGATTGGTCGCACCGTAAGCCGCCGCGAAGGCCGGGCGATTGGCGGCCAGGACGAGATAGTCTAACGGGGGCAGCAAGGAGCCTGACGGGAAAGTGTAGGACAAACCCTGGAACTGCCAGCCGGACAAATCGTAGGTGACGTTGCTGGAGTTGTTAAAAAGCTCCACGTACTGCGCCTTGGGGACAGCCGGGTTCCACATGATTTCGTTGATGGCCACCTGCCCGACCGGCGAGGGAATCGTCCCGCTATAGATGACGCTGACTTGGTTGCTGTCTCCGGCGATGGGTTGGCCGGTGTGGTCCACGCCCACGACGTCCAAAACATTGGTGCCATCGGCCAGGGGGACGGTCACGGTCCAATTGGTCAAGCCGGTCCAAGTCAACGGATAGGGGACGCCGTTGATCCAGATCACGTCCACGTTGACCGGAGCGCCGCCGGAGACATAAGCGACGTTGTTGCTGAAGGTCACGCTGGGGTCGACGGTGAAGTTGGTGGCGTTGACCGCCGCCAATTGCGAGGCGATGCTGATTCCAGCTTGGGAAAGCCATGGTTCGATGGCCGAAATGGGATTTTGGACGACGATGCCGTTTGCAGTGATAGCATTGTATTTAGCCATGATCAAAGGTCCGCTGTTGGCGAGATTGAGCGGACCGCTGACCAACTCCTGCAACGCACGCCAATACATGCGCAGAAACGTCGGCGTGTTATAAATATCAATCATGAAAGGATCAGACGGGTTGACATAGAATAAATCCTGTCCCGGACCCCAAGAGACGTAACCAGGACCGGAGTTGCCGATGCTGATGTTGAAGTCGAACATCAATAACGAATACTTCGTTCCTTGAGCGCCGATGTAGCCGTAGAGGTTTTGCTCGTTTTGCGCGCCGAACGAATCCCAATTGCCGCCGGCGTGGTTGGCCGCGAATACCCGCATCCAGTTTTCCATGTTTGCGATGTTTTCCATGTTGGCCACATAGTTAGGCGTGCCATAAGAATTGGCCGCATCAATCAGCGAGAAAACATTGGTGAAATCGCTTTCCGTGCCCGACGTGCGGCGAATCTCGTAATCCCAGCGATAGCGCGGCATCTTTTTGACGCCGCCAGTCGTGGTGTAGTTATTAAGCGTACACCATGACTCGCCGTCAGCACCGATGGTGTAGCCGGAAAGGAAAGGAGCCATCTCAAACCAAGGCTGCATTTTATAGAGTGAACCATCGGAATCATTTGGAAAATGTTCCTTGACGAGGTCACCGTCCGGCACCTGCGCGTCTTCCATGAGTGTGAGGCGGCGGTTGCCGTTGACATACACCACCACATCGCGCCGGTTGAGCCAGGGCACGCCCAGCGCTCGCAATAACGTATTGGCGATTTGCTCGCGTTGGTCGCTCAGGTCATCTCCAGGCGTATTGCCCGGCTGGTGAAGCTTTTTGAGCTCGGTCGTGCCCAGAAACATGTCGTCAGCGTTAAAGAGCAATTCGTAAGCGCACAGACTGCCGTTGGGAGCGTCATAATCCTGGTGAGCCGGACTGCCGCTGTAGCGGCCCCCTAAATTATAGATGACGCGGTTACCATTGACGAAGGTGCAATCGTTGTTCCAATCTCTGCTTACGTCGCCCAAGTTGGCCCAGCGCGTCAGGTTGGTTTGCGTGATCCACAAATGGTAGACGCCAAAGCTGCCGCCCGGATTGCCGTCGCCGAACATGACCACGCCTTCGGGGACCGGCACATTGTCATTGGTGCGCAAAGCTGGAAAGCGCGTCGCCGCGCCCAGCTTGTCCGTGGCCGCAATGTAAAATGCGGCAATTTGACTGGCTGCTTGTCCCGGAATGGTCGCGCTAAAAACGCCATCATGGGCAATGGCGTCGCCGTTGGCGCCGTTGTCGTTCATGGCCACGGCTGTATAATTCGTGGCCGGATCAAGACGGTAATAAAGTATCACGCTTTGGATGCCATCGGGGTCATGGGCATGCGCTGTGACGACTACCGCTTGATTGGCAGCCGGCAGACTCGGCGTATGGGTCACGTTGTACATGGCCGGCCCTGCATTGGTCACCAATCGGCTGTTGGGTCCGCCCGGTGTGCCGAGATTGGTGGGCACCGGCAAAATGGCCGTGTCTTCGAGCCAGTTGCCGTTGAGACGGAAGTCAGGCTCAGGCGTACCGCGGAGCCATCGAGCCATGTAACTCAATGTGGCGGTGTCGCCGACTACCATAGCGTTGGGATTCAAGGCGACTTCACACGAATTGTTACCGGTCCAGAGCCTGTCGCTGCTCCGAATGTGCAGCGAATAACTGCTGTTGTAGCCGGAATTCTCCAGACTTGAACACGACATGCAGCCTTGCAGGGACCAATCGGTCAATCCGAGGCCGCTTTCAAAGGTGCCGTTGGAAACGTAGTTGGTCCCGTTGTAATTGACTTCAATATTATCCACCAGACACTCCCCGGCGTCCAGGAGGCCGATTTGCGCGTAGTCGATGCTGGGGTCGTAATTGGCGCCGTTATCCAGCACGCCGGTATTTTGGACCAAAACCCAGGTGGATTTTTGGGTTTCGTCGCTGTCCGCCCAGTTGGCGGCTAGACGGTGATTGGCGCGAGGATCAATCAATTCCAAACTGCTGCCACCGCCGGAGGACCATTGTCCCCAGCGCCCGCCGGTGCCATAGGTCACTTCGTCTTCCTCCACGTAAATGGTGTTGGTGCCATAATACGATTGGGGTTGGGCCAGAACGACCAACTCGCCGTTATGCGACAACTTCCCGCTGAAGTTGCCGTAAGTGTTGGCAGCGTTGAGATTCGCATAGTTGGAGAACAACTCAGCCGTGTTCTTGCCAACGACGACGTAGCCGTTGGGGCCGATGCTGGCGTTGGTCGGAAAAGTGAAGGTCACGCCGGCGGTGAACTGCCAGCCGGCCAAATTGATCGTGTTGGTGCCCTTGTTGTAGAGCTCGATGTATTGGTCGTAGTCATTGCCGCTGATTGGATCATACATCAATTCGTTGATGACAATATCGCCGATTAAAATAGT
>DASYNM010000320.1:0-4767 GCA_036008545.1 Verrucomicrobiia bacterium
GGCGGCTGCCGCTTTGTCCGATGCGGAGAAACAGCAATTGATGCTGTTCCTGGCCGCCCGTCTCCAGGCCCAAGCCGCGCCTCTTCGCTCCAATGAGTTGATGTTCGATTGGATGGCTGAAGACGAGGCCGCCATGCGCCGCATCCACCCCGATGCGCAAGGATGATTTGATTTGTTGGTTGCGGCGGAGTACCTTTCTCGCATGAAGATTTGTTGCTGCCTGATGCTGGTTGCCGCCGCCGTGGCTCTGGGCGGATGCGGCAAGGAAGATAATTCTCCCCCACCCACCGCCACCCCGGCCACCCCGGCCGCGCCGCCGTCCGGCTACCTCGGCACGCTGGTCAAGGGCCAGCAAACTGCTGTCAAAACTATTGATGTCACCGCGCTCAACGAAAACGTCCGCCTCTTCAATGTTCAGGAAGGCCGCTATCCCAAGGACCTGAACGAACTGGTCACCCAGCATTACCTGGGCGCGCTGCCCGTTCCGCCCGTGGGCATGAAGCTGGTCTATGACGCGGCGCAGGGCAAAGTGAGCGTCGTGCCCGAATAACCGTCGTTGACCTCCGTGCGCGCGGCGGCCCACACGCTCTCCGACGGTGCATTTTCGCTGATCGAATTGCTCATCGTGCTGGCCTTAATAATCATCTTGACCGTGCTCAGCGCCGGTCGATTGACCACTTCGGCCCGCAAACGCGAGCTGGCTGCCTGCGGGAGCAATCTGCAAAAAATTTATATCGCTCTGAACTTTTTTCGCCTCGATCACGGCAGTTACCCGTTCCTGGCGGATGCGCAAACCTCGGCCCAGCCGCTCAGTCTGCTGATTCCAAAAGGCACGACCGACACGGAGATTTTTATTTGTCCCGGCAGCGGGGACAAGCTGCTGCCTGAGAGCGAGCCGTTCGGCAAACGCCGCATCAGCTACGACTATTACATGGGCCGCGCGACTAATGGCGATCCGCAGGACATCCTCCTCTCGGATTGGCAAGTGGACACGTTGCCCAAGCAAAAAGGGACTTTGATTTTTTCCGCCGATGGCAAGAAGCCGGGCAACAACCATGATGCCGTCGGCGGAAATCTTTTGACGTGCGGAGGCGCGGTGGTGTTCTCCGGCCCGAAGGCGACGCAGGACGTGGTCTATCCATCCACCGTCAGATTGCTGGGGCCCTGACGCCATGACCATCAAAGTCCAATGCCCGTGCGGCGCCAAATATTCCTTCGAGGTCGAGCCTGTGGACGGCCGAATGCCGTTTACGGTGCAGTGCCCGACTTGTCACGCCGACGGCACGGAAGCCGCCAATAAAATTATCGCCGAATCGCCTGGCGAAAAGCCCAGGCTGCGTGTCCAGACCGCGACCTTCACCGCTCCCAGTGGCGACGCACCACCGCCGCCGCGCGCTCCGGCCCTCCCCGTTGAATCCGCGATGGAGAAATTGCATCGCGAACGACGGCATTTCCGCGCTGTGGCCTGGATCGCTGGCGCCGTGACGCTGGTTATCGTTGCGTTGCTGGGCGCGTGGGGTTGGTTTGCTTTCGTCGGCTCCAAGCCGCGCCTTTCTTATGCCACCAAAGTTCTCGGCTTGGACGCAAGCTGGCGCACTGAGTTCGTTGGCCCTGGCGTTATTTTAATGGTCAATCCCGATCACGCCACCGTTCACGATCTTAACACCGGCAAGGATGTGTGGTCGGTCTCCCTGTCCGAAAAGGAAACCGGTGCGAGCGAGCGCCCGCAAACTTATGTTGACAAGGATAGCATCTGGATTTGCCTGGGCGACCGCGTGCTGCGCCTCAATCGCGCCACGGGCGAAACGAAGCAAACCATTCCCATCACCGGCCAGTTCGAGAGTTTCACGCCGTCGGACACCAGCCTGCTCGTCGTTTCGGCCAAGAGCGAAACCACGCGCCTGGCCTGTCGGATTGATCTCGCTTCGGGCGAAGTGGCGACGGAGGAAATCTCGGTGCCGCGCGCGGAAAAGCACGCCATGCCCAACGAGCTTCCGGCCAATGTCCAGCCGACCGCCGGCGTGTTGCTGGCGCAGGCGCTGGACGAGCAAAAATTCAACAAGCCGCTCGACGCCATGAGCAGCGAATTCTTTTCCACAGGCGCGAATCTGGTCGAGCTGCGCGTCAAATTGCTCGAACCGAAAGTCACTTTCGTCCAGACCATCAAGCCGCTCGGGCCGTCGAAGATCAACGGCACCCTCAGCGCTTCCAGCAGCAGCGCCGACGTGGCGGAGGAGGTCTTCAACGACATCAAGCGCGATCAAACCGGCGGCGTCAAAGGCATCGACGAAAGCCGATACCAAGCCACGCTCCGACGCTGGATTGGCGCCGCGCCGGTCGAGTGGAAGGGCGAGGTCACGGGCGTGCCGACGTTTTTTTCGCTCAAGACGGTGGACCTGCTGGTGGCGGGCAAGTCGCTCACTGTATTTGACAAGGAAAATAAGAGATTGTTCGACGCCCAACTCGCTTATCCCATCAACAGCCGCTACCAGCCCGATAACTGGGATCACCATTCGGTCCCGGCCATCGAAGGCAACGGCGGCCTTTACTTTTTCGACGAAGGCGTTTTAACCGCGTTCTCCCTGCCGTCGGGCGAAGTCCGTTGGCGCCTGCCCAGCGTCGGCATCAGCAAAGTGCAGTTTGATGATCACGGCGCCCTCTACGTCGATTCCACCTCCGGCAGTCCCGACGACATCCAGTATTCGGACCAGATCAAATTCGACAAGGTCGCGCCGGTGCTGCTGAAAATCGATCCGACGTCGGGAAAAATCCTGTGGCAGGTCGCGCAGGAGGGGCAGACCTGTTTTCTCTCCGGGCCGTTCCTCTACACCGTCAGCGTGCAGCAAGGCGGCATCGCCGTGGCCAACGGCCTGGCCGAAGCCCTCAACGCGCCCCGCCCCGATTCGCCGGTCTATCTCGATATTGTCCGGCTCGACCCGGCCAATGGAAAAATTATTTGGGATTTCAACCGCGAAGAATTCCCGTCCGAGTATTCCTTCCAGCAAAACCGCTTCCTCCTCCGCGTCGGCAACGACGTGCAAGTCTGGAAATTCCTGACGTTTTGAGATGAATAGGATTCCGATTTAAACAATTCACGCCAGCATATGCCGCATGATCATACAGTGGGATTCTCGTCAGCCGGCTGCCTTTTGGATTGCCGAATCAATGTAGTCCGTGTAATATAAACAATGCTATTTGACCGCCAAAAACACCTTCTAGCCTTGCTTGACGCCCATAACGGCGAGGTTGGCCTTCTAGATTTCCAAAAACTGCTGTTCCTGTATTGTCAGGAGGCTGAAGAAAGCCCTTACGATTTTGTGCCGTACAAATATGGCGGGTTTTCGTTTACGTCTTACTCGGACAAACGGAAGCTTACGGAGCAGGGCTTGCTGGCGGACGAGGAGCAAATCTGGAAGCTGACGGGACCAGGCAAGGTAAGTGCGGCCGTGGCTCCATTAACGCGAATGAAAATGGATCAATTCGCAAAACGCCACAAAAACTTGCGGGGAAACTTGCTGGTTGCGGAAGCGTATCGCCGATACCCTTATTACGCGGTCCGAAGCGAGATCGCCGAGCGAGTATTGGCAGGAGACACGGCGGCTTTGCAAGAGATTGACAAAGCGCGTCCGTCTGCAAGTTCTGCCGGACTATTCACGATTGGCTACGAAGGACGGTCCTTAGAAAAGTATCTGAATTTATTGGTAATAAATGGAGTGACATTGTTGTGTGATGTGCGGCGAAATCCATTAAGCCGGAAATATGGATTTTCAAAGGGAACCCTATCCAAAAGTTGCGTTGGCGTCGGCATCCGCTACGAACATTTGCCAGAGCTCGGCATCGCAACTGAAAAGCGGCGCGGTTTGGACACCCAAGCGGCCTACGACCAATTGTTCTTAAGCTACGAACGTGACAGCCTGCCAAACGAACACGAAGCATTGATAAGAATCCAGCAGTGGATTGATAGCGGCGATCGGGTTGCACTAACTTGTTATGAGAGTTTGCCTGAACAATGTCATCGTCATTGCGTGGCCGAAGCGCTGGCTCAGAAGCCTGGTAGTCATTTTTCGCCTGAACACCTTTGACGATGAGCACTGACGAGAGATGGAATTACCTGGTGCAATTGGATGACGACTTGCTCAAGGGTGGCGTAATGACCTCGGAGAGATCGGCGTTCTTGATGCGCAACGCCGACTTGGCGTTTGTACATGAAGCTCATCTTGCCTCTCTGCTGACAGCCGTAGCGGCCATAGAATCGCATTTGAGGGGAGAATATCCTGACGGTGGTAGCCGTCTGGTCGATCTTATTGATTCGTCTGAATTAGAACCGGAATTGAAAGCCGAATTGAATGTCATTCGCCGGTTCCGAAACAAATGGGTTCATGTGGAGACTCTTTGGGATGACTCGCCTCTGCTGGAAAACCCGGAACGGTCCGAGAAAGAACTTTTCGAGATGGCGCGTCGTTCTTTGATCGCCCTACGAAATACCGTTTACAGCAACCCGTTTATCTAAAATGGACCATGCCTCGCGAACGAATCCTCATCACCGTCAAGACTTATCCTACGTTGTCACGGAAGTATGGGGAAACCGTTTGCACGGCAGGCTTGCGTGAAGACGGTTCATGGGTTCGAATATATCCAGTGCCGTTTCGCCGGTTAGACGAAACGGAACAATATCGCAAGTTCGATTGGGTCGAGTGCAGGCTAATCAGAAACCAAAAAGACCCCCGCCCCGAAACGTATCATGCGGCAGACCTCAAGGAACTCGTA
>DASYNM010000321.1:0-4444 GCA_036008545.1 Verrucomicrobiia bacterium
CGCCGCTTCTTTCTTCACGGCCGCTTGAGTCCCATCACCAGCAGGATTAAATCGACGATGAAGAGCAGCACGATGGTCACTTCCAGCGTCAGCATCCATTGGTTAATACGGTCCTGGCTCAACAACGTGTAAAGGTCGTCGAGCGTTTTGAGCTTCTCGTCGATGGTCCGGTGCCAATCGCCGAGGTGAAAGCGGGCGGCGATGTTCTCGTAGAGCCGCGCCAGGTGCCAGTCGCCAAAAAACTTCGTGATGTTGGACAACTCATCGCTGAACCGCGCCAGATCGACGCGGATTTCGCGCAACTCGCGCATCAATTCGCGGCTGCGTCGTGGCTGCCGCGTCAGGTCCCGATAGGAGCGCTCCAACGCCGTGTCCAAAATGCGGTCGTAAGCCTCCAACTCCGCCAATTGCAAATTCGCCAGTTCCAGCACGTAAAGGATTTCGTCCAACTGCCCCGGTTCCTGCACGATCAAGGCCGCGTCCCAATCCAACACCGCCAAATCATTTTCGTAGTAGCTCAAATAACGCCCGGTCGATTCGTCGGCTTCCTGGCGCGAAAGCTGGTTCACATCAGATTCCTGCGTCAGCAAGGCCGCCACGTCGCGCCGGTGTTGCTGGAGCCAATCCTCGGCGCTGAGGGGCTGGCCATCCGCCGCGACCAGAGGAGCGTCAATACAAAAAACTGTGTAGGCCTCCTCGTCCGCCAACTGCGCCACCGGTTTGATGCAGTAGCGGGCCAGTTCCCGCCGCGCCTCCTCGGCGATTTGCCGCACTTCCTTGCTCAGTTGGCCGTTGGAGAATTCCAAATCATGAAACTCCACCAAGTCCGCGATCGTGCCAACATCAAAGGGCACCGAAACGGTGATGCTCAAAGCGCCGACCGGCAGCAACTTCAGGCTCCGCTCGATGCGAACCGGGCCGTTGGGGCCGATGCGCTCCATGGGCGGCAGGCGGATCATCTGCGGCCGGTAAAAGAACATGTGGCGCGGATTGCGCCGGCTGGCATCGACGGAAAATTGCGCGACGGGCTGGCCGAGCAATTCCGGCAGCGGCAGCCGCAACATATCGTAGGCCACGTCAAACGCGTAAATATAGATGACGCGACCGACGTATCGTTTGACGCCCCGAGGCGGTTGGATGGTTTGCGGCACTTCCAGCATTGGCCCCAGGGTAAACCAGAATCACGGCGCGCAAAAGGCCAAATGCGATGCGGTCTCCTTCACGAATCTGATGGTGTTGACTTGGCCGGGAAAAGGTGTAAATATTTTGGATGGGGAGAGGGATTCATGCGTCATTGGAATGCAGCTTGAAAATTGACGTTCCAAGCGGAGACGCGCGATTGCTCTGCCTTTATTTATTAATCAAGTGATTGACTGAACACGCAAATATGAAAACGAAAAAAAGCGCGGCGTTAGCCGTCCTGAAACCGAACGAAATCAAATCCACTCCGAGCGCCCTGAAAACCACCTCCAGCGAGGCGAGTCCCAATTCCAGCGCCCCAAGAGCCACCTCCGGCGCCCTGACCACCATCGAGGTGAAAATCGACGTGGGCTTTGGCAATGCAGTCTTTCTGCGCGGCCAAGGTTCCGGCCTGACGTGGGACCACGGCGTGCCGCTGGCCTGCGTGGATGGCGGAACGTGGCGTTGGGCTCAGACCGTGGCCGCGCCCATCACCTTCAAAGTGCTGCTGAACGACAAAGTTTGGTCGGCTGGAAACGACATCGTCGTCACCCCTGGTCAAAAAGTCCAGGTCTCCCCCAAGTTCGCGTAAGGTTGAATAGAGTGTAGTCGTGCGGCGGCCAGGCCGAGGGCCTGGGTGCCTGCGCGAGAAAACCGGGGAAGTTGAACGAGCCGGGGCCACGAGGCACTCCCTTATTTTTCCATCGGAGTGTTGATTTGACAGTAAACCCTGAACGGCGAAGGTTGTGTCGTGTACATCAAGCGCGAGCAAAACAGATTCCCAGTTCATCGCTTGCCGCAAAAGGCGCCACATCGACTCAAGTCCAGCGACGAGGATAAGGAATTTAGCAAGGTCAGTCCTTTTGCCTCTTGACCTTCCGCGACCGCCACTCTAACTACGGGCCATGAAAATCTGCCTCTTTGGCATTACCAGCATCCCGACCGGCAATCACAACATCAAGGACCCCCGCCTTGATCAAGTCCACCAATTGGTGGAAGCGCAAAAAAAATCTTATGCGCAAGTAGTCCTGGCCGACCAAAAAGAACTGGCCGTTTGCGACGCCATTCTAACCAGTCGCGCGGCCTTGAGCGACTTGTTGATGAAGGACCTGGACTTCGTCGAAACACGGCTCGGACGCGACGCCGGCGAGGCGGAAAAGAAGGTGCTGCAAAAAATGGCCGACGGGTTGGTCAGTGAAACGCCCGTCGCAAAGCTAGGATTGACAGCGGAGGATTTGGCGGCGATTTCGGCGCATGCCTTTGTCACCAACCGCCCGGTGGTGGTGGCGGGAGAAGAGGAATTGGCGGCGCCGGACGCACTCCTGGTGCGGGCCTTGGCGGAAAGCGGCTACATCTGTTTCTTGACTGTCGGCGGCAAGGAGAATCGCGCCTGGCCCATCCGCGCCGGCACTAACGCCTGGGAGGCGGCCGGCACCGTGCATACGGACATGCAGAAAGGGTTCATCCGCGCGGAGATTATCAGCTTCGCCGATTTGGCGGCGACCGGCGGCGAGACCCAGGCCAAGCGCGCCGGGAAAGTCCGGCTGGAATTGAAGACTTACGTGATGCAGGACTACGACGTGGTGAATTTCCGGTTTAACAAATAATTCCAGGAATCGGTCCATTTTCTGAAGCGCTCAAAGCGCGACTTGACAAGGCTCGCGCTGTCAATTATATATCAAATGCCCGGCGTCCGAAAGCGGCCGCGCTTTCCTGAATTCTCCTGGGAAACTCGGTCGTGGTAGCTTGATCTTATTCGCTGACCGCGGCACGAATCGGACGAACGAAATCCGCCGCCGAAACTTCAAGAAAGTTTGTCCGAAGCGGTTTCTCTCTCTAAAAGTCAAGCAGCATTCGAGCGAAATTCAGAATATTGATGTTGCTTTCCCCGGCGCAAAGGGGCAGAAAGAGGCATGGCTAAAACATCAAAGAAAGCAAAGAGAACACCCAACGCGGCCTTCATGAAACCGGTTACCCCGGACGAGAAGCTGGCCAAAATTGTCGGTGACAAACCCCTCCCTCGGACCGAATTGACCAAGAAGCTTTGGGCTTACATCCGCAAGAACGGCTTGCAAGATGCGAAAAAGAGGACCTTCATCAACGCCGACGAAAATCTGAAGGCCGTCTTCAGCGGCAAGAAGCAGGTCAGCATGTTTGAGATGACCAAGCTGGTCTCCGGACACGTCAAGAAATAAGGTCTGCCTGCGAAGCCTGGTCGCGGCGCAAGCTGCCGACGCCGCTCCTGTTACCAAGGGCGCCGCGTCGGCAGGGTTTTGGTTGGCATTCGTTGAACCGAGAGGTTTCTCCCTTGCGGGGGCCGAAGGCCGGTTGTGTATTCACTTGCGCGACTGGCTTTTTGTGATTAATTAATCTCGCATGTATCTTACAAAGGTTGGGAAAAAAACCCGCTGGATTTCGGTAGCCGTCCTGCTGGTTTCCACATTTTTGGCACCGGGGCAAACCCCCCAACGAAAGCTCATGTCCGGCCAAATACCGGCGGTTGTTCCCACTCTGCAACCGCTCGGCCGCCTGGACACTTCGACTAAGCTAACACTGTCAATCAATTTGCCTTTGCACGATCTCGGCGCGCTCAACAGTCTGATCGGGCAGATCTACGATCCCTCCAGCCCTTTATACCGCCATTACCTCACGCCAGATGAGTTCGACGCGCGGTTCGGCCCCACCGAGCAGGATTATCAGGCCGTGATCACCTGGGCGACGCGTGCCGGCTTCGCCGTTACGTCCGCACATCCCAATCGGAAGATTCTTGAAGTCAACGCCTCGGTCGCGGACATCGAACGTGCCCTGCAGGTGACCATGCGGACTTACGCACATCCGACGGAACATCGCACTTTTTTTGCGCCGGATTCCGAGCCGTCGTTGGAGGTGGGCTTGCCGATATTGAACATCAGCGGCCTGGATAATTTCGCCCGACCCCATCCCATGAATCTGCGGCGCGCACCGTTGAAGGCGTCCACAAAAGCCACCGCCCAGACCATTGGGTCGGGTCCGAACGGAAATCTTGGCGGCTTCGATTATCGGGCGGTTTACGCGCCGGGAGTTTCGCTGATGGGAAGCGGCCAGACCGTAGGGTTGCTTGAGTTCGATGCTTATTATCCGTCGGACATTCTGGCCTACGAGGGTTATACGGGAGTATCGAATGTTCCAGTGACTCCGTTTCTGCTGGATGGATTCGATGGAACTCCCGGCGAGAATGACGGTGAGGTGGCCTTGGATATCGAGATGGCCATTTCCATGGCGCCCG
>DASYNM010000322.1:0-3066 GCA_036008545.1 Verrucomicrobiia bacterium
TATCCCACCACCAAAGTCTCAATGGTCTGGAGTCCTGAGTGTTATCTTTTTTGGGAGCCTTATGCCCAAGGCAACGCCGCCCTCGAATTGGTTGAATACAATGATGGAGCCAACTGGCCGTATTATCCCGGTTACGCGGAAGGCGTCGGACCACTCCACGACCAACTGGGCGGGAACATAGCGCGCCTGGATGGCAGCGTCGTGTTCATAAAGGTGGCCGTTTACGATGCTGATGCTGAAACTCCCGCTGGACAGGGATTTGGACCGGGCGGCAAGACATACGCCTGGTGGAGTATTTTTGAAGCCGATGGCCATTAAGCCGGACGATGCAGTTAAGAGAACTGAATTTTGACAGGATGAGTCAGAACAAATTAAGACCGGCCCGCTGTGCGGGCTACAGGATTTACCGGATGTAAAAAAGAATTGACATCAGGAACAAAGCTTCGCTGTTTGGCGATCGCTCCCGGATTGGCAACCCATCCTGTTCATCCTGTAAATCCTGTCTAAATTTCTTTCTTTCCCGGTCTTTCAACTGCATGGTTCCGGCTAAGAGAGCCGGTGAATCGAGGCTGCTGCGGCTTAACTCGGCTGACCGCACATTTTTAAAAACTCCGCCTCGTCGATGACTCTCACCCCGAGCTCGATGGCTTTTTCCAGCTTCGAGCCGGCTTCAGCGCCGGCGAGGACGAAATCGGTTTTTCCGCTGACGCTGCCGGTTACTTTACCCCCCAGCGCCTCGATGCGCGCGCCGGCTTCATCGCGGGTCATCGAAGGGAGCGTGCCCGTCAATACAAATGTCTTGCCGGAAAACGGCTGGCCGGCCTTGGGCGCGCCAGCTTTCTGGCTTTGCGGTTGAATGTGCAGTTCCTTCATCCGCCGCAAAACTTTTCGCCCTTCGTCCGAGCTAAAAAAATCCAACACGCTCTTGGCGACCACCGGGCCGACCTCGGTCACGATGCCGGCATCCTTTTCGTTCTTGCGCTGGCTCTTGGCGGCAAAACCGGCCTCAAGCAAACGCCGCGCGGCTTCCTCGCGCTTGGCCTGGTCGCTCTTATCGTGATAGGCCAGGACGTCCTTCAGCAACGAAGAGTGGGCGACTTCCTCGATTGATTCATGGAACGCGGCAAGTTGGCCGGCGGTCGTTTTGCCGACTTCAGGGATAGCCAGACCGAACAGCCAGCGCGAAAGGGGAGCCGTGCGGGCGCGCTCGATGGCTTGGACGGCTTTGGCGGCATTCTTGCCGCCAAAAACGCGTGGGGCTTCGGCGGTGCCAAGGTTTAATTCCGCCAGCGCCTCGACTGCCACGGTGAATAAATCCAGCGGCTCGCGCGCCAGTCCGCGCTCCACCAACTTGTCCGCCACGATGCCGCCAACGCTCTCGATATCCAGCGCGCCGCGCGCGGTGAAAAACTCCAGGCGGCGCGTGGCTTGGGCGGGGCAATGGATGTTCTCGCAGCGCCAGGCGACGAATTCGGGGTCGCGCCGCACCTTGCTTCCGCAGACGGGACATTGCCCGCGGATGTGCGCCAAAAAGTCGAATGGTTGGGCGTTCGCCGGGCGCTTGGCTGTCACAACGCCCACCACGGCCGGAATGACTTCACCGGCCTTCTCGATGACCACAGTGTCGCCGATGCGGATGTCTTTGCGTTTGATTTCGTCCTCGTTATGGAGCGTGGCGCGGCTGATGGTGCTGCCGGCCAGGAAGATTGGTTCCAACTCAGCCACCGGCGTCAGCACACCCGTGCGGCCCACTTGAATGGTAATCTCATTTAACCGCGTCTGGGCCTGTTCCGCGGCGTATTTGTAAGCGATGGCCCAGCGCGGCGCCTTGCTGGTGTAGCCGATCTGCTCGCGTTGGGCGAAATCGTCCAGCTTCAGCACGGCGCCGTCGGTTTCGTAAGAGAAGCCGTGTCGGAGCTTATCCAACTCGTCGATGGCGGTGAGCAACTCCGATTCGGAATGGCAGCGCCAGGTTTTCTCGGGCGTTTTGAAGCCAAGATCCTTGAGCCACTGCAACATCTCGTGCTGGCTTTCCGGGGTCGTCCCGCCTTGGATTTCACCCAGCGCGTAAAGGACGATGGCCAGCGGCCGTTTGGCCACGAGGCGTGGGTCCAATTGCTTGAGTGAGCCGGCGGCGGAATTGCGGGCGTTGGCGAAAACCTCCTCGCCAGCCGCCGTCCGTTCGGCGTTGAGTTTCCGGAAACCTTCGCGCGTCATATAAACCTCGCCCCGCACTTCCAGGACACGCGGGACATTTTTTTGCGCGAGTCTGATCGGCAGCGATCTAATGGTTTTGAGATTGGCGGTGATGTTGTCGCCCTTGGTGCCATCGCCGCGCGTTGAGCCGACGGTGAGGACACCGTTCTCATAACGTAAATTGACCGCCAGACCATCAATCTTCGGTTCTACGATCCAGGAAAGTGTTTTACCGGGTAGCAGCTTTTGGACGCGCGTGATAAAACTGCGCACCTCGGCTTGGGAATAAGTGTTGTCCAGACTAAGCATCGGGCGCAAGTGCTCCACCTGCGTGAAAGCCTTGAGGGGTTCGGCGCCGACGCGTTGGGTGGGAGACTCCGAGGTGACCAGTTGGGGAAACTCCTTCTCCAGATCCGCTAACTCGCGGTAGAGGCGGTCATAGGCAAGGTCGCTGATGACCGGGCGATCCTGGGCATAGTACAGGTGGTCATGCCGGCGGATTTCCGCCGCCAACTCAGCGTGTCGCGTCTTGGCTTGAGCTGCCGTCAAATTGCCCACGCCATGATTTACCATCATGCCACGAGTTTTGGCAAAGAAGTTTCCGTGTCAGCGCTTTAAAAGTGGTAACTGACAATGAGCTTGAACAATTCCGGCGCCACTAACTGGTTGCCGCGCACGTTGTCATAAACGGTAAACTCGACATCGGCGTAGATCGTCACTGGATGAATGTCGAATTCGATGCCCGGCGAGAGCAGAACGCGCTGATAGCCGGAATCAATCTCTCCCACGGGAGGGTCACTGACGCCGCCGGAGGCCCACGCGCCGCTGTCGCTGGTCCGTTCGCTGGGGATGACTTGCGCTACCGGCGTA
>DASYNM010000323.1:0-2020 GCA_036008545.1 Verrucomicrobiia bacterium
TATATCGGGCCTCGCGCGGATCAATTCGGACCGTTCCTCAAGAAACATTTTCCCAAAGTGCAAACGGTCGCGCTGGAGGATTTCCAACCGGCCATGGCCGATGACTTCGACGTTGTGCTGCTGGATTGGCCGCAAAATGGCGGACTCAAACGGGAGCACCGATCGCCGTTGGCTGAACGAGCGTCATGGCACAAACCCACGGTGTTGCTGGGCAGCGCGGGCTTGAATCTGGCCGTCGTCTGGAAGCTCAAGGGCGGCTCCGGCTGCACGTGCCTGGCGCCGGTCGCCTACGGTTTGCGCGAGCACGAGATTTTCCAGTCGCCCATCCCGATTGACATCAAGGCCACGACCACCATTCCGACGCCAAAAGATTTCCAGGGCGAGCTGAAAACCAGCACCGTCCAAGTCATCCCTTTGATTGACAACATCAAGAACTACGACCGGGTGATCGAGGATCATGAGCGAGGCTGGTCCACGCACTATTACGAATTTGCCAGCGTGCCGGAGGTCGAAATCTTTAGCGGCGGCATCAATGAACAAACTCCCGCCTCCTCGGCTTTTTGGCGCCAGGGAAATCTGCTGCATTTTGGCTTCGAGCAATCGCCGACGGAGTTGAACGCCATCGGGCGCGCCATGCTTCTGAACGGCATCGCCTACATCAGCCGCTTCACCGAAGACCGTCCGATTGACGTGACGCCGTCGGTTTTTGGCGAGGAAAAGATTGGCACCACGCGGCGCCGGGCGCGCAATTGCTTCTTCAACGGGCACGTGGATTGGGCCACTGAAATGATTTCCGGCGCGACTCTGGCGAGCTTTAACTGGCGCGACCCAGTGGAGGGAAAAGCCTGGATCGAAACCAACGGCATGTGGTTGCATCCGGGGCCTGGTAATTTCCTGGAAATGGACGCGGAAGCCAAGGCCTTGGGCGCGCCGTTCGACGCGCCGGATTTTCTGCCGAAAACCATCGCCGCCATGCGCGACGAGAAAACCAAAGCGTCCGCCTCGCTCCTGCTCAGTCGCTACGCGCCCGAAGGCCCCGGCGCAACGGCTACTGCGGAGGCGTGGGATGCGTGGTGGCGGGAGAATTCGCCTTACCTGTTCTATTCGGAGTTAGGCTGTTACCGCTGGTATATTGATCCGCTGGCCAAGAGCCGCGGCATTCCGACCGCTTCCTTGCGCGGCCCGGCCCGCGCGGACAAGCGAACCGCCGCGTCGGGCGTTGCGGACGCGAAATCAAATTGATTGGGACGGTCGGCCGACTCAGTCAATCCGCTCCATTCGAGCGTGTTTGGCCACTGCCGACGCTCCAACGCGACGCGTGGCTTGAATGCTTGATGCCTTTAATTGAGGAGGAATAGTCATTTCGGCCATTCGCTCACTCTCGCCCAGCAATCGTCCAAAAACCTTTTATATTTCTCTGGTTTTGCCTGTCGCTTGATGACGTTCACACTGCCCAAAGATTTATCCGGCCACAGGTGAAGTTTGTCGGAAATTCCCAAGGAGCGCGCAAGTCGAAATACAGTATTGAGGGAATCGAGTGCGTAATCCTGCCATGCCTCGCGGGTGGAGAAGACTTCCGTACGCACCTTCACCCCAAGCTCGCTGCCGCGCGCCGCAATGCGAGAAACATTCTCAGCACGAATGTTGATTGGCTCATGAAAAACTGTGATGGGATCGAGTTGCGCTACGGCCCTCAGCGTTGCTCCCAAATCGGTTTCGTCGCATTCGGGATATGTCGGCGCGATGGCCACATAGACATGCAAACCGAACTCCTTGGCGGCTTGCAGAGTTGCGAGACGCTGCGAAGGCGCGGGCGCTTTAGGCTCATAAAGCTTGGCCAAATCATTGCGCATGGTGGGCAGGCTCATGCCGAACACGAGACGAGAACCAAAGCTCTTGAACAGATCGAAATCCAGCCGAGCCAAAGGACTCCGTGTGAGAATGCGTACGTTGAGCGTCGAACGATCGCGAATTAACTCCAAAGATCGGCGCACGAGCATACGGGCGTGTTGCGCCAGCA
>DASYNM010000324.1:0-18474 GCA_036008545.1 Verrucomicrobiia bacterium
CTGATCGACACCGGCTTTTCCATTGTCAATCGTTATTCGTCGGTCTTCAGAGCATCACAATACAGCGAGAATTTTTTGTCTCACCAAAAGAATGACTATCTGTTCGTTCTCGATTCGGTTCAATGGAGGTTGAAGGGGCATAATCCATGAGCTGGAAAATCCGGGTTCTGCGCTGAATTCGGTCGCATGTGCATCCACCGGCCGCGAAAGTCCGTTCTTCAATCCAGAATGGATTGGATCATTCAGCCCAGGGTTGGCCCGATTTCCAGAGGGCCTACCCTGGGTCGCGCCATTTAAAATCCTCTACCCCGAAGGGGTTGAATCGCGCGTCCATCTGCATCTTGATTCAACGCCTTCGGGGTAGTTAATCTTTTTTTACCTTCACCCAGGGTAGCTCGTTGCTCGCAACCCTGGGCTGAATGATTCAATCCCTTCCGGATTGGTGAACAGCCGGGGCTTACAGGCGTTGCAGATTCACGGCAGCACTTGCATATACATTGCAATGAATCTTGAACGACATTGGGTTCTGCGCTGAATTCGGTCGCTTGTGCATCCACCGGCCGCGAAGGCCCGTTCTCCAATCCTGGAATGATTTCCGGGGAGCACACTCGCCTCGAGTGTCGTGGTCGGCGCCCCCGCCGACCACATCCCTGCATGTTCTCCGATTCGTGTTGGAGAAAGGGGAGCAGTCGGCGAGGGCGAGGTGCCCGCGCTCCCCGGAATCAAGCTGCGTCGCGGGTTGCTCCGACGCGTTGGAGCTTGTGCGGAGGATTCTTGTCAAAAGCGCGGTTTCCAGAAATCAATGTAATCCACTCTGCCGCAATGCCTAACAAAGCTAAAGGCGTAACGCATATTAGTACTGACAGAAAAAAAAGGCCTTTTTTGGGGCGTTTTGGCAGGTAAATCGAGGTTTTGCAAAATGAAAATGATACTTTGCTTTGCCTTTCTTCATGTTTTTTGAAGATTTTGCCTCCACAAGCCATTGCATGGCAGCAACAAGCATCAATCCAAACCCTCCAAAAAAAATCATACCAAAAAGCCTACGGTAGGTTTTTTGCCTTTCGCGAATCGGTGTAAAGTCGTGGCCATGATGGATCATAAAGACATCAGCGGGAAGCAGAAATCTGGATGGGCTTGCGTCACGGCCAGGCAAAGGCAACTCGTAGCCGCCGACGTAAGTCGGCGGTCCGGGCGCAGCCACGCAAGTTGTGTCCGCCGAGGCACTCAGTGGACGACCGATCTAGCCGGCTTGGTCATCAAGAATCCGCGTATTCAGAATCCGCCGACTCACGTCGGCGGCTACGGGGCTAAGTCGTTGATTTGCAGGATAGGCCTTACGCAAGTCGTTGATTTTCATGATTTTTCCACCTTTTTCTCGTGCATGTGGCGTCCATTTGCGGGTCTGTTCAAGTTCTCAAAAGTTCGGAATCAGCTTATGCAACTCGTTGATTTCCACGATAGTTTCAGATGGTTTCACTATGACCCGTGCCAGCGACATTAAGGATCAGACTTTTCTTGACCCTCGCGAAGGACAAATGCAGGAAACGGCCGCTCTGCCAACGCGGCCAGCTTCACGGCTGCGTCACCAGCTTCACCTCCACCGTGGGCGGCGAGATGGCCAGCACTTTGATGTCCGCCGGCGCGTCGGCGACAAGCTCCTTGTAGGTGGGTTCCGCGGCGTGGAAGTCTGTCAAATCGAGATTGACGCGGATATCCTTGCGCGTCGCGCGCAGCAAGGCTTCGTCCTTGCCCACGGCGGTCACGACCACTTCCTCGGGAGTAATGCGGAAGACGCGCTTATCGCCGGCGGTAGTTTGAAGCGAGATCGGGACGCGAATGTATTCGGACCGGAGCGTCTGATTCATGTTCAGCTCGTCGTGAATGCTGTAATGAATCGCCAGCCAGATGACCGTGGCCATGGCGATGGAGAAGAGCTTGAGCCAGAAATTGTGGAGAATGAGATGGCGCAGGGCGTTCACGGTTTGGGCTGGTGTGGAATCAGGGCGTGGCTGCCACCTTTGCGCGATTCCCCAGCCGGACGGGCAGAATTGCCTTCCTGGGACGACTCCTCCGCCGGCCGGAAAAATCGGAGGATGTTGTGCTGCTTGCCCGGTTTGATGAGAATCGAAGTCAGAAAAGCGCGCAGTTGCTCGGTCGTGACGCCGCGCACGAACTGCCCTTTGTAGGCATGCGAAATGGAACCTGTCTCCTCTGACACCGCGACCACCACCGCGTCCGTCTCTTCCGAAAGGCCGATGGCCGCGCGATGCCGCGTGCCCAGGGAGGCATTCAAATCCTGCCGTTGCGTCAGCGGAAAAATGCAGGCGGCGAAGGCGATGCGGTCGCCTTTGATAATGACGCCGCCGTCGTGAATGGCGTTGTTGGGGAAGAAAATCGTTTCGAGCATTTCCGGCGTGGCCTCGCAGTTGACAGGCAAGCCGGATTCGGTGGCTTCCTGCAAGTTGATGGTCTGCTCGATGGCGATAAGCGCGCCGATGCGGACTTCGGCGAGGCGTTCGACGGTTTGGATGATGACCTCGATCGTCTCGCGCTGCTCGTGGCTAGTCGTGAAAAGCGGATGCGTGCCCAGCTCGGCCAAAATCCGGCGCAGCTCGGGTTGAAAGATGACAAGGATGGCAACCACGGCGAAGGCGACGAAGGAACGGATCAACCAGATCAGCACTTCGAGGTTGAGGAAGTAGGCGAGGATGGTCAGGCTGAGAACGAGCAGGGAAAAGCCATAAACCACCGGCGCGCCGCGTGTGCCGCGGATAAAGTTGAGACTGAAATAGATGCCGACCGAGAGGATGGCAATCTCCAGCACGGGCCGCCAGCCTGTCTGCAAGTCTCTAAGGACGATGTGTAAAATCTCCGGCATTTGTCTGCTGTTTCATCACAGCCTCGGTCATGCGCAAGGCGTGCCGCGTGGCCGCCACATCGTGGCAGCGAATGATCTGCGCCCCGTTTTCCACGGCCCAACACGCACAGGCCAGCGATGGCGCCAGCCGATCCTGGATCTTGGCGCCCGAAACCGTTCCGACAAAGGATTTGCGGGACGCACCCACCATCAATGGCCGCTGCCATATTGTAAAGCTGCGCAGGCGCGCAAGCAACCGCAAATTATCCTCCACCCTTTTTCCAAAACCCAATCCCGCGTCCAACACGACCTGCTCAGGATTGACACCGCAGGCGAGCAAATGTTTCAAACGATCCTCGAAAAAATGGTTTACGTCCGCCACGACATCGTCATAGACGGGATTTTCCTGCATGGTCGCCGGCGAGCCTTGCATGTGGACGGCCACGTACGCCGCTCCGCTCTCGCCCGCCAGTCGCCACATGGCCTCGTCGGCGCGATTGGCGGCGATGTCGTTGATCATGCATGCCCCGGCCCGCAAAGCCTCGCGCGCCACGCCGGGCTTGACGGTGTCGATGGATAGCGGAACCTGCGTTGCCTTCGCGAGCTTCTCCAGCACCGGGATCACGCGCCGCAATTCCTCCGCCTCACTTACGGATGCCGCACCCGGCCGGGAAGACTCGCCGCCGACGTCAATGATGTCAGCCCCCTCCTCCACCAGACGCAAGGCGTGGGCGACTGCGGCGGCGACATCTCCGAAGCGCGCGCCGTCGAAAAAAGAATCGGGCGTCGCGTTGACCACGCCCATCAACAGAGCAGGGCGTGGAAACGCGAATTTAAATTGGCGCGCGCGCAAGAGCATTTTGGATAGCGGCGCCGAGTTGATCGGCCCGCTATTTGGCCGCGTCGAAATTCTTGGCTACCTCAGCCCAGTTCACCGCGTTCCAGATTGCCTTGAGGTAATCGGCGCGGCGATTCTGATACTTGAGGTAATAAGCATGTTCCCAAACATCGACGCCGAAGATGGGCTGCCCTTCGCATCCAGCGACAGCTTTGCCCATGATCGGATTGTCCTGATTGGCAGTCGAACAAACCTCAAGCTTGCCGCCATTGACGACCAGCCAGGCCCAGCCGCTGCCGAATCTCCCTATGCCTGCCGCTTCAATTTTTTCTTTGAAAGCGTCGAAGCTGCCGAAGGTGGCCTTGATGGCATCGGCCAGCGCGCCGGTGGGGGCGCCACCGGCTTTGGGGCCGAGAAGCTTCCAGAACATGGAATGATTGGCATGGCCGCCACCGTTATTGCGCACCGGGCCGCGGATGTCCGCCGGGACGGCGTCGAGATTGCTGATCAACTGCTCCACGGTTTTCTTCTCCAGATCCGCCTTGCCAGCGATGGCCTTGTTGACATTGGTCACATAAGCCGCGTGATGTTTGTCGTGGTGAATTTCCATGGTTTGCGCGTCGATATTGGGTTCGAGCGCGTCCTTTGCGTAGGGGAGCGGAGGTAATTCGTATGCCATAATATGTGTCTCTTTCCTGTTTAATGTTCAACTCGTACCGTACAGTTCAATGAACCCTTAATCGCAAGTTAGCAAACAGCCATGCACAGCACAAGTGGGGGATTTTTGGGTGCTCTATTCCGATGCTCCGGCAGCTCTCCGGGACGTCAATTAATCGTTGGATGAATCGAAGTTGTCGCAGTCGCGGCGTCTCTATTCTGAGGATGGGGACGAGTTCACGCAGACACGCAGATTTGGGCGTGGGCCGACCGCCTGCTGACCTTCGACGCCCCGACTGCTTCAGGCCCTGTTGCCCTTGGGCACATGCGTGGCCCAAGTCTGGCCGGACTCCGGCTGGACGTGCGTGAAACCAGTGCCTGCCGGTGGGCTCGGGATACGGATGAGATGCTGGCAGGCTGGACATTGAATCTGCCGGCCAGCGTGGCACGGGTCGCATTTCAACGGTTGATCGCAGTGGGAGCAGTAAAACTTGAAGTCGGAGGTATCCATAAACTTTACGCTGATTATGCGCAGAACTGGAATGAAAAGTATATGAAAAACTTATTAATACTTTTTGTCCGTCGAATGCGCTTGTAAGGTTGAACGAATAAGTCCCAATCCTTGATCCCACCGCTTCGGCAACACGAGGAAGCGGTTCTCAGGGCTGCCGCCAACATTCCAGGCAAGACCATGTCCCCCCTCGCGGCCCAGTCTGCGCCATCACGATGCCAGCGCCTTTTTCATCGCGGCCAGCAGGTCGCCGTATTCCTCGAAGGCGGGGAATTGTGGGAATTGCTTTTTGATGTGGTCGGGCGAATGAAAGAGAAAACCCGTGTGCGCTTCCGTCAACATTGCGATGTCATTGAAGGAATCGCCGGCGGCGATGAGGAAATAACGGAGCGTTTTCAAGGCGGTGACGGCGCTGCGCTTGGGATTTTCCTGACGCAGTTTGTAGCCGGCGATGCGTCCGGCCTCGATCACCAAATGATTGCAAAAGATGGTGGGCCATTCCAATTGGCGCATGAGCGGCTTGGCGAATTCCTCAAACGTGTCGGACAGGATGATGACTTGCGTCAGCGCACGCAGTTCGCGCAGAAATTCCAGAGCACCAGGCAAGGGTCGTAGCGTGGCGATGACTTTCTGGATGTCCGCCAGCTTGAGTCCGTGCTGATCGAGGATTTTGATGCGGGCGCTCATGAGCTTATCGTAATCCGGCTCGTCGCGAGTAGTGCGGCGGAGTTCAGGGATGTTGGTTTTTTCCGCGACGGAAATCCAAATCTCCGGCACGAGCACACCTTCCAAATCCAACACCACAATCGATTGCTTCACGCCGCAGATTTTTTCAGGAAATTTTCCCACTGTCGAGCCAATCCCCGTCAACCGTGTGCGAATTACGCTGTCCCATTCCGTTACTGGAACGACCAGAGCTTGCGCCTGAGCAACAAGAAACCATGACAGCCTTGAATTTCGGGGCGCATTGCGGAAGGCTCTCATCGTCATCTTTATGAGCGACGCAACTTTACCGCCATTGCAACCGGGCACCCTTTACCTGGTCGCAACCCCCATTGGCAACCTGGAGGATATTACGTTGCGGGCCTTGCGCGTGCTGCGGGAATGCGATGTGGTCGCTGCGGAAGACACGCGCCATTCGGGACGTCTGCTGAAGCACTTCGGCATTTCCAAACCGTTGCTGAGTTATTTCCAATTCAATGAAGCACGGCGCAGTGAGGAAATTTTGGAACGGCTGCGGCGCGGAGAAAAAGTCGCGCTGGTCACGGACGCGGGCAGCCCCGGCATCAGCGATCCAGGGGAGCGCGTCGTGGCAGCGGCGCTGGCAGCGGGGTTGCGAGTGGAGGCGGTGCCGGGGCCGTGCGCTTTGGTAGCAGCCTTGACCGCGAGCGGATTGCCTACTGACGAATTCCATTTTGTCGGGTTCCTGCCGCACAAGAGCGGACAGCGGCGTCGCCAATTGGAAGCGTTGCGGACCGTACCCGGGACGTTGGTTTTTTACGAATCGCCTTACCGTATTGTCAAGTTGCTGGAGGAATTGGCCGAGTTATATCCCCTGCGCAAGTCCGTCCTGGCGAGGGAGTTAACGAAGAAATTTGAGGAATTTCGGAGCGGCCTTCCAGGCCCTTTGCTGGAGGAATTCCGCACGATGTCGCCTAAAGGCGAATTTGTGGTTTTGCTGGCTCCCGAAGCAAATTTGTGAAGTCGTCCATTTTTTTGTTGATTCGCCTCAGGGTTTCTCGTAACGTCGCCCCATTCAGCTTAGTCCCAAAGCAGAACGTTCGGTTAAGATAGCCCGTAATGGGGACCGTTCGAGATAAAATGGGAAAAGAGTAAAGTTATATGTCAGCTAAACTATTCGTCGGTAATCTTACCTTCACCGCGACGGAGAATGACTTGCAGGATTATTTCGCGCAAGCAGGCGTGGTGGTTTCCGTCAATATCATGCAAGATCGCATGACAGGTCGTTCGCGAGGGTTCGCGTTTATTGAGATGGGTTCGAAAGAAGATGCGGAAAAGGCCATTCAGATGTTCCATTCAAAGGACTTCCAAGGCCGTCCGCTCACCGTCAACGAAGCTCGTCCCCGCGAAGAGCGTCCGCCCGGTGGTGGTGGTGGCGGCGGCGGCGGCTATCGGGGTGGCGGTGGTGGTGGCGGTGGCGACAGAGGCTATCGCGGGGGTGGCGGCGGCGGCGGAGAACGTCGCGGCGGCTATCGCCAATAAGCAGAATTATTGTTCGTTGTCGAATTCTAGCGGCCACGGCGAAGTGGCCGCTAAATTACTCGATTCAGACGAATTTACCCGGGTTCAAAATCCCCTTTGGGTCCAGGCAGTGCTTGATTTTCCCGTGCAGCGTCCTGACGGCGGGCGAAACTGCCAGTGGCCACCACGGTTTCTTGGCCAAGCCAATGCCGTGCTCCCCGGTAATCACCCCGTCCCACGCCAGAACTTGCTTGAATAATTGGTCCAGCGCCGCGCGCGTGCGTCCTTTGACTCCCGGCCAATTCTCGTCATACATAATGTTGACATGAATGTTGCCGTCGCCGGCGTGCCCGAAACAGGCGATGGGCAGGCCGGACTTTTTCTGCAATCGCGCCGTGAACGCGAAAAGGTCCTCCAATCGCCCGCGCGGCACCACGATGTCCTGGTTTAATTTGACAAGGCCCGTATCGCGCAGCGAATAGGAAAATTCGCGCCGCAAGCTCCACAACTTCTCGCACTCCTCGCGCCCGTAAGCGCGCTGCATGAAAACCGGTCCTTGCGAATTCAGCAACCGGCCCAGGGCTTGCGCGTCGCCGCGCACTGATTTCGGGCGGCCATCCAACTCCACCATCAGCAAGGAACGTGAACCGCCCAACCGGCGGCTGCCCGTCCGTCGCGCGGCGGCTTTGAGTGTGAATTCATCAGCCACTTCCAGCGCGCTCGGCAGAAAGCCGTCCGCGAAAATCGCGCCAATCGCGCGCGCGGCTGCCTTCATCGAATCAAATCCCACCACCAGCAACGCGCGAAATGGCGGCAGCGGAATAAGTTTCAAAGTCACTTCCGTGACCACGCTGAGCAAACCCTCCGAACCCACCATCAACCGTGTCAAGTCGAAGCCGGTCTTGTTCTTGTGCGTGCGTCCGCCCAGCGCGACCTCCGTGCCATCGGCCAGCACGGCGCGCAGGCCGAGGACATAATCCCGCGTCACTCCGTATTTGAGGCAGCGCGGACCGCCCGCGTTGGTGGCCACGTTGCCGCCGATGCTGCAATCAGCGCGGCTGGCGGGGTCGGGCGGATAATAGAGACCCTTGCGTTCGACGGCGTCTTGCAGCGTTTGCAGGATCACGCCCGCTTCGGCCACCGCCACGAAATCGCCGGCGTTGATTTCCTTGATGCGATTCATCCGCTCGAGCGAAAGAGCAATTCCTCCCCACGCCGGGACGCAGCCGCCGACGTAGCCGAAACCCGCGCCACGGGCGGTTACTGGAATGCTGTGGGCGGAGGCGAATTTCAAAAGCCGCACAACGGAAGCGGTGCTGCGCGGCAGAGCCACTGCTTCGGGCAGGTGGCGGGCGAACCATTTGTCGCCGGCGTAATTTTCAAGAACCGGCGGTTCCAAGCACAATTCGCCAGCGGGCAGAAGTCTCTGAAGATGACGGAGCGAAATGAGCGGCTTCACGAAGTGGGCGGGTCTTTCGATTCCAGCAAGTTACGGGCGCTTTCGGCCTGGTCTTCTGGAACCTGGATCTGGACACCGTGGACGGCAAACCCATAGCCAAGACTGAACGCGGCCTCCGTATGCTTGAGGTTAACCAGGAATCCGTTGGCCTCCAACCGGGATTTGACCAGTTCCGCTTCGGCCGGATTGTTAGCTGTGGAAACAGTGGCGAATTCCATGCCCCAACATCGGGGCAAACGGATAAATATTCAAGACCTCTTGACTGTCAGCGCCAGGCAACTCTGAGCCGGGCGCGCCTGGTGTTCCGGCCTCCACTCCATCGCGGCACCCACCACACGCCGCATCTGCGCGAACCACCACTGCGCGCGCTGACGCCGCTGGCGGCGGCCTTGCCGGGCGAGCCGCCGCGATTTTGCATCCAAGCCAAGTTCCATCTGACTGATTCTATTTGTATTCATAATTCCTTTCACTATTGGCGACGACCTTAGCAAGGGTGGTTGGACAAATACTGTCCAAGTGAAAATTATTTTTGGAACCCTCCCCAAGGGGTGTTAAGGGTGTCCGGCGTGCTCATCGCATTTAACAAACCTTACGGCGTGTTGTCGCAATTCTCCGGCGACGGTTCGGCCAACCGGACGCTGGCGGAATTCGGTTTTCCACCGCGAGTTTATCCCATCGGCAGGCTCGACGCCGACTCGGAGGGATTGCTTTTGTTGAGTGATGAACCTGCTCTAAACGCTTTGCTGCTGCATCCAAGACGCGGCCATCAACGCGTTTATTGGGTGCAGGTTGAGGGCATTCCTGGCCCGGAAGAATTACGCCCATTGTCGCAAGGCGTAGTCGTTCAAGGCAGAAAAACATTGCCGTGCCGCGCGAGCTTCCTCGAACCGCAGCCGGACATTCCGCCGCGACAGCCGCCGATTCGATTCCGCAAAACAGTGCCTGATGCCTGGATCGCCCTGGAATTGGTGGAAGGGAAAAACCGGCAGGTGCGCCGCATGACGGCGGCGGTGGGCTTGCCAACCTTGCGCTTGTTGCGGGTGCGAATCGGGAATTTCGAACCACGCGATCTGCCACCGGGAAAGTGGCGGGTGCTCAACGCTGCCGAAAGGGAACGCGTGTTGGCGGGTCCTGCGTAACGCAGCTTCGTTTACAACTTCATTTTTGCCGCGCCACGGCCGAACCATACGCCAGAAATAATCAGGGCAAAGGCGGACCCGGCCAGCAGCCAGATCACCAATGGAATCGGCAGCCAGAAGCAAGCGGCGACAGCCCCACCCGCCGACAGCCCGCCGCACAAGTAACAATAAACGGAATTGGCCCGCGCGCTCTGCCGGCTTTTCTGCAACAGCAATTGCAAAGCCCCTTCGTTGCGCACCAGCGCCGTGGCGCATTCCTCCGAACAAGCCAATCGCGGTGCCGCGCTCACTGACACGGAGGCGCAGGACGCGCACAACGCCCGCCCGCAATAGGGGCAGACCCCCACAGCATCGGTATCATGCTTGAAACACTTCATGGCGCCATGATGCGTATCCCAGCCCTAGCGGCCGACGCCAGACTAGCTCGGGCAAGAAACTGAAAGCGGCTCGTTCGCATGTGCAACAAGAACAATCGGCACAGGTTGGAAAGCAAGACTATTTCCTGCGAGAGATGAACTGAAGCCAAGGGCGTAAACAGGCCGCCGGGCGCATCTCATTTTTTTGCACATTGCTCTGAGCGCGTCCGATGACGTCCCCTCGCCCCGCGGCAACGCGGGGAGAGGGACAGGGAGAGGGGTGGCGTCTGATCGAGCCTCCTCTCCCCGGCCCTCTCCTCCACAAGTGTGTGGAGGAGAGGGAGTTGAGCGAAGTCGTCCAAATAGTGAGATGCGCCGCAGGCCGCCGCCGCTTGCAGTCGCGGCTCGACAGCCTCCGGGCCTGGCAGTAGAATTCAAACCATGGAAACTGCTGGCGATGAATCATCGGCCCTCGCCAGCCAATGGCTGGAGGAGTTTGAAGCCGCCGCGCGCAGCCCGCTCAAGACACGTTTCCGGTACTCCTTTATCCACACTTACAAGCCGGTTTTGGACGACGAACCGTATCGCTCCTTCGACACCATGGAAGATTACCGCCGCTGGTGCGAGGCCAATCTTCCCGACTGGCTCGGCTATGGCCGCGTTTGATTACCGCCAAGACAATGAAGGCCGGCCTTTGCTAACCTGACATTTTGCGCGCGGTGATGACACTGCGGTCGGCGGCGGTGGGAGCGAAGGCGATGTCCCCAAAGCCAGCCTCCGTCAGATAACCGTCAATTTCCCTCTCTGAATAACATTTCCCCTCGGTGATGGTCATCAAGAGCGCCGAGTAAGCGGCCACGGGCAGCGGGCCGGTCTTGTCCGCGTTGATGTGGGCGTCATGTATAATAATCATTCCATCAACGGGCAGCGCGGCGGCGGATTTGGCCAGCAATTGCCGCACGAGGCCTTGATCCCAATCGTGCAGAACGTTGGAGAAAAGATGCATGTCGAAGCCCGCCGGCAACGCTTCCGCAAACATGTCGCCGACGATGACCTCGACGCGGTCGGCGAATCCGCGAGTCGCCAAGCTACGTCGGGTGATGCGGTCCACCGGAGGTTTTTCCAGGACGCCGGCCCGCAGGTGCGGATGGCGCGCGACGATGGCGCAGGCATAGACACCTGAGCCGCCCGCGATGTCCAATAGCCGGTGATGCTGCGAGCAATCCAAAGTAGCCGCGAGCGCGGGACCTAGAAAAGCGCCACGGCAGTCCATGGCGGCAGTGAAATTGTTCGCAAAGGCCTCGTCCTCCATCGCCTTGGACCATTGTTTTTCGTCGCGCAGACTGGCAAAATTAGAAGGCTGGTCCGTGCGCAAAACGGCCAGGATATCACGGCAAACTGGCCGCTCTTTCACCGAGGCGAAATAAGGCCCGATGAACCACGGAGACGAGGGGACAAGAAACTCGCGCGCTATCTTCGTCAGAGAGAATGCACCTCCATTGTTTTGCAAAAGGCCCATGGCCGTCAGCAGCGTCAGCATGACATCTGTGGGTCGCTCGCGCACATCCAGCGCGCGACACAGGGAGGATAAATCCGCCGGTTGTTCCGCAAGGCGGCTGAATAGATCGAGGTGGCAGAGGGCGGCGGTGAGCATATCGACGGCGTAGAGGCCGTCGCGTTGACGGTAGATTGAAGTCGGGTCGGTTTCCGGTGACGCGAGAAAGTTCATGGTGAAGGAAGATTGAGATTAGGATTAGGATTAGGATTAGGAGCCGGCAAGACCGGCCCGGTGCTCACTTGCGGCGGGCCAGCATGGGGAGGTGGAGGAGGATGGCGGCTGTCAAGACGATGGCGCTGTAACGGTGCGTCAAGTAAAGGAAATGCTGACCCTGCGCTCCAAAAAGCGGGGTCATGGGCAGGACGCCTGATAAAATGACTACCAGCCCGCACAGCAGAACCACCCATAACAGCACCTGGGCGGGACAACTCAGAGGCGAATCCGCGCCCCCGCGACAGACGCCCGACCATGTCAGCGCCACTGCGGCCAGTCCGGCGGCGAAGAACGGCGCGACTGCCACGTGGGCCATCAACACCCAATGCGTCATGGGCGCCTTGCCCAAGGCAAAAGTGCCAATCCCTGTTGCCGCCAGGACCAGGCCGGCTGCGCAGAGCAACGCGTAAGACAGATTTCGTGCGGCGCGGTTCAAGGCGGCCCCTTCCCCGTCGAGGACGGTGGCGCGGTGATGGTGCCCAAGCCGCGCAGCCCGTAGTGCAACAAGACGCCCAGAACCAATAGTGCGGCTGCAAAGACAAGGACCTTGAGCAGCGGGCGGAAATGAAACGTAAACGCAAAGAAGGAGGCGACGGTCTTGTCGTCTCCGCGCAGATCCCACATCTCCTTGCTCAAGCCGTTCGTCGGCTCGACCGGTCCGCGAGCGGCGACGGTGGCGAAATACATTGGCGAATCGCTGGCATGGCAATCGGCGCAGCCGCGCGCCCCAAGGGCCTGAGTGGCGGGCCGGACATCGTGCGCCAGCGCCCACGCGTAGGGTTTTGCGGCAGGATCCTCGCTGGCGTGCAGCACCCCCTTCTCGACTCGGTAAATTTTGCCCGCTGCGATAAAAACCGGTTGGCCCTTGGAAGGATCAGCCGGGAACGAAGCCAGCGCATCCTGAATTTGCCGGTCCATTAGAGGCTTGGTGTTGTATGGGTCGCGGGCGGCATCGTCACTGGAGGGTTGCGGCAAAGTCAACGTTTTGGCTGCTTCCGCCGGCAACACGGGTGTGATGTTGGTGCCGTTGAGGCGCGCCCAATAGCTCGGCCAAACCATTTTGAAAGGAGCGATCTTGCCGTCCGCGCCGCGCAAAAAAACGGGTTCGAGGATAACCGGCGCGGTGTTTTTTCCACGTTCCGGCGCTGGCAAGCCGAGCTTGTGCGCAAGCGACGTGTGAACGACTTGCGGTTCCGATTGCGGGAAAGGTCCGGAATGACACGCGGTGCAGGACAGCTTTTCCAGATGGATCGGCGGCAGGCCTTTATGCACCAAACGCGGCGAACCCAACCTTCCCTCGGTGTGGCAACCGCGGCACGTAAGGGTTTCGACTTGGCCCGCCTCGGACTGAAGTTTTTGCTTGGCCAGTTTCCGAGCGTCGTCCTCGCTGATGCCGGTATCGTCGCGACGAAGCAGCAGCATTCGGAGGTTGATCATTGAATCGCTAATGGGCCGGTCGCGGATTTCGCCTTCGTAGCCGCGGACGATGGCGTGATCGAGTCCGTTGCGGTGGCAATCGACGCACAGCAAGCCGGCCTTAATATGAACATCCAGATCAGAATGCCAGCGGGCATCGCCCAATGCGGATTCGCTCGTATGACAGTAGTAACAATTATTGACAGGCGCGCGGCGCGAGACTTGGAACAAGACGTTGTTCTCAGTGTCGAATCTGGCGCGATCATACTTGATGGCGGGCAAAACCGAGGGAGCCGGCTTGCCGGGACTCCAGCCATCAGCAATGCTGCCAGCGCTCTTGAAACTGGCAAAGACGCCGAGGCCGGCGGCGACGGTCGGAGTCCAGCGGAAGTTTTGAGCCTTGAGAGCGTTGAAGCGGGCCTCGTGATCGTAGCGCCCCGTGGTTTGGTGGCAGATGAGGCAATCGATCTCCATCTTGCCGGTGACAAGCATACGGCCCATCTGAGGATCGGTGGCTCTGATTTTGCCCGGCTCGCCAGGGCCGCCGCCGGGAAAATGACGGGCGAAATTGGTGACAAATTCAAAATCGCTCAAGCCCAAGTCCCTCGGCTTAAACGTGCCGGCCCATCCGCGATAAGAAAGCGGGATCTGAGTGCGCGTGGCCGGGTCGGTCAAAATCCAAGGCTCGCCGGGACGTCCTGAAGGAAAGGTGGCCGAGTCGGCATTGAAGTGCCAGCCCTCACTGATCGCGTCGTAATCGTGGCATTTGCCGCATGTTTGCGCAGGTGAATATGGATTGCCTCTGGGCTCCTGCGGCTTGCCGTCCTCGCCCACAACGGGAGGCGGAGAGATGAGGCGGCCTTGGGTATCGTGCAATGGGATGTTGTGCAGGAAAGGCGTCCGGCTCTCGGTGTGAATATCTTCGGCCCGCGCGTGGCGAGGTTCAAGGCAGGACCAAAAAGCCAGAGAGACAAACACGGCCAGCGGCGCGTGGCGGACCAGCCAAAACGATCTTCTGTCCGCGCCGCTCCCTGGTGCAAGCTCAGAAGGTAAACGTTGAAACCACCTCAAGCTTTGCTGCTTTGGGGAGACAATTTCAAAACCGCTTCGCGCATTTCCTTGCCCGGTTTGAATTTCACCACGGCGCGGCGAGGAATGGGAACATCGGTTTCGGGTCGGTTAGGGTTGCGCCCGATGCGCGCTTTGCGCACCTTAACTTCGAAGACGCCGAAATTGCGCAGCTCGACGTTGCGCCCATCGGCCAGCGCATCGCAGACATGGTCGAGGGTTTTCTGGACCACGTCCAGCACCTGCTGCTGAACCAAGCCCGTCTCTTCGCTGATAAGAACTACAAGATCGCGTTTTGTCATACCGTTGGTAGCTGCCTCCTGCTCAAACAAGTGCAAATGTGCAGGACGGGTTAAGCTTTAATGCATGTCCAGCGGCGGGTCAAGCGGTGACTCAAAAAAAAGCCTAAATATTTGTAGGGGAAAACCTTAGGGATTTTGGCCGTAAATTCCTTGTCACTACCAAATTTGCGTCCGCATCGCTTAACTCTCGATCACACCAATCTCAATCGGTTCAACTTTGATGCCCTGTTTTTCCAGCCATTGAATCGCGGCTTTGATGCTGTTCGGCGGGCCGCTAATTTCAAGGCACACAATGCCGATCTCATCAGTCACGCTTGCTTGACGGACATTGGTGACGACGGGGAATTTGTGGCCGAGCTCCCAGACCACGGGATTTGTAATCAACTTCGGCGGATACATAAGCCAGAGGCGTTTTTGCACGGTCTCGGCGGCGGTTTTGGATTTGGCGGTCGGCATGAGTGTTCTTTCTTATCCGCCCGCGATGGCGGGGATGATGCTGACTTCGTCTCCGTCGCGCAAAGCGGTTTCCTGGTTTTGCAGGAAGCGGATGTCCTCCTCGTTGACATAGACGTTGACGAACCGCCTCACGCTGCCGGCTTCGTCGGTTAATCGTTCTTTGATGCCGGGGAAACGACTTTGGAGTTCGGCGATGGCGCCGCCGACGGTGGTGGCGGCGACCTGAACGATTTCCTCGTTCTCAGTGAGTTTGCGCAAGGGCGTTGGAATGCGAACATTGACTGGCATAATGCTTGTGGGTTGTGCTCTCAGGCGCGGGCGGGCGACCGTGTCTCCGCGTCAAGCAGGTTCTCGAATTCTCTCAGGCTGGGCTTGATCTCCCGCGTGAAGCCGGCATGGCCGGCCACCGCATCAAGTGTCTTCAACCCGTTTCCCGTGATGCACAGCACGGCGGCATCATCGGCCGGAATGGCGCCTGAGGCAATCAATTTCTTGGCCACGCCGACGGTGACACCTCCGGCGGTTTCAGCGAAGATGCCTTCGCATTCGGCCAGCAGCTTGATGCCTTCGCGAATCTGGTCGTCCGTGACATCGTCGGCGCTGCCGCCGGTTTCCTTCATGACTTTGAGAGCGTAGAAACCGTCAGCGGGTGTGCCGATAGCCAGCGATTTGGCAATGGTGTTAGGCTTGACCGGCTTGAAGAAATCCAAGCCCGCCTTTTGCGCGGAGGAAATGGGGGAGCAACCAGTGGCTTGCGCGCCATGAACGCGGTATCGGGCTTCCGGCACCAGTTCCAGCTTAATGGCTTCCTGGTAGCTTTTGTGAATCTTGGTGAGCAGCGACCCCGAAGCCATGCAGACGACAGTGTGCGCCGGGATGCGCCAGCCAAGCTGTTCCACGATCTCAAAGCCCATGCTCTTGGAACCCTCGGCGTAGTAGGGACGCATATTCACGTTGACAAAAGCCCAGGGGTATTTGCCCGCGATTTCCGCGCAGAGGCGGTTCACTTCGTCGTAATGGCCCTTGATGCCGATCACCGTGGCGCCATAAATGAGCGAATTGAGGACTTTGCTCTGCTCCAAATCCGCCGGGATGAACACGTAAGCTTTGAGGCCGGCGGCGGCGGCGTTGGCGGCGACGGAATTGGCCAGATTACCGGTTGAGGCGCAGGCGACGGTGGTGAAACCGAGTTCGCGGGCGCGGCTCAAGGCCACACTGACCACACGGTCTTTGAAAGATAGGGTCGGATAATTGACTGTGTCGTTCTTGATCCAGAGTTCTCGAATGCCTAATCGCCGAGCCAGCCTGTCGGCCTTGATCAACGGGGTGCAACCTACTTCCAAGCCGACGGTCGGATCGCCTGCCACCGGGAGCAATTCGCGGAACCGCCACATGCTCTTGGGCCGGGCTTGAATCGCGGCGCGGGTGAGGGTTTGCTTGATGCGCTCGTAATCATAGACCACCTCCAGAGGGCCGAAGTCAAAATCACACACATGATTGGCGGTCAACGCGTACTCGCGTCCGCATTCACGGCATTTGAGCGCCTTCATGAAACCAGCATGCTTTTCCATAATCGTTCACTCGACAGGGGGCAACCAACGCCCCATCCCATCAGGAGAAGAGGAATCAACCGAAGACATGCTCTTCTCATTTTTGCCCGCCGGACGGCAAGAAACGGCTTGCGCACCCACGGGCTGGAATTGGCACCTGCCGCAGCGTTGCCGCCGCCGGTTGCCGTGGTTTCACAGGGCCAGTCCCTCCACCACTCTGAATGAGATTCGTTTTATCAACGAATACGGATAGATTGATACATCTTTTTTAAACTGTCAACCGCTAATTTTTGAGTTATTTTAACTCAAGCGCATCTCATTCTTTGGCAGGGTTGGCGAGTCAAAACCTTACCTGGCTTGGAAATGTCGAAGAATGAGATGGGCTCGATAACAGTAGAGCATTGAATCGATTTGGAAATGGCAGACAGTCCGGAGGTGAGACGGGTACCTAAAGAATGAGAGCGATGAGCCGCAGTCAAATCATAGTGGCGGGGGCTTTCTTTCTTCTTTGCGCATGCCTTCCGGTGCGGGCCAACGTCTATGCCACCGATATCCGGCTTAATGGTTCGCTGCAAGTCGGCGTACTCGTGCCCGGCAGCCCAGTGACCATTAGTTTCATTCTCAATGATGTCGCCACCAATGTGTCCGTCCAGATTTATACCGGCACCAATGTGCTCAAGACCTTCAGCTCCGACTCCGGGGAGGTCGGGACCAACGCGGGCCGGAACACCGTTGTATGGGATGGAACCAACGACGACAGCTCCGCTGCCACCGTCGGTGCCTACAACATCCGCATCACCGCCGCCGCCGCTGGCTACCAAACTTGGACAAACATTACAGATGACGGAACTAATTTCGACGTGTTCTTTCCCACCAGTATTGCTGTCAATAAAAACACCAACAGCCCCTATTATGGCCGCGTTTTTATCGGCAACGGCGCGAATGGGACCCTCGATTTCACCAACGGAAGCGAGGAGGCTGTAACCAATGGCATTCTTAAATGCAACGCCGATGGCAGCCCCGCCGATGAAGGCGGGTTTAGCACCGGGGGATATACCTGGAACGGCGACCTCTACCAGAATCCCAGCCCGTGGAAGATGGATATCGGATCCGACGACAGATTGTATGTCGATGATTGGAGCGGCAGTGGAGTCGTGGTGTCATTCGACGAGACGCTTTCCACGAATTATTTGGCCGTGTTGCGGCGAGACAATTACCCGTACTCCGGCATCTTATTAAGCGGCCTATGCGTAATTGGCGACGGCACGAACATGCAAATTTACATGGCGGATGTAAATCAAATTGGTGCCGGAGGCATGGGTATTCTCTCCTGGATGCTCAATTCCAATGGAGTTGCCGCCACAAACGACACCGGGATGGTGGAAGTGCCTCTTTCCACCAATGCCTCTGATCTGTCGCTGGCCCCGTACGCCGTCTCCGTGGACGCCTATAGCAACATCTACACGATTCAGCGCAATTGGGACTTCACCATCATGGATGCCACCAATGACCTGAACCCAAAAGCATTGTGCTTTCCACCGGCACCGAGCGGTGGCCCTCCCGATCCATCCGCGTTGTGGGAAATCGGCCAAGGCGACCCGACAATGGTAAACAATTACGGAGTGGCGGTGGACCCGACGGCAACCTTCCTCGGGGTGACCAGCAGGGGGTACGGCACGAATGGCGATTCATTCCAAGGCGGCGCGACAAGCATCTTTCTAGCGACCAATGGCACCCTGGTCGCCAGCATGACCCAGGACGCCGAGGGCAATACGAACCAGGAGTTTTTCGATGTGGCGTGGGATAACGTCGGCAATCTATATGCGTTATATGGCGAGGACGGTTTGAGTCAGAGCGGCTGGCGCGTCTATTCCCCGCCCGGTTCCAACCAA
>DASYNM010000325.1:0-3621 GCA_036008545.1 Verrucomicrobiia bacterium
AGCTTCATACGGCTCCAACTCGCTCAGCACGACCAAGGCCATGACCGCAGTGCCCGCCGTCTTGACCCATCGTTTGAGCGAGACGTATGGGAAATCTGACCAAAGAATGCTCACCAGCATAAAAATCAGAAGCGCAAATAGCCAGAAGTTGTTCCTAATGGCTTGCGGCCAATTTATTCTTCTCTGGTGAAGAATCCCCAAGCCGATGATAACCAAGGCGCTCAGAAAGTAGCGATCCAACACACTGCCGGATTCGATCCCATTGCCGCTGCCTTCGATGAATTGCCCGGGCTGGAACCATTCGTCCAATGGCCGCGAGGCGCAATAAAGGAACCACACGGTCGGCGCCCAAAGAGCTTTGGACAAACCCGGCGCGGCGGCGCGATCCATCCTCAAGAGGCTGGCGACGAAAGCGAGGCAGACCACGGTGGCGATAACTGCGGTCAAAGACAACAAGATGTTTCGGCAATGCCGAGCGAATATACCTCTTAAGCGAATCCAAGATTCAAATGGTGCGTGGCTCCAGGCTGGCCGTTGGGGAGACATTCAGACTGGTTTTACGCGCGCGGGCTGCCACCACGGATCGAAGCAGGCCGTCGAGTTCCTTGCCTTTGGCTTCCCAATTGTAGGAGCGCTGCACGGTTGCGAAGGCATTTCTGGCGATCCGTTCCCGAAGTCCGGCGTCGCGAAAAAGTCTTGCCACCGCGTTGGCGAAAGCGTCAGGCGTGTCGCCAACAAGAGCTGAGTGTTCGTGGCGCAAATCAATTCCTTCGACTCCAAGGGTCGTGGTGACAATCGGCCTCTTCATGGCCATGGCTTCGAGTGCTTTGCCGCGGATGCCTCCGCCGGCCAGAAGCGGTATGACGAAGACTTGGGCGCGGGCGATGTAGGGGCGGACATCCTCCACGAATCCAGTGACAACGATGTTCTTGGACGCGCGTGCCCGCAAAGCGCGCGGCGGACTCTTGCCGACGATATAAATGCAGGCCCGCGGCTCCAATTCGCAAATCCTCGGGAAAATATGATCCAGAAAATAGATGATCCCGTCGCTGTTGGGCAAATGAGTGAACAGACCGGTGAATACCATGACAAACGGCTTTGCTTCGAAACCCAAGTCTTCGAAAAAGCTGTTCCCCGCGCCATTTTGCACAACGGCCATGTTTTGCTCAGGCAGGTTTTTTCGGAAGACCTGAAGGTCCCTCTCCGTGGTCGTGATTAGCAGATCAAATTTGCGGCATAGCTCCATCTCCTCGCGCTTCCCCAATCTCCATTGCAGGGCCAGCCACATTTTACGAAAACGGCGCCGCGTGTGTTCAGCGGTACGGCGCAACAGATCGTATTTGACCTCGTGTGTGTCACTCGTCACCGGAATGTCGTGCGGGAAGTTGAAGTAACCGAACATATGCACACAGCAGTGGATGAGATCAAACCGCCCCTTGGCAACTATCTGGTTGATGGACCGCTGCATAGCATGTCGGTACAACATGCGGAACGAACTGCGTCCAGTGCCCAGCAGCCACAGCATTTGCATGGCGCCAAAAATGCGTGGGCGTTTGCGGCGGACAAAGCGCACGTCATGGCAAAGTCCGCCGTAACTTTTCCGGAAAAGTTGTTCTTCTTCCGGCGTGCCATAGGAAAGGACGGATACTTCGTGGTATTTCGCCAACTCGAGAAAGAAAGGCAGATTGCGTTTGGTGCCACCCAGATCAAGCGGCGGCGGCAGGGCCGCGTAGGGAAAGACCATTAGTATTTTCATGAGTGAGGAAGGTATTCGTTGATTTTCGCGGCCACGTAGGCCGGCAATAACGTGTTCATGCAATTGATCTTTTTATCGCAGCGCGACAAATAGCATGCCAGACATTCGATGCCGCTGTCAAGAACCCCGCCATGGCCGAAGACATCGAGTTCCCACGGCGAGGTCGGGCCAACCAGAACGACGGTCGGTTTTGCGAGGGCCACGCCTATATGCATCGCCAGACTGTCTGATGTTAACAGCACATCCACCGTCGCCACCAGAGCCGCGAATTGCAGGAGGGAATTGTGGCAGCCGCCATCGGCTACTTCACCGTTTACAGCCTCAAGGATGCGTTCATTCAGTTCCACTTCCTGCGGACCACCGAGAAGCAGAATGCCAACTTCGGGGTGTTGCGCCATAATTAGCTTGATGAACGCGATGTATCCTTCCTGCGTCCATTTTTTGAACTGCCATCGGCCGCCGCCACCCGTGTTGACGCCGAGAATGCGAGTCGCCCTTCGCAACGAAGAACTTTGCCGGAGATCGTGGACAAATGCCTCATTATCCCCGTTCAAATGCAAGCTGGGCGGGACCGTCGGCAGCGGCAAATCACAAATCTCATACATGATCTGCTGATGGGTCTTGCGGTTTTGTCTTTTCAGGCCGTCGTTGACACCCATCAGCCACCATTCCCTGGCCGCGTCGTTGGCGGGGTGAACCTTGCCCTCCGCATCAGCCACAAAGCCGAACCGCGTTTCGCATCGCGCAATGCTGTGGATAGTGGCGCTTTGCTGGTCTGCATCCAGGCAAATGCCGACTGAGAATGATTCGTTTTTCAGGTAGGCCAGGTAATCCTCCTCGACGATGAGGACGCGATCCACCAATGGATTATTGCTGAGCAACGGCGCGGCGTCGGCTTTGGTGATCCACGTTATCTCGACCCCGGGATACTTCGCTTTAAGAGGCGGCAATATGCTGGTTGTGCGGAGCACATCGCCGATGGCGGCCAGTTTGACGATCAGAATCCTGGTGCGAATGGGATCGTAGTCGGCGCAATTGTCACAAAGCCTGCCCTTCCTCTTGTGGAAGACGCAGGGCATGCTCCCTTGGTAGAAGCGACAATCGGTATGGATCGTGATCGGCATGGCCGGCGCACATCGTCAGGAGTTTTTACCAATCTGGGAGAATATATCGTCCATCATCCAGGCTGTGGTCAGAATTTCCCGATACGGGATCGGCGGTGGCGTTTTATCCTGAATCGAGCGATAAAAGGACTGCATGAGCATTTTCATGCTGTAGTCCATGTGAAAATCCTTCTTCAGAAACTGTTTGATATTGTGCCACGAGTTTCTCCGGTACTCCCGGGCATAAATCAGCGGCGTGAGAAAAAAGCGCAGATAGCTTTTGTAGCTACTCTGCCGGATTGGAACCAGAATGCGATTCGTGCTATCCGCCAGGAGCGACGCTTTCCTGCCATAAAGCCAAATCTGGGTGTTGCCGGCGCCAAGCTGGGTCGAGAACGTGAAGTTGGCGGTTGTTTGGTCGCCGGCATAAATCATGGCCCGCAATTCATCAACGACATCCGCCTGCCCGAGGCTCTTGAGGTAAGGGCTGGAGTAGGCGTAGGCGATCACAGTGGGCCGGTGGGTCGGCAGGAATTCCGCGATCTTGGCCAGGCCGTGACTGATAAGGTTCTGCAGCAGAGATCCAGGCAGAGATCGGATCCAATGCGCGCTGTCCCCCAACAGCGCTTTCCCGTACGTAGGATCATCGTGACTAAAGCATTGCACGCACTCGATGTGGGCGGGAGGGCCGCCTAGGAAACCATTCTTGACCAGTTCACGCATCCGCATTGCCTCGGGATTGAACTGAAGATTATGGCCTAC
>DASYNM010000326.1:0-11212 GCA_036008545.1 Verrucomicrobiia bacterium
CCACGGTGTAAAACATTCCGGTTTGGCCCGCTGGCAGGCCTGTGTAGTAGATAGTCTCGGTAGGCAAGGGATTGCCAGTGGAGGAGTCGGCCGCTGCCGTGGCTGAATAAAAACCCTCATACGGCGCGGGGCCCGGAGGAGGCGCCACCAGAGTCCAACCCACTGCGGGGAAACTCGTGCCTCCGTTGGTGGTGCCCCAGTCTTCCGTATAAAGGACGATGCCCCGACCCCAGATCGGCGAGCTTGTGGCAAATAAGGCGGCAGCAACGACAATAATTGACAATGGTTTTTTCATAGTTTGATGGGGTTAGTTCTGATAACCGCGGAACACGAACACGACTTATTTCTAATTGTATGGGCTCATCCACGTCGGCCAGCGCGGCGGAGGATCGGGGACCCACCCTGGCTCCCAATTGAATGACCAAATCTGCTTTATCCCGACGACTCGGGCAGACGAATCCAGGAAGCACATGTTTTCCGGATTTCGGCCGCCGTGCCGGACCAGGGCAAATTCGCTAAGGCCGCCAATATAGCTAGTGTCCTGGTAGCCTTGCGCGATGGGGGCGGGATCGGTCGTTTGTGGATTAGTTCCATCCCAGAGGCCGTCCCCAAATACCGGCGTGATGGTTAGCGGCCCTGCTATGGACATTTTCAATCCGTAAATATCACCGTTGAATTCGTAACTGCCCTCTTCGCCATACCAGCCATAGTCTTCAATCGGATACCCGTTCACTCCCATCTGTCCCCATGACCAATAGGTGGCATCCACCTGCGTTTCGAATTGCTGAGCCTGTGGCAACGAACTCCGCAGAATGATGGCAGTCGGGCAGAGGCAAATATTGGTGTTTTTATAGTACGGTTGACAGGCGCCCATCCAGACCGAATTCGGGTTGCCGGCCATCCAGCCAGTCGGGAAGTAGTCGCGGTTGTCCAAGGCGTACATGCTAAAAGCGATGGCCCATTGGTGAAGATTGGAGATGCATTGGGTGGTCTGTGCCTGCTTCTTCGCCCTGGAAAGGGCTGGCAGCAGCATGGCTGCCAAAATGGCGATGATGGCGATGACCACTAATAATTCAACGAGGGTAAAAGCGATGCGCGCCCGATGGGGGGCTTTCGGTGTCAACATAGTTATTCCTGACGCACGAGATGAAGGCTCATGATCGGTCGAGCCCCGAATCGCTATTCGGGACGACTCCGCTACGCGCGTTTCGTTCATAGGCTATGCCGTCTATTATCGCCGTATTCGAAGCTTTGCCTAGCCTCACAAAAGTATGGTTCCGGCAAGAGACCATTTTTCCAACAAGTGCCAAGGCAGCGATGCCTCCCCACCGCCGTTGCCCGTAGCCGCCGACGTAAGGAGGCGGATTCTTGGACAACCCTGGTTCATAGCCTGTCTTGGGACGCTCGGGCATCGCCTTGCTCGCGGCCATGACCGGGGACCGCCTCCATACGTCGGCAGCTACGGGGCAAAGGCTATTTCACAAAATAATTAGCGTTCCCAGCAATTAGTGTTATTATATCGATGTGAGCGCGGTCAAACGCGCTGCTCTTTGACATTTTGCAGTCGTGGAAGACTGGCGCCGGCGGCCAGCCCGCATCCTTTTCCATGCACATAGGGGGCCAAAATCGGCCGGTTTAATCCAACCCAGTCGCACTCAGTCAAACCAGTCAAAGTCAGACAACGCCACAGAAGCTAAGGAGGGGAACGGAGCCATATTGGCTCACCCTGACCCGGCAGCCAGGCAAAGCCCCTTCGTTACCTTCGCGACCTTCTGTTCAAATCCCTTCAGCCCTCCAGGCAGTTGCGCGGTTTTCACGCAATTGCTCCCCAACCAGCGCCGGTTGGTCAAGCCAGTCGCACTCAGTCGCACTCAGTCAAACCAGTCGCAGAAGTCAAAGCTGCTAAAAATGTGATGCGGCCGCATTCCGATCCGCGCCGGGGATCTGCTTGACTTGCGGTGACGGTGGCTCAACTGTGGGCTGTTCCGCAAATCTAAGATTTTCCTGTGAACGACAATCAACAGAAGAGGCACAACCAGCGCGCCGCCGGGCGTCGTACCTGCTCGCCACCACGACAGGACGGCTCGATGCGTTTTTGGCGCATGGATCAGCTCTGGCCGTTGGTTCCGGGCCTGCCCGTGAAAAAGGTTCGTCTGACCGACCTCGCGTGCTTAGATGAAGTCTGCTGGTTCGGCGGGCCTTTGAAGCTTCTTCCTACCTGCCGCAGCATCGCGGAACATGCGCGCGACATTTACGAGGCTGATCTTTCCTACCCCATCATACTCTCTCCCAAGGGCGACGTTTTGGATGGCATGCACAGGATCTGTAAAGCCTACCTGCAAGGTTTGGAAGAGATTGATGCTGTTCAGCTCGAGGTAATGCCTGCACCCCGTGGTCGAGTGCTGGCCAATGGCGCAGAAACTGCATCCTTGGGCGAACACGAAGAGAAGCCGTGACGTGCTCTGACGGTCCTCACAAAAACTTGAGATTCTTCCAAAGGGAGTTTAGCTTAAAGTCGTGAAGAGGAAAGCGACCGTCTTGCTTTTCGAATCAGGCCAACCCGGCGTTTGGCCCAATAATCGCTATGCCTGAGCTACCCATATTTGATTCCTTCACGTTTTGGCTGATCGTCCTGGCCATGCTCATTGCCTATCTGTGGTTCAGCATTGAGAGGCGGCGATTCGCGGAAGAAGCGAGGTGCCTGGCGCGTGAGAAAGAGGAGCGAGAGAGGTGGCAGGCGGAAATGAAATACACGCCCGGCGTATCCTTCGACGTCTCCGCCATTGCTCCGCAGATTCAGAAGTTGCGCGAGGATCATCTTGCTGCGCTCCATCACCAGCCGCATGAGACATACTATCGGCGAGGACTGATCGCCGCGTTTCGACAGACGGTCAAGGACCTGGCGTTTTTCCATCCCGAGAGGTCGGAGCAGGAAATGTCGAAAACCGACGTCGCACACTACTAAGCGCCCTGCAATCGCCGGGCCGCCGATTGCATTTCATCCAGCAGCGCGCGCAACGGCGGGGACGGTTTCCCCTGCCACAACGCCATCACCAGCACCGGCGCAAAGCCTGGCAGTGCCAGTGTCCGCACTTTCGGAGACATTTTCACTTTGGGAATCGCCACACTCAATCCGATGCCGAATCCCCCGGCCACATAGGCCTCGATGCCGTCACTCGAATTGATTTCCACACGTGGAAACCAATCGACGCCGCGCCGAGCCAGGCCCTGTTGGAAATTCTTGCATATAATTTCCGTCGCCGGCAGGCAGATCAGCGGTTCCTCGATTTTGTCCCGCGCCCACAATTCATCCGCACGCGTAAGCCTGCTTTCTTTCGGCACAATGAGTATCAAAGGCAATTGCAGCAAGACAATGGAATGGAATCCGGCCGGCGGCTTCTTGTCGGTTAGGGTAATGGCCAGGTCGATTTCCTGGCTTTGGAGCATCGCTTCCAACTGCGGCAAAAAATTCGAGCGCAAGGTAAATTTCAGCGTCGGGAACTTTCGGCGCGCCGCTTGCAGCACTTCCGGCAAATGATCGCGTAGGATGATGTCCGAGGAGCCGATGCGCAGTTGGCGCGCGGCGCCGCCCTGAAGTTCCTGAGCCATATCGTCCAAGCCGCCGAAAAATGGCTCGATGAATCGGTACAGCTTTTGGCCGGGAGGCGTGAGCGAAAATGGGCGTCGCTTAAACAGGGTCACGCCGAGGAACTCCTCTAATTGCGCGACCTGCCCGCTGATGGCCGGTTGCTGGATGCCGTAAGGAATGTTGCGCACGGCCTCGCTGATCCCGCCGTGTCGCGCCACGTAGTAGAACAACTCCAGGTGATGGACATTCATACATTCAAAAAAATGATGGCAAGCGAAGTTTTATCGATTCACGCCTCGGGCGCAAGACGGGATAGATTAGGCGCATAATGAATGCCCTCACCAATATGGACAGACAAGTCGAAGCGACGCATCGCCAAGCCACCGCATGCTTCCACGGGGGAGCTTTTTTTGAGGCGATTGGACAGGAGTTTGACCATTTGCAACGACGGAATGAAATCATCAACGCGGACGTTTTGGACGCCTGGTTTCCGCCTTCGCCCAGCGTGCTGCGCGCGCTGCGGGACAACTTGGGTTGGCTGTTGCGCACCTCGCCGCCAGCTTCGGCCGCCGGTTTGGTGGAGACGATCGCCGGCGTCCGCAGCCTGGTACCGGAGTGCATCCTGCCGGAGGGAGGTTCGTCGGCCCTCATCTTTCTAGCGCTGCGGCAATGGCTGACCCCGGCCTCTCGGGTGTTGTTGCTCGACCCAACTTACGGCGAATACGCGCACGTTTTGGAGCGGGTCATCGGTTGTCAAGTGGAGCGATTCACATTGCGTCGCGATGAGGCTTACGTCGTGAATCTGGAACTTCTAGCGGAACGCATGGAAGCGGCATTTGACCTCGTTATCCTGGTCAATCCCAACAACCCCACAGGCCGTCATGTTCCCAGGCGCGATTTGGAATCGTTGCTGCAACTCATCCCGGCTGCAACACGAGTTTGGATCGACGAAGCCTACCTCGATTACGTCGGCGCGGCGGAATCCCTTGAACAATTCGCCGCCCGAAGCCGGAATGTCGTTGTCTGCAAGTCCATGTCCAAGGTCTATGCCTTGAGCGGGGCGCGCGTGGCCTATCTGTGCGCGGCGGCGGACATCGTGGCCGAACTGAAAGCACTGACGCCGCCTTGGGCCGTGAGCCTGACGGGTCAAGTCGCGGCGGTGCGGGCCTTGCAGGATCCCGAATATTACGCGGACCACTATTCGCAGACCCATCGCCTGCGAGCTTCGCTGGAAAAGGAATTGGCCGCGTTTCCCGGCTGGGAAATCGTTCCCGGCTGCGCCAATTCCGTCCTTTGCCACTTGCCGGAGGATGGTCCCGACGCCGCAACTGTGGTGCAGCGGTGCCGCGCCAAGGGATTATTCCTGCGCGACGCGCGCATCATGGGAAGCCTCTTGGGTTGTCGCGCCTTGCGATTCGCCGTCAAAGACGCGCCGACCCAGCAACGGATGTTAAGCATATTGGCGGAATCATTGCGCTTGTAAAGCGTCGGCGATTCAGGCGAAATGGGGCCGCGTTTTATGAATCTTGGCGACATCTTGAGTTTGGAAACGATCCTTCCGGACATGACGGCAACCAATCGCTGGGAGGCCATCGACGAATTGATCCAGCAATTAGTCAAGTCCACCCGCATCCAGGCAGAGCATCGCGACGCCATTGTGGCTGTGGTCAAGAAGCGCGAATCCTCCATGAGCACGGGCATCGGTTTCGGCATCGGCATTCCTCACGCCTCGACCGATTTGATTCAGGAGGTCGTGGGCGCGCTGGGCCGCTCCAAGAAGGGCATCGAGTTCGAGGCGCTGGACAACCAAAGCGTCAGTCTGGTCGTGCTTTTCCTGGTGCCGCAAGGCCAGTTTCAGAAACATCTTCATACGCTGGCCAGCATTGCCAGGCTGCTGCACGACAAGGAATTTCGCCAGGAACTGGAACAGGCTCCCGACGCGGCGGCCATGTTCGAGATCATCAAAAAGTATTGCGCGCCAAAATAGCGATGCCCTGGGCGCATGGCCACCGTGCTCCACAAGATCCTTGAGCAAAAGCTGCGAGAGGCCGTCTCGACTGTGTTGGATGATGCCGGCACCGCCGCCCTCTTGGTACGTCCCTGCCCTGATCCAAGATTTGGAGATTATCAAACCAACGCATTGATGGCCCTGGCCAAGGCCCGGAAAATGAACCCGCGCCAGTTGGCCACTCAGGTGGCGGCCAAGTTAGACCTTGCGCAGTGGTGCGAGCCGGTGGAAGTAGCCGGGGCTGGATTTCTGAACTTTCGCCTAAAGCCTTCTGCGTTCGCTCAGGCCTTGCGCGAAGCAGTCGATGGAGGGCCGTTGTTCTTCCAGAAAACGTCCGAGCCGCGCAGCATCATTATTGATTTCAGTTCGCCCAACGCCGCCAAGCCGATGCACGTGGGCCACATTCGTTCGACCATCCTGGGTGATGCCCTGGCGCGCATTCTCCGACTGCTCGGCCACCATGTCATTACAGACAACCACATCGGCGATTGGGGGACGCAGTTCGGCAAATTGCTGGTAGGTTGGAAGCTGCATCTGGACCCAGAAGGGTTGCGAATAGACCCCATAGCCGAAATGGAGCGCCTCTACAAACTGGTCAACGCACAGTGCGAAAGCGATCCCTCGGTTTTGGAAAGCGCTCGCCAGGAACTGGTCAAATTACAAGCAGGCGACGAGGAAAACCTGCGCTTGTGGCGGGAGATGATCACGCTGTCTCAGACGCAATTTGACAGGGTTTACGCGCGCTTGGGGGTGAAATTCGATCACTCTTACGGGGAGAGTTATTACAATCCCATGCTCAAGAGAGTGGTTGATGAATTAACCGAACGCGGTCTGGCCCAGCCCAGCAAGGGCGCGATGATGGTGACTTTTGAGGACCTTCCCGAGTTGAAGGATCATCCGGCGATGGTGCGCAAAAGCGACGGCGGCTTCAATTACACGACGACCGACTTGGCCACGCTGCTGTTCCGATGGCAAGGTGGCACCTGGAGTGTGCGTCCAAACGAAATCATTTACGTCACCGGCGCGCCGCAGCAATTGCATTTCAAGCAGATCTTCGCCGTGTTCCAGCGCTGGCATCCTGAAGCCAATGTCAAACTAGCCCATGTCTGGTTCGGTTCCGTTTTGGGCGAAGACGGCAAGCCATTCAAAACTCGTTCCGGCGAAACCGTGCGTCTTGAGGATTTGCTGGATGAGGCGCAAGAACGGGCGTTGAAGGTTGTTGCGGAGAAGAACCGCGATCTGGACGAGGCGCAAAAGCGCGAAATCGCCCGCGTCGTGGGCCTCGGCGCGATCAAATACGCGGACCTGGCGCAGAACCGCCAGAGCGATTACATTTTCAGTTGGGATAAAATGCTCTCGCTGCAAGGCAACACCGTTCCCTACATTCTCTACGCCTACACGCGACTCCGCAGCATTTTTCGCAAGGGCGGTGCGAGCGCCAAGCGCAGTGCGGGTGAGTTCGTTCTGACCGGGCCCGAGGAATTGGCCATGGCCCGGCATCTGCTCAACTTTGGATTGGCGCTCGAGGCAGCGGCGGAGGACTACCGTCCGAATTTCTTGTGCGAATACCTTTACGAGTTGTCCGGACATTTCGCCCGGTTCTACGAAAATTGCCCCGTGCTCGAAGCCGAGGAACCCACGCGCACAACGCGCCTGGGTTTATGCGATGTGACCGCCCGTGTTCTCAAGCAAGGACTCGACGTCCTTGGCATCGAAACCACCGAGCAAATGTAGCGCGCTCGCCGGCGCCAATCCTTATTGCCCGACTTTGCCCGTGAGGCCGGCTTTTTGCAGGGCGTCAAAGACATCGGAATCCTTGAAATCGCCAGTCACAGTGAAGCTCTCGGCGCCTTTGGCAGCGTCAGTTGGGACGGTCACGCCGGGGACATCCGCCAGCGCCTTATTCACGGCCTTCACGCAGCTCGGGCAGCAGAGGTGAACGCCCGTAACTTTGAGCGTCTGCACTTTTTCGCCTTTTGCGCCCGTTGACTTATCAACCTTAATGCTGTCGTCGCTGGATTCGCCGTAAAAGCCGGCCTTGACCAAGGCATCCACGGCCTTCTGGGCCGTGGCGCTATCAGGGGCGGTGACGACAATGGTGCGGGCCGTTTTGTCGGCGACACCAGTCGCGCCGTCAACCTTGGCAACGACCTTGTTCGCAATATTGACGCATTTGTCGCAGCACATGTGGACTTTGGAGAGTGTGACCGTGACATCGGCGGCCCGAGTCAGAGGAGTCAAAGCCAGAACGGCAACTACGGAAAACAACAAAGATTTCATACGCATAGATAGACTTTAGATGGTGGCGATGGCCATGTGTTCAAACAATTCAACGATACAGATCCCATCATATCTGCTTAAGCCGTTGGCGTCAAGTGCAATCGCCAGGCCGGAAAAGGCCAAACCGCTATTGGAGGCCCCCAGAAAGGACGGCGCTTGCATGGAGGCGGAAGTTGGTATAAATGAGGGACATGGAGAAGCAACGCGGGCTGCTGCTCGCTACGGCGGTTTTATGTTTGGCCAATTCTGCGCTGGGACAAGTCGATCCCGCGTTGAGAGAATTGGTTCAATTCGGCTTCACACAATCGGTGCAGGGAGCTTCGCCCGTGGCCGCCTACGGTTACTACTACCTAAACGAACCCAACTTTTTTCACACCAACATCACATTGCGCCTGGCCCTGGCGCCGGTTTACCTGGATTCTGAAGTAGGTTTTGTCGGATTGCTTGGACCGAACACAGACCTGGGTCTCGGCCTGGCCGGCGGTGGGTACGCCGACAATTACTACGAGTATGAAGCCGGTAAGTATCTGCCCGAACAATCCTTCTCAGGTGACAGCGCAGAAGGGTCGGCTTCAATTTATCATCTCTTTGATCCCGGAAGACTTATTCCTTTGTTTGGAGTGCTGCGTGTCAGGGAGCATTACTCCATCTATCAAGGCAACGATGAACTCTCGCAAGGATTCGTTCTGCCACACGACCATTCCTCGCTGGATTGGCGCGTAGGTCTCCGCCTGGGCGGACGCGAGCCGCTGCTCAAGCCGGATTTGGCCATGGAACTCTCTGCCTGGTACGAGGGACAGTTTCGCTCCGCCTCCGGCCCTTACGGCTTCGATGGCGACCGGATGCTGCAACCGAATTCGGAGCTATTTTGGATGCGCGGATTGCTGATCTATACCTTGCCTGATTCAAAACAAAGTTTTGACGTCAACTTCACGGCGGGAACCACCGGGCATGCTGATCGCTTCAGCGCCTACCGATTGGGTGGAGATTTGCCGTTGGCGTCGGAGTTTCCTCTTTCGATTCCGGGTTATTTCTACCAGGAACTGAGCGCGCGCAATTTCGTCTGTTTCAACGCTCAGTATTCCATACCGCTGGACGCGGACAAAACGTGGCGCATCAGCCCCAAAGGTGCGGTCGCTGTGGTGGATTATTTGCCGGGCACTGGGCAGCCTGGCGCTTTTAATTCCGGGGCCGGACTGGGATTCGGTTACCGCGCGCGCTCGGGCGCATGGCAGGTCATCGCCAGTTACGGATACGGATTCGAGGCCATCCGCTCCAATGGGCGCGGCGCGCAATCGATTGGGATCTTCTGCGAAATCAATCTCCATGCCACGCGGCCCGGCGGCCCGACCCAACTCGACCGGGCGATTGGATTCTTCCCCAGCCACTTCTAAGCGCATTAATCTGCTCGGAGACGGAAAATCAGAATCAGGGCGGCAATCGCGAAAAAGCCCGTTGTAAAACTAAGGACGACGATCTTTTTTTCATGTTTCATGATCTCGCCCAGCACAGCATGTGCGGCCAGGAAGATAAAGCCCCCGCCCGCGTGCGCCAACGCCAGGTCCAGCCAGAGATTGGAGACATTTTGGAACACGAACCATCCCAGCACGCCGCCTAAAATCGTGGTAGATTCCACCGCCGCGACCAGCCAGAGCATGCGTGCCCGATGGTAACCCGCCCCCAGCAGCAGCGCTCCCAGCGCCAATCCCTCCGGAGCCTTATGCACACAGATAGCCATCGTCACCGACATATCGAGCCAGTGGCTTGGTGCTGCTCCGGCGCTTTCCTGGCGCCCCGCGGCCAGGGCCAGTCCATCCACTGTGCAGTGAATGGCCAGCGCGATCATCATGGCCGCGGCGATCTCGCCGAACCGGTGCGTGGCCGCCTCATCGAAGTGGCTGGCCGCGCAAGCCGGGCAAACGTGGAAGATGTACTTGCTGATTATGGCAAAAAGCGCGTAGCCCGAGGCGGCCGCGAGTAGAAATTGCCAGACAGCCAATTCCTTCCAACAGAGCGGAGCGATGGCAAAGACCGTCACGCCCAGAAGCGTTCCCGCACCCAGACTGATAAGCGCGCATAATTGCTTATGCGTCCGCGCCAGCAGAGCGCTCAACAATCCTCCGCCCACCGCGACGCCGAAGGCCACGAGTGTGCGCACCATTATGGGTAATGCCAAGTTCAAATTAAAACTTCTTCCATCCAATCATGCTCAATCCCCGCCGCGCATCAAGTAGAATTGCCGGACGCATTTGACTTTTGTCCCTGATTCCTGCGTCCCTTTCCTTCCCTTTTCTCTTGCCAGCCGCAGGAGCGCGGCGTTTGCTTCCTTAAACTATCAGCACGATTAAAGTGCAGGACCTGATTTCCAAAGCCGATGTGTTGCTGGAAGCGTTGCCGTATTTGCTGCGCTTCCGCGGCAAAATCTTTGTCGTCAAATACGGCGGCAGCTTCATGGATTCGCCGGATTCCTCCGTGCGCGAGGGGGTCGCGCGCGACCTCGTTTTTCTGGCCGCCGCCGGAATTCTGCCGGTCGTGGTGCATGGCGGCGGCAAGGCCATCACCCGCGCCATGGAACAAGCGGGCCTCAAGGCCAGCTTCATTCAGGGCCTGCGCGTCACCGATGAGGCCACGATGGAGGTGGTCGAACGCGTTCTCTCGCGGGAGATTAATCCAGAGATCGTCGCTGCCATCGATCGATTCGGCGGCAAGGCCAAAGGTTTCTCCGGTGCGGACATTTTCACGGCCCGCAAACTCTGGCTGCACGATGCCGCCGGTGCGAACGTAGACGCCGGGTTCCTGGGCGAGGTCGCTGCGCTCAAGACGGATGCGGTTCTCGCCTGCCTCAGCGAGGGCGTGACGCCAGTCAGCAGCCCGACCGCTCGGGGCGAGGATGGCCGCCTTTACAACTGCAACGCGGACACTGCCGCCGCCCATCTGGCCATTGCGCTGAAGGCGTGCCGGTTGATTTTTATGAGTGACGTTCCCGGCGTCCTGCGCGACCCCAAGGACCCGTCCACCGTGATTTCGCATTTGCGCGCGGACGAGGCGCGCGAGTTGAAGAAGTCCGGCATTATTGACAAAGGCATGATTCCCAAAATCGATGCCGCGCTGGCCGCGCTGCAGTCTGGCGTGGAAAAGGTTTCCCTTGTCGATGGCCGCCTGCCGCACGCCATCCTGCTGGAAATTTTCACCCGCGAAGGGACCGGCACGGAATTGATTGCATGATTTTTTCCAGCAAGGATTGAACCTGTCAGATGTACGTGGCAAATTGGCTTCCAATGAAATGAGAGACATTCTTTCACCACCGCCCGCGGTCGTCCGGAACGAAATGCAAT
>DASYNM010000327.1:0-4650 GCA_036008545.1 Verrucomicrobiia bacterium
CAAGCGCGCTGTTGTTCGAACCGCTGGAGTCGGCGTTGAGCGACAACTCTCCAACCGCGGTGTTGAAAGTGCCGGAGGTGATGTTCGCCAGCGCACCGATGCCGAGACTGGTATTGGTCTGAGCTGCCGCCGGTCCGGCGATCGAGAATGCGATTGCCAGAACCGCCGCTGTCAATTCTGAAAAGAAAACCACGCGCCGGTTGTGTTTTCGACTCCGTTCCATAAACGACTATCTCGCTTTTAGGTTAAGAAAGGTTTGTTGGAGCTCCATTTCATCCGGGGCTCTCGCTTTGGACCACAAGACTCGTTCCTGGATTTATTCAAAATTTGGCAATCAACTTCAATCGAGCGAGCGCAAGCGCGACGACGCCGCAGGCAAAGTCTTTTGAGGGTCTTTGGTTTAGTCCACTTGAGCGCTAAGGGGTGGTGTCGTCCGCGACCGTGCAGGAGATGCTGCCATTCGGACCCGGGGCCTGGGTACATCTGCACAGACACTCATTGAGATCCGGAAGTGGTGGTCCGTTGAGCTTTAGCGTGAGGAATTTCCCGGTCCCGGTTGCGGCTCCGACGGGGAGGGTGGCTCCATTGGCCGTAGGGTTAGGCACGCTGCATGCCGCGCAGGCGTTGGCGTCACATCTGCTTCCTTTGGGCGCACTCGGATGATACGGGCCAAATATCTGATATCCGAGGCTGTCGGAACTGCCCAGCGTCGCGTCAGTTGAGATCGGGCAGGAGCAAATGATCTGATCATCCCGAACCTTGCCATCGAAACCGGGGAACCTATGGTCGGTGCTGCTCTTGAAGCAAATGCCGCCACCGCATTGGCCATAGGCTACCGGCGCACTCACCCCATTTCCCGCGTCAGAAGATCCGGGGCAGGTGTAGATGGCGGCGGGACCGCCTTTCTTCACATCATCGGGCAAGCTGAAGGTGCTCACCATATAGCCATTGGTCTTGCCCTGCCGGTTCACATCACAAACATTTCGCTCGCCGGCGGGGCTGGAGTAGCTGAGCTGGAGACTGATACTGTCGCCCTTCAGGATATCGCATTTGCAATAGGCAAGTGAGTTGTACACGAAACAACTCGCCGTCGCGCACAGCGCGTACTGCTGGTTGTCGCAAATTACGAACGGAGGCTCGGGACCGAGTGAGGGATCCAACTGGAAGCCGAACGCTGATGCCGCGGCAAGAAGTTGAAGGGCTGCGATGATGCAGGTCGCTTTAAGGACCCAACGCATAATCCAAATCCTTGCTCCCACTGGTGCTGCTTCTCAGGCCCGGTTCGGCACTTGCGCTAGCCACTGATTGAGTACGGCGCACGCGTCAGCGGATACAGCTCTGATTCCCCTGTCCGGTGTTGTTGTACCAGACATTGCTGCCGCATTTGTTGTTTTCGTCCACCATATCCATTTTGTTCCCGCCGTTGCCGTTGTTCGTACCGAGTGTGACGGTATTGCCGCCACTATGTTTTCTGATCACTACACCCGCTTTGGTGTTGCTCGACGCCGTACCAAACACGATGTAATTGTTGTTACTACGCTCGTTGCCCGGGCAGTTCTTCCGGTCCAGGCCGCAGCCTACCACAAGTCCCGTGTTCGAGTTGTTTATATTGGCGTCATCGGCGACCACGTTATTTGAAGAAGTGGACAGCCAGGTTCCTAGAATGTTGGCGCCGGCGGTGCCCAGAATGTGGTTGTTATTGGACGAATCCAGCCACAGTCCGACCTCTCCATCGCCCGAGGTGGCGACATTGTAGATTTCGACCCTGGAGGAATGGTCCACCACTATTCCAAACCTGCCGTTGGAGTTGGCGAGAAGGTCCCCAACGATGCTGTTCGTGACCTGCTTGACCAGTACGCCAGTGGTGGAGTTGTTCCCGATATTCGCGAATAATTGGATGATGGCGTCGTTCGCGTCGTCCTCGATGCCGATATTCCACTGTGTGACGTTGGACTGACCATTCGCCGTCTCAGTAGTGCCCTCCACAATCGCATGGTCCGCGCCCTTGTCGATCACAATGCCGGTTCCTTTGCCGCTGCCGGTCAAGGAAAAGCCCATGGTGTTCAGAATCGCATGGTCTTTGGCGATTTCGATGCAGGTGGGCAGGGTCGTCTGCGCCGCGCTCAGATTATTGGCGACGGTATAGATTTGAGAATTCGTAATCTTGCAGCCGCAAGCGGTTATTGTGGCAGGGCAGGACGGCGCGGCGTTTGCCGGCTTTGGTGGCAGCACCGACAGCGCGACGCCTAATGCCGCGCTCAAGGATATCCGGGCGAGCAGGCGTACACAGGTTTTTTTTGTAGAGTCCATTTGTGTCTTCCTCGATGACATGGCTTGTGCGCTGCTTTTCATCCGCGCGTCGTCGTTGATGAGCCGCGAGTGTATCCCCTGATCCCGCGACCTCTTCATTTAATACAAGCCTGGGAGGGATTTCCGAGGTTGTTGTACCAGACGTTGCTGTCGCAATTCGGGTTGGGGTCGACCATATCGCTGTTCGGATTGCCGTTGCCCGGATTATGAGTAACGGTAACCGTGTTGCCCGTGCTTCCCAGGGTAATGACAATTCCTGCCTTGCCGTTGTTGGGCGCGCCCCCACTGGCGATGCGATTCTTATTGCTGCCGCCGGCCAGTCGGATGCCGGTATCATTATTGAACTGGTTGCCATTACTGTCGCGAATGGTGTTGCCCGATGAGGACTGGAGCCAGATGCCATACGTGCCGTTGGACTCCATTCCGCCGGGCCCGATGGAATTGCCAGTTGATGAATCGAGTTTGAGGCCGGCCTGGTTGTTTCGGTTGGCGCTGACATTAATGAGGCTGGCGCCGGTGGTATTGCTGAACAACACCCCGAACTGTTTGTTTCCATTCGCGTTAAGAGCGGTCACGATGCTGCCGTAGACTGCCTTCAAGAAGACACCTGTCGTGTTCCCGAGATTGGGAGGAATAAGGAGAGTCCCGACGACCTCGAACCGACCGATAACCGCGCCATCGCCGTCATCCTCCACACCGATATTCCACGCCGATACCGTCCCTGAGGGCCCGTTTTGTCTCCGCCTTCGACGATGACGTGCTTGGCGCTTTTGTCGATCAGAATGCCGGTGCCGGTACCGTCGTTCTTGCCGAAGAGACTAAAACCCTTGAGGTTGAGGATGGAATTGCTGGCGGCGATCTCGATGCAATTGTGGTTGCTTTGCGTGGCATTGAGATCGTTGAGGGCGAGATAGGTGTCGGCATGCGTGATGACGCAGCCACAGGCGGTAATCTTGATCGGACACGAGGTCGGCTTTGCCGGCGGCTTTGCCCGCGCGGACCCTGCCGCCAGGAGGAGCATCATTACGCTCAAGAACAAAATATAGGCTTGTGAGTAAAGTTTTTCGCTTCGGCGTCCCTGCATGTGCCTCATTTACTGTCCTTACCTTTCCAAAGGCGTTCGTGAACCGGTAGCTGGATGTTTTTGCTTGTAAGCGAAGCAAGGTTAGCAGTGCCCGCTAATAAAAGAAAACCGTGCCGAAGAAGAACAAAAACTGGGGACTTCTGTGGTGTCAAGCCAATCGACCGCAGCTAAAACAAAAAGGTCAGAGAACAGACTTTCGCAGGCGCCACTTTTTGTGTCCGCTTCAATCATCGCTGCAAGGTGTTGCCTGACGCGAGTTTTGTCTCTATTTCTTTGCAATGATTAATTTTTGGATCCGCGCGGCAGTCGCCGCGATTTTTGTCGGCATGCTTCAGGCCGGGCCATTGGTTTCGGCGGCCTCGGCGCAGGGGGTGAAAACCGGACTCCTCACCTGCCAGGTGGCCAGCGGTTTTGGATGGATCATAGGCTCTACGCGGACCATGCAGTGCAAATTCTCCCCCGGTCACGGCCACATTGAGGAGTACAACGGCACCATCTCAAAAGTCGGGATCGACATCGGATACCTGGGAGCATGCGTGATTGCCTGGGCCGTGGTCGCGCCAAATTCCGCTCCGGGGCCCGGCGCACTGTCCGGCAACTACTTTGGCGCGACGGCCCAGGCTGCCGCCATGGTGGGAGGCGGTGTAAACGTGATGACAGGTGGCTTTCGCAGTTCCATCGCGCTACAGCCGATCAGCGTGATGGGCAACACCGGTCTTTACGTCGGCGCCGGAATCGCGTCGATGACCCTGGATCTGGCCGATTATTAACCCGACGCAGCCCGCCGTATGAATCGATCGCTGGTGATCCTACGACACCCGGACAATCGAGGACCGGTCGGTGTGTCGAAACTTCACCCTCAGAAGCCGGACCGTTTCGCTCCACCACCAACCCGCCGCCATCCGCTCCAGTGCCGCTCGATCGGCGGCCGCGGCAAGCGCCGCGCCGTTACAGTTAACCTCCTTCACGGCGCCTTGCTGATGAACGTTCAGTACAATCGAGCGTTTCGGGTGGTAACCGGCGAACCCGCCTCGCACCTCGCCGATGAGGCACAATAGGGAATCCGCGTTCGCCCGCACTTCGAGGCCGGTCTCCGCATAGGCCCCGGTTTGATAGGCCGTAGTCTCACCGTCATCTTCGTACAGGATAAAGGAGCGATCGCCGCCGCGATAAATTTCAAGCGTCAGCGGATCAAGCGGCCGCTCTCCGGAGTACTGCATGTCCGGCCCCATGGGAATAATCGCGCCTCGCCGGAT
>DASYNM010000328.1:0-20645 GCA_036008545.1 Verrucomicrobiia bacterium
GTCGTGTCGGGAGGAAATTGCAGGACGCGTTCAATCGATTGGGAGATCAATTCCTTTTGTTCCCAGCCTGTTTGTTGCACGACCGCGGGATTGATCCGGCTGACGTTGAGCGCGCGGCTGATCACAATGACCAGCTCGGCAATGGAATTGATGATGAGCTGATTGTAGCGCAATTGATGGCCCAGCGCCTCGTGGGACCATCGTTGTTCCAGATTCTCATTCTTGAGGGACTCATTGCTCTGGACGACTTCGGCGGTGCGGGCCTGCACTTTGGTTTCCAATTGCGCGTTCGCCTCTTGCATGGCTTGGGCGGCTTTGCGTCGCGCCGCCACGTCGTCACGAATCAGCCACAGCACCAGGGCCAGGAGAACGAAATCGACCGCCAAGCCGGTGTCCACCGTCATCCTGGTCGTGAGCGCCTGCGTATGCTGCCGCTTGTCCCGATCCCTCAGCAACCCTCTGGCTACCTCGACAAGGTGGTTGACGGATCGTTCGATGGAATTGATGGACTCGATGTCGGGATGGGCGCCAAACTGCTGGCGCACACCTTCCAGGCCACCATCTTCGCGCGCCTTGACGGTGGCTCGCGCGACGTCGATACGGGTGCCGATGAGGTTCTGCAAGTTTAGAAAGCTTTGATGCGACGATTGCTCGTCCTCGTCGGTGCGCGTCAGTGCTTCGGCTTCGTCCAGGCGCTCTTTCATGGTGGAGTAGGCCACGCGGTAACCTTGCTTGTCGCGTTCGTCGCCGGTGATCAAATACGTGCGCAGGGCCGCATCACCGGCGTGCAGGTAGGAGAGGATGTCCTCCGCGTGAATGATGACATCATGGGTGTGGTTGACCCAGTCGTTGTCCTTGATGTTCTCTTTGATGTTTTGCACGGAGGTCCAGGCCACATGCACCAGGATGGCCAGCATCAGCATAAAAAGACCGAAAACTCGTTTTTCAATATTCTCTTTCATGGCGTGTGGTTGGCAGTGGTGTTTAAAAATCAATCACGATGGACGGACCGGGCGGGTTTTGTCCTGCAACCGGGTCGGAAGCGGGAGGTTCTGTTTCAACGACCGTGGCCAGAATTTGGCCCAGACCGTTCGACCAGGTAAATTCCGAAGCGGAGGTCCAATCCAAATTTAACGAATTGGCTAACGAAGTCGCAATCGTCCGAATGGTTGAACCGGAGGAGATGAGTTGCAGCGCGCAGTTGGTGCGGGTGTAATGGATAAAGCTGCTGGTTTGGTTCACGTAGCAGGCGTCATCGCATACGATCCCTGGCATGTTAACCACGATTAGCCGCGGTGTGTAACCTTTGGCCGGCAGCACCTGGTCGGCCAGAATGATATAATCGTAAGGCATGACCGCGCGGAAGTAATGGAGGCACGCGGCATTAGTCGCGGTTAGCACCAGCGTCTTGGTTCCGGGCACGAACGCAATGTCCAGCAAGTCCTGCGTCTGGCCCGATTGATTGGTCTCGGCGAACGAGGCAATGTTGCTGACGGTCACATTAGTCAGCGCGCTCCAGGAATCCATGGACATAACGTTGGAAGTGCATTGGATCGTCAGCGTCGCCCCGACGGTCCCGAAGAAAGCCAGATTAGCCTGGCCATTGCTCATGACCATCGTGATCGAGGGCGGGATGCTCCCAAAAGTGGCCTGCGTGATGTTAGTGGATGGAGGCGGGCTGGAGTTGGTGTTGGTGCCGCCGCCAGGAGGTGAGTTGGTTCCGGGCGGAGAAGGTGGACCAACGGTTCCGTTGGTGTAATCCGCCTCATTGGAAAACGTGCTGCACCACCCGTTGCTGGCTACAGCCTGGACGGCGAAAAAAAAGGCTTCATTGGTGGCGAGGTTTGCGATGGTGATGATGGTCGATGAGCCAGGAGAGTAATTGGTGTAGATGTAAATTCCGCTGTTGGTGCCCCAGCATATATTATAGCCCGCCAGGTCGGGACCGGCCGAAGGGTTCCATGCAAGCGTTACTTGCGCGTCGCAACGCCACGCAAGCGGTCCCCACAAGCATGTCGCCACAGCCATCCATGTCAGCGTCCACAATCGCATCAATCAGCCCTCTCCGATTTTTGCTGTCAACAAGTCCAATTGGAACTTATCGCTGGAACATTAGCGCACTCGCGCGGCGGGCGCTGTGGGGTGTTTTCCCCAGTCCCGTAAAGAAGACATTTTGAATTCTGGAGGAGAGATCGTTGCCGTGAAATGGAAAGTGGAAGCCCCAACGGCTGAAAAATAACTCGCGCGCAGTCGGCATCGCCGACTAGCGGTCACTGCTGCGGAAACGGTCTCCGCTTATCGCACGGAGACATCCAAGCTGGCGCCTTCCCGGGTGCTTCGGGCGTAGATCCGGCCATTGCTCACGCTGGCGGCGTTCCAGCATTTACCCGCCAGCACATGGCTGCGCGCCACTTCCTGGTAGCTCTCCGACGTGGCTTTGACCAAAACCAAATCGCCTGCATCGCTCAGCACCAGCACGCTTCCATCCACCAGCGTGCAGCCACCAGGACCAAATCCCGCGTGCGACCACATCACTTTGCCGGTGGCGGCTTCGACGCAGACCAGCGGCGCGGCACCGAATTTCGCCTGGCCGGAAATTCCGTAAAGATAACCCTGGCTGTAAACCGGCGTGCTCCAATGATTCGCCAGCACATTGGCTGGCTGATGCCAAATCTGCTCGGCCGAAAACCCATCGGCGGTTTTACTGATCTTGCAAGCGCTTGTGCCTACCCCGTAGGCCGCGGAGCAATATACGATGTCTCCGCACACGACGGGCGAGATCGCGGTTGAAGTCGAGTAACGGAACGAAAAACGCCACAACACCGCGCCCGTGGTCGGCACAACCGAAACCAGTCCTTTCTGAGTAAAGAAAATCACTTGTCGAACTCCAAGGATGGTCGTCGCCACCGGCGTGGATTGTGTCATCTTGTCGTCTTCTGCTTTCCAGACCACATGCCCGTCGTTCTTATCGAAGGCGAGAAGCGCCTCGCCTGGACCGCCTCCCGCTACAAAGACCAAACCACCTTCGATCAAGGGCGAGGCGGCGCTTTCCCAGGTAATGTTGTGGCCCGCATGCTCCCCCTTCACGTCGCAGGCCCAAATCTGCCTGCCACTGGCAGCGTCCATGCACTTCAAAGTCATCTGGGAAGAATAGGTATAAACCTTGCCTCCGTCGTAAGTTGGAGTCGAACGCGGTCCATCGCCACCGCTATTGTCCGGCGTACCCCGATCGCCGCCACCTTCATATTTGGCGATACCCAGCGGCACCGTCCACAACTCCCGGCCGGTATTGGCGTCCAAAGCCACGCAGGCTTCCTGCGTCGCGCCGTCCACGTCGCGCGCTTCTAGTGTGTATGCTTTGCCGCCGCCCAAGGTGATGCCGCTGAAGCCATCCTTCATCGGCTGTTTCCAAATCGCCCGCGGGCCCGTGCTTGGCCAGGTCGCGAGAATTTTTTCAGGCGAGCTTCCGTCATGGTTGGGACCGCGAAACTGCGACCAATCCTCTGCTGCCACCTGGCCGGCGAGGGCACCCGCCAGCAAGGTGGTTACCGTGAAAACGAACGCGTTGCTTGTCATCGTGTTTGATGGTATCAGCCGAAGCCGAAGGTTCAATACGTAAATTGCGCAGTGCCATGGGACTGATGGGACGTATAATGGCTATGGGTCGCAATATTCGGAGGATAGTCTTTCGTAATCTTCTGGGAAATCCAGGTCGCGGCTTAGACCGCTATCTTCGATGGGGCATTCCATGTGCGGGAAAGTCGATTGTTGCAGAAATTCTTTTAAAGTGCTCGCGCCCGTGTGGCGCAGTTGTAGGAATATGTCGCGCGGCAGCAGGACCGGGTGACGCCGACGCCCCTCGAACACCGGCTGGCAAATAGACTGCGGATGTTGGCGAGAAAACAACAGCAACACCCGCAGCGTCTCCATCCGCAAATGAGGTTGATCCCCCAGCGCGATTACCCAGGACGTCAAGCCCGCGTCCCAACCTTTCCATCTGGCCGCGCAGACAATTGAACTGAACATGCCGCGCTCCGGTTTAGGGTTCACAATACGATGGCGCGGCGGAAATCCAACCCGGCGCAATTCCGCCGCCAGAGGTTTGTCGGCCCGGCGGCAGACGAGAGCAATCTGCCGCACCCTCAAATCCTGCCATTGCCCTAGCAGGTGGCCGATGACGGAAGTTTCACCCCAAGGCAGGAGCAGCTTGGGCCGCCCCATGCGCACGGAGGCCCCGGCGCCCAGAATGACGACGCCGACAGCGGGCTGCGATTTAAGCGACATGCGTTAATTAGTTTTTGGCCGGATCAAATCGCATTATTTGGAATTGCAGTCGAAGTGGGAAGCGTTAATTTAGTTTGCGTCTGTCCGATGGTGTAACGGTAGCACAAGGCCCTTTGGAGGCCTTTGTCTTGGTTCGAATCCAAGTCGGACAGCCAATTCTACGAGGGAGATCGGCCAAACGGATCCTTCCCGCACAAATTTGGGCGGGATTAGAAAAGCGAGGATCGTTATTGGCTCAAGCGGAAAAACATGCTGCCTGACGCTGGTGTGATCGTGATTGAATTATTGGTCCCGTCATTGGCAACACCGCTGCTCGACGTCCAATTAGTCGTCGTTAAATCCCCGTTCTGCCGCAACGTCCAGCCCGTTGAAGGATACGGCCAGGATATTTTCAGTTTGCTGTCCGTCAACCCGAAGGTCAACTGAGGTGCCGCGCCGCCAGATTGACTTGGGTCGGCAACTCGGCCCATGAAGAGCAAGCTTCCCGATTGGGTGTCCCGAATGAAAAAGAGGAACGGATGATCGGCCCGGAAGACCGGCGGACCAAGGCCAACCACCGTAGCCCCGACCCCGACAACCGTGGCCGCGGCGGCTTCCGTGCCTGTTTCGTTGACTTGCACCCACGCTTTATGCACGACAAAGGAAATGTAGAGATCCAGCGCCCCGTCCATTCCGGAAAAGTTGGCTACATACGGAGTGAAGGCATCCGGCATACCCATTGCAGCCAGCGTCCCGGAAAGATCAAAGAAAGACCCCAGAGTAAACCTAGGCAGATAGACCTCGACCGACTGCGGGCTCATTTGTGCGAGCACGTTGGAAAGAAACGCAGGAGATAACTGCTTCTCCAGTTGCGCCAGGCCATCGACTTGCGACGGCAGCAATATGAGCATGGAATCCTGATTGGTGCCGTAGGGTAGCTCTATCGCCTGGAAATTGCTGCTCTGCATGTAATTGAAGGGTATGCCGCTGGTTTGCTCGCCGACGATGTTCGGAGCGAGTTGGTGCATCAGCGGCACCGACACCTGGCTGTTGGTGGACAGGTAAAACGGCGCGATCGTAGTATTGCTTACGGCAAAGGATTCTGTCCATGTGCCCAGGAAATAAATGGCGTTGGCCAGCACCAACACGGTGTTGCCGGCGACACTGCCGGGAGCGAGAATATTTTGAATTTTGTTCTGGGTTTTTTGCGCCACCCAATTATTGATTTCCGTTGTAACGCCCGGGGCATTGGCAAAGTCAACCTGATTGACGTTGGCCTGGTATTGGTTCGTCGCCGTTTCAATAAACGACGGCAGAAAAGGAAAACCTTCCTGCGTCCACAGGACGTTGGCAATGTTGAGTTCGATCGCGTTGGTAGCCTCCGTTGCTTCGAGATCGGACTGGAGTTCTCCGAAGAGGGAGGCGAATTGCTGCTGATTCGTGCCAAACCCTAGGACTTCGGACATCTGCGCCTCAGTACTCCCAGCCGCGCCCTCATAGGTCATGCCCAGGCAGGTCGAAATGCTGTAGGGAGAGAAGAACAGATTGCCCTGGTTGGTCGCAAGCTGCCCGTAAAGGTCCTGGGCGAAGGCTGTGTTGCCGGCTACGACGGATTGCACTTGAGCGCGAACGACCATTGGCTTCAACAGAAGAATGCACGCCAATAGCGCCAGCAGGCTTGGCTTTATACATTGTCCTCGGCGGTTCGGGAAAGTTGACGCCCGTGCGGTTAGCTCCCTCCAATTGTGGCCGTTACCGGCTGCAATTCCTTTTTTCATAAACTCAGCCTTCTCTACAGTCAATAGACCGCCTGAAATGCTATCAATAGGCGCCACGATGTCAAGACGGATTGGAATCAGAATGTTAGCTCAACTGCGCTAACATTCCCGCTGCAAATGCCGCACGATCATTATTTGACGCCTACTTTTACGGCGGCTTCGGGGTCGATTTGCTTCAGCGCGACAGCGGCGGCCCAACGAGCCTCTTTGTCCCTGGCCTTTAATAGCGGCACGATCTTCGGAAATGCTTCCATGGCCAGTCTGCCGTATTTGCCGAGGGCGATGGCCGCTTGGTCGTTCACGGCGTCGTTGGTGAGGTACGGGATCAGCAATGGGATGACTACATCCGGATCGCTATGAATATTGCCCAAAGCGCGGATGGCGGCTTCATCCAATCCGTCCGACCTGTTGAGCGCTTGAATGAGAGACGGCACAGCCGCTTTGGCCGTTGGGCCAAGCTCTCCGAGGCCCCCCGCCGCGCCGGACCGGCGTGCGAGGGCATTGAGAAAAGTGATTTGAATTCCTGGGAGTCGGTTTATGACCCGCACCGCGCCTAGTCTGATTTTGGAATCGTTGGTGTCGTGGAGCATAATGTCGATGCATCGTGGAACAACGACGTCATTCACGACCGCATACGCTTTGTTGCTGGCACCCGCGTCGCGACCGGCCAATTGCTCTTGCCAGTAGCTCAACGACTGGCCTGCGAATAATGTTGGGTGAATGTTGCCTAGCGTCTTGCTGAGCAACCAAACCACGCCGATGAGCAACAACAGTCCAACCAGGACCCCGGCCGCAAGACGCTTTAGACGTTTCGTCACGAGCGGCAATATTGCTCCGCAACCGAATAAGACAATCTCAAAGCCACTCATCGACTCGAACCGCTCGCGAGTCGCATTTGTTTGAGACTCAGCGGGGAGGGCCGAGAATAACACGGTGAATAACTTCGGCTTGACGGTTTCTCTGATCCGAAGGAGAATGGGTTCATACGCAAAACGCACGTGCATTGGCCGAGGCCTATATGGCTTCGGAAAGAATGCCCACTCCGCCTTCCGGAGGAATTCAGATGGACCCTCCGGATATCGCCCGTTCCGGCGAAAGGAGTCTCGGCGACGCTCCGCTCGCGCCCGACGCCGTCACATCACGAACGACAGCCCCGTTGGATGACATGCAGAAGAAACAGGAATTGTATCTACGCTGGGGCATCAATGAATGAACCCGATCCATTCCCCTGCGCGCAAGCAAATGATATTGACAAAGAAAGAGAAAGGACGTGCTTATGGCAAGGAAACAAATAAAAAACAAGGCGCAAACCTTCTCCATCACGGCACCCGATGCGATGACGGTTACGCTGGTGGGTGATTTCACGAATTGGCAGGAGAACCCGATCCACCTTAAGAAAGCCTCGGGTGGTGTTTGGAGCGTCTCGGTGCCATTGACGCCCGGCACGCACCGTTACCGCTTCATCGTGGACGGTCAGTGGCGCGAGGACCCTGCTTGCGCACTGCGGGCGCCCAATCCGTACGGCAGCCAGGACTCGGTGCGGCAAGTGGCTTGAGCTGCATTGCACGCGGCTCCGGTGGCGAGGCCCGACCGGCTCCATTCGAACCGGCGCAGGTGCGGGCCTTTCTACCCGTGGCGATTTGACCAGTTACGAAAATGACGGCAAATGAACTCAGCACGCTAGTTGCGCTCGCGCAGCACGCGCGCTATAGAAAAAGCGCCCGGGAATTCGTCGGCTGCCGGGGGGAGATGGAAGGGCAACTGGGCATTCTTATTTACTCTTTCAGAGACGCCGCGAGTGCTGCTGCCTTTCAGAGAAAAAGGCAAATCGAAGCCAGCCCGTTGCGATTGGAAATCCTGGACAGAACGCGCAACGAAGTTCGCGAGTACCACGAGTAAGTCCATCCCTTGGCTAGGTATAGAGATGGAGACTCAGTTCAGGAAAAAACTCACCATGGACTCGGCGCAACCGTGTTAGGTGCTTTGCCTTACTCGCCGTTCTCACAACGAAAACTATCGACGCAAGTCTTTAGTTGAGTCGCCACCGTGCCCCATTGTTCCTCCGACGCTGTCGCGGTGGCCACATAGATTTTGTCGCCTGACTTTTCTGCTCTCGCATACCAATGCAGCGGTTTCCCCTTCATCTCCCCGGTGTACTCGAGTGTCACCGCCGATTTTCCCACCGCTTTTTGGGAGGAGAGCTTTAGTCCCATGCTCTTGAATTGTTCCAACGAAAGTGTCACATAATCCTCAATGGTGCCGGCGTACGGCTGAATCTGCACATTCACATTGGGGGCGAAACTTTTCGTCGCCGGCAGGAACATCATCAGAACCTGCTGGGGAGATTGCCCCGGAGGCTCATCCAACGGCGCTATGGTGAATCCTGATTTGGAGAAGTGAAGTTGGTTGGTGGTTTGTCCGTCGCTCGCAAAAGCCACCGCCAGGACGAAAGATAGGACGTAGAGCAGTTTTTTCATGATAAAGTAATCCTACACCGCCGTTGATCGGTCCAAACACGTTTCTTCCTGGAGTAAGGCGTTTCGTCGATGAGAAGTCAAGATAGGATGCCCTAAGGCGCAATTCGAGATGTCCGGTCGAAGCCGAAGGCAAAGGTGGCGGGCCGAGACGCGCTTTGTTAGCCTTTTCCTTTCATGGCAAAGTTGCGCATCACAAAAAGGAAAGTCTCCGGCGGCACGCTGGCCTTTATCGGCTACATGCTCTCGCCGCTATCATGGTGGAACGACCTCTTTGTCAATTGGCCCCTGGCGCTGGCTTGCGCCTGGGTCATAAGCTGGTTCTACAAACCGGCCTTTACCGCCAGTCTCATCCTGGCCTATTGGATCACCAATGTCCTCGGCTTCGTCCTGATGCAAAAGGGAGGCGCGAAAATTGTCAGCGAGGAAGACCAGCCTTATTCCCGCAAATGCTTGTGCCGCGATCTGGCCATCTCTCTACTTTACACTGTCTTGATCGTGGCGCTGGTGAAAATGGGCGTCATCGGGCCGATCCAGGACACCGTGCAAAAGCTGCAGAATTACGTCCACAAATCGTGAACGACTTGCCATGCAAACGCTCTAGACCAGGACGGCTTTCTTAGATTTAAGATATTTCTCGATGGTTTTTATGCAATTGCAGGAATGAGGGACGCGCACGGCGTCGTGCTTGCCCAGCTTGTAATGCACCAGCAATTTGCCAACCATCACCACTTGGAGCTTCGCTTCCGCCATGCGCCAGAGTTGGCCGGCTTCCAAGGGTTGTTGGCGAACGCGGGGTGGGGGAGAGCTTTTAATCATGGCCAACCTTGCTCCCGCGTTATCGATTAAGCCAGTTAAATCGCCACCTGATTTAAGGGTCAATTGCCAGTACCCGACTCAATTACAGATGGGTTGGTCCATCGCGCCGAGACTAACACGCGAGATGGGCTTGGTCGCAATTATGGTTTTTTGCTTTCGAGAACACCAAGCCCGCGCATCCAAACCTCGGCCTGTTTGGGCCACGAAGTCACGGCATTGTCGGACTCGCGCAATCCATACCCGTGCCCGCCGTCGGCGAACAGGTGCATTTCAGCGGGCACTTTCGCCTGCTTGAGCGCCAGGTAGTAGAAAAGACAATTCTCCACGCGAACTGGGTCATCTTCGGTCTGAACCAAAAACGTGGGCGGCGTGTTCGAGGTTACGGTCAATTCCGGCGACAGGTCCGGCCCATCCTTGTGAACCAAATAAGCCGGATAAATAAGCATGACAAAATCCGGCCGACAACTGGCCTGATCCATCTCATCCACCGGCTCATAAGCGCGTTTCTCAAAACGCGTGCTGGCAACCGCAGAGAGATGGCCGCCGGCCGAGAAGCCCATGATACCGATGCGCTTGGGGTCAACCCGCCATTCCGCCGCGTGAAAACGAACCAAGCTCAACGTCCGCTGCGCGTCTTGCAATGGAGCGGTGTATCGTTCCTGACCTTTGCGGGCGGGCACACGGTATTTAAGGAGCACAGCGGTGACGCCGGCTGAATTGAGCCATTGGCACACCTCGGTTCCCTCCAAATCCATGGCCAGAATATTGTAGCCGCCGCCGGGGCATACCACCACCGCCGCACCGGTAGCCTTCTCTGGCGACGGTTGATAAAGCGTAAGCGTGGGCGTGCTAACATTTCCGATGCGTATAACCGTCTTACCTCCCGAAAGGCCGTCGCTTGCCTTGGTCATATCCCGCTCCTCGCCGATATCACCCTTTTCCCCCGGCGCGCCTTTGGGCCAAAGCGTTATTGGCTCGGCCGCTCTGCTGCTAAGGACCGCGAGGCAGCAACCGAGTAAAATAAGCAAATTGCGCATAGTGCTAGCCAAAGATATCCGAATTCTTGGGCGTTGCGGCAGCAACGCCCTACCCAAGGACGGTGGGGCGGCGCTGCCGCGCCGCCCATATATGAGGGATGATTCGACGGCATTCAAAAATCAAGAATCTCAATATGCCGAGCCAACGGGCGTTGGATTCAGTAACTAGCCGGGCGCCTTAGCTTCGGTCCAAACCGCCGCTACTTTTTCACATGCCCGGAAACCAGCTTGGTCATCTCAAACATGCTGACCTGCGTCTTGCCGTTGAAGACGGCCTTCAGGTTCTCGTCGGCATTGATGAGGGTCTTGTTCGTGGCATCCTGCAACCCGTGCTGGCGGATGTAAGCCCACAGCGACTTCGTCAACTCGGATCGTGGCAGCGGTTTGTCGCCGACGATCTTGGCGAGCAGTTCGTCCGGCGTAACCGGCTTCATGAAGCCTGCGTTCGGTGTTCTCTTTGCCTTTTCTGGTGTTTCTTCCATACCTTCATCTGCTCCTATATTTCGAGGAAGGCAATCTTAAACTTCTTCCAGCAGGAATTATCCCGAATCCTTGGCTATGCGCGTGCTGCCGCACCGAATGGATGAAAGTGAAGTCAATGGCAAACGCTCGTCCTCACCCCGGCCCTCTCCTCCGAGGAGAGGGAGAATTTTCGGCTGCTCTTCAAAAACCGACGACGGCGCTGGCCGGACGCCCATTCGCAATGCCAGCAGCGTCCGAAGGCTCTTCCTTCTCCCAGGGGGAGAAGGTCAGGATGAGGGCGAGCAACTAGCGCCCACTTCCAGCAACACACGCATGATAGCGAAATTCGGATCGCGAGACGCCGACGGATGCACGTACGAAGATCCCGCTCCAACAGGAGTCACGCGTGATTCGGCGTTACACTAAACTTTCCACCATGCCCGGGATGCGTTCCAGGCTCCACTTGAGGCTGCTTTGCGCTTCCTCTCGTCCCGCCGCGGTCTGGCGACCGAACAGTATTGGCCAGGCCGGCGATTCCATCCAACTGTCAACAGGAACTTCCGCGTGGTTGCCGCTGTCGCCGATTTTGCCGTGACGAACCAGCAAGTCGGCCAGGTGGACGGAGGCGGTCACCTTGGTCTGGTAGCGCGACGATGCCGGCGCGTGGTGAAAGCGCACGATTTCGACATACGCCTCGGCCATGCCTTGCTTTCGCAGATACATCGCACCCAAGTCGGCATGATCCACGCCCAGAACCTCGCGTTCGATCTGCATCAAGTCTCCACCCGCTTCGGCCCGGCGGTGATAGATCTCATTAAAATGGTCTGGAAAGGCCGAGGCCATGACGATCTTGCCCACATCGTGAATCAAGCCGCCGACATAATCGATTTCATCGTCCTGCGATTGGATCAACTCCGTGATCTCTCGCGTCATCAAGGCGGTGGCGATGCAGTGCCGCCAGAATTCGCGCCACGGGAAGCGGTGTCCGACGGCCATCTTTTGAAAATCCTCAATGATCTGCGTAACCAGTGCCAGTTGGCGGATTTTGTGGACACCAAGGTAAAAGACGGCTTCGTCGATATTCTTGGCCGGTTTGGCCGTGCCGTAATGAACGGCGTTAACCAAACGCAAGAGGCGCGTGGTCAAGCTCGGGTCGCGGCGAATGATTTCTGCGATCTGCGAGTTGTAGCGCTGGTCGGCCTCCAGCAATTCGCGCAAGGCGGAATCGATGGTGCTCAGCGACGGCAAACCAGCACAGCCGCTCAACCGAGTGTCAACCCGGGCGAGGTCCATCTTTTCGCAATGAGGGCGTGGAGCCGAAACGTCGGAACTCATTTCCTCTGTTATCGACAGGATTTGCTGAAATCTGAACGCGGAAGCCCACTGGTCGAGCGCCCCGGTGACACACCGGATTTATTCCCCTCTAAAGTTCCAATGCAATCCGACGATAATCGTAATGGAGAAAAGCAACTGCGCCAATGTAACCCCGTTCCGGCGGCGCAAGCGATTTTCTTGCTAAATCAGCGCGAGTGAGGCAGATTGGCGACGTGAAATCGATTCGCTCTTACCCGGGAATTTTGCTCATTTTGCTTTGCGCGTGCATTTCATCACCAGGTGCCGACGCCGTAAATCCGTTTGTCGGTAATTGGGGCCTGACCATTCCGGGCGGCCACGCCGGCTGGCTGGGGGTCGAAGCGCACGGATACCGAATCGATGCTCAAATGCTTTGGGGCTGGGGCAGTGTCTTCAAACTGGATGGCGCGCGACTCGACGGCGATACCCTGGTGCTCACACGAGTCCATCAGGTGGACGGTAAGAAGTCGGGCGGCACGACGCCCAAGATCAAAGTCGTTGAAACCATCACCGCAACCCTGGACGGCGACTCGCTCAAACTGGTGACCGAGACACCCAGAACTGACGGCGGCGGCCTGGACCGCGCCGAATTCACCGGCAAACGTCTCCCGCCCATGCCTCCCGCGCCCGATTTGAGTAAAGTCAAATTCGGCGACGCTGTGAATTTGTTCAATGGCGACAACCTCGACGGCTGGCGGCTTGTCGAACCCGACGCGGTCAATGGCTGGGGTGTCCATGATGGATGTCTCGTCAACAACGTAGTCCAGGAAGAAGGCAAACCGGAAAAGAATTTCGGCAACCTCCGCACCGTCGCGGAATTTAGGGATTTTTCGTTGCACGCCGAAACACGCGTGCCGAAGGAAGGCAACAGCGGCATCTACCTGCGGGGCATCTACGAAGTGCAGGTGTTCGATAGTTATCTCATGCCGCTGGACTCGCACAACATGGGCGCCATTTACAGCCGCATCAAACCAACTTCCAGCGCCGAAAAGCCGGCCGGGGAATGGCAGACGCTTGACATCACTTTCGTCAAACGCCACGTGACCGTTGTGCTCAACGGCACCACCATCATCGACAACCAGCCCGTCCTCGGCCCAACCGGGGGCGCACTTTGGTCCGACGTGGAACGGCCCGGCCCGATTTATCTGCAAGGCGACCACACCGGCATCGCCTATCGGAACATCGTGCTGCGCCCGGTGGTGGATTGAAGCGACACTGCGCGATTGACTTTCGCAGTCTTGCACGACCGTCCAAGCCGCAATCAGACAGATGCAAATCACGCCGGGACGAAGTTGAGACGGGAATTCCAGGAAGAACGGGAAGGGTTGACCATTTAGACAGCCATCACTCAATTCTGTAACTTCATTTTTCCGGCGAAGTCCTTCTTTCGTCCTGTAAATCCTGTCTCAAGCTCAGCCTGTCCCGGTCTTCCGTCCGTATCGATCCGGCTAAGCACCGTCCAAAACCCTTTTCTTTTGGCGCGTTCCTCCTAAGCTCCACTCATGGCGAAGAAATCTGACGCGAAACCGGACGTGGCCGCCCGGCTGAAATCCTCCGCGCTCGTGGACACCCGCGTCATTTATTGCGGCGACAATTTGGAGCAACTCGTCAAATTGCCCGACGCCTGCATTGACCTCATTTACATCGACCCGCCCTTCAACTCCAATCGCAACTACGAAGTCTTCTGGGGCGAAACCCGCGAGAAACGCTCATTTGACGACCGCCACGCCAGCACGCAAGCCTACATCGGCTTCATGCGATTTCCTTGCCCTTAAGCCCAAAAGAGGGAAAGACAGGTTCGCGCAGAGACGCAGAGGCCGCAGAGAGAGAACATATTTCCTGTTTGGAGAACCCAGAAGGTCAATGTGCCGCAAAGGGTCGCATCGCCTATTTCCATTTCCAACTCTGCGCTCTCCGCGTCTCTGCGCGGGACCGCCCCAACATAAAGCACCTCATCCGGACGGCGCGAAACGCAGTCAAATAATTGCACTTGCGTTCCCAGCGAAATATGGTATCATTGGTTGTGTGCAGCGCGCAGGCGCCTGCTCTTTGACATTTTGCAGAGGGAGCCGTGAGTGCTAAGTGCTGAGTGGGGAGTAGTGAATGAAGAATGCCGATTCGCCTACGCGGTGCTTCAGCGCGGCGAGAGGTTAATGGTTGAAGCCTTGTCGGGTGGTGAGTGAAAACCGCCCAAATTCGTATTTTTGCGTCCGTCCGACTCCGTTTTAACTTAGTGATCTTCGTGGTGAAAGGGTTTTTGAGCTCACGTAAGTCGTTGATTTCCACAATAGTTTCCGATAATTTCAATGTCCTCTTGGCCAGGATGAGCCAGAACAATTTGAATTCAGTCCGCTAGTGCTAAGGCGCGGCGTGCCCCTGCGTTGACTTTGCCGGGGCAACGGCCACAATTTCCTCCGCCAAGCATGACTTTCCTGCCCATCGTTGATCGGGAACTGCGTGAAAGTTCACGCCGCCGCGGCACCTACTGGCTGCGCGTGCGAATCGCCTTCCAGGCGCTGCTGGTTGGCGTGGCCGCCGGCATCATCCCCTTTCTCCAGCCGCAGGTCAAACTGGGCGCGGTTTTGTTTTGGGGATTGTCAGGCGTGGCCATGCTCTTCTGCCTGCTGGCGGGGCGGCGGTCCACGGCTGATTGCATCAGCCAGGAAAAACGGGACGGCACGCTGGGATTGCTCTTCTTGACTGATCTCAAAGGTTACGACGTAGTCCTGGGTAAAATGGCGGCGACTTCCATCTCCAGCTTTTACGCCTTGGTGGCGATCTTCCCCGTCCTGGCCATTCCGTTGCTTGCGGGCGGCATGACCAACGGGGAATTCTGGCGCATGGTGCTGGTGCTGGTGAACACCTTCTTCTTTTCCCTCTCCATCGGTATTTTTGCCTCGGCGGTCAGCCGTGAGTATCGGACGGCCATGGCCGTGAATTTTTTCCTGGCACTCCTGATCATGGCCGCGCCGGCGGGGTGCGCGCTGTGGTGGTTGGCGGAGCGGAATAGCTTCGTGCCGCAGTTGTATTACTCCTGCCCGATTTTTTCATTCTTCATGTGCAACGATCTCAACTATGCGAGCAAGGGTATGGCGCAGAATTTCTGGTGGTCGTTGGCCGTCACTCATGGGCTGGCTTGGGTGCTAACCTTGTCGGCCTGCTGGATCGTCCCGCGCACATGGGGAGACAAGCCGCCGCCCGCTCCTTCGCGTCGATGGCGCTGGCGGAACCTGAGCCGAACGCTTAATTACGGCGGCCAAGCCGGGCGCCTCGCCTTCCGCAAACGAGCGCTCGACACAAACGCTTTCTATTGGCTGGCTGGCCGTGAACGGCTCAAGCCGGCGCATGTCTGGTTTTTCCTGGGCTGCGCGGCTGTTTGGTGGATGCTTGGGTGGTTGAAATCGGGCGCTTATTGGATGGCGGACGCTACGTTTATCAGCACCAGCGTCATCGTCAATTCCTCGCTCAAACTGTGGATTACAGTGGAAGCCGGGCATCGATTGGGGGAAGACCGCCGCGCCGGCGCCTTTGAATTATTGCTGGCCACGCCGCTGACAGTGAGCGATTTTCTGCGCGGGCAGATACTGGCTTTGCGCCGGCAGTTTCTCAAACCGCTGCTCTTAGTGACGGCCCTGGAATTGATCCTCACCCTGCTGCTCAAACAACATGGGACGCTCAATGCTCAAGACTCTTACACCTGTCTCGCGGGCATCTGCATGATGTGGGCGGACTTGGTGACGCTGCCTTGGGTGTCGATGGCGGCTGCCTTGACCTCCAAGAGCCAGACGCAAGCGACTTCCTTCACGGTGGCGCGTATTTTCATCCTGCCTTGGGGCGCGTTTGGGTCCATCATGGCCAGCTTCGCCCTGCTTGATAATCTGGACCTCATGCGCTGGCATCCGAGCGATCAATTTGTGCTGGGACTGTGGTTCAGCATCGGCCTGGCGGCGGATCTGCTCTTCGGCCTAAGCGCCTGGCACACGTTGCGAAAGAATTTCCGCCGGTTGGCCATGCTATCATTCCTGGCGGAGCCTCCGCGCCCGGCATGGTGGCAATTATGCTGGAATGCGGTTAAATGGACTGGACGTTTGGCCGGGCGGTACGTCCCGGCACCGGCCAGAAAACCAGTTCTGGCGTGCCTGGTTGCGATGGTGATGGTGGGGTTGGTACTTTTGGCGCGCCGCAGTCAGCAACAATTTCCGCCACCTGTGCTGGTGTCAATAACTCAAAGCAACGCGCCCTTCAGTGTTTTTCCCGGCGGCGACAACGGAGTCTTTTTTATCATGCCGGACGGAACTTTATGGCAATGGGGCAGGCCTGGCTCTCCGCAATCGCCGCGCGCGGTGGTGCCGCAGCAAGTCGGAACCGAGCATGATTGGGTCAAGGTGGTGGGCGCCGGCACGCATTGCCTGGGGCTGCGAAGTAACGGCACGATCTGGGGATGGGGGTTCAGCAACGGCCGGTATGCTCCCGAGCCGCAGCCTGCAATCCAAGGCAATGATTGGACCGACGTCGGCACCGGTTTGCACCATGCCGCCGGCATAAAACGTGACGGAACACTTTGGACCTGGCATGAGCCTTTAGTGGCCAACGGTGGCAAGGCCGAGGCGGGACCGAAGTTTCATAATTCAGGCTTTCCTCCTCAAGTGGGTCGCGCTTCCCCTTCAACAACCGTCGTGCCAGGAAACAACTGGGTAGCTGTTTATTGCGGCAATCAATCGACCTCCGCATTGCAGAGGGACGGAACGCTGTGGGTCGATGGATATTTCTCCCGCTCGTTGAGCGGGGGTTGGAGCACCGTTTTCGTGGACCCGACTCGGCTTTGCGCGGAGACGAATTGGACCGGCCTAAGTGCCGATGGCCTGGCCAGCAACAAAGCTGGTGAGCTGTGGGATGTCAAGTATGCCAACCCCAATCCAGCATCTCGCGCGGCCGAGGTTTGTTCTTTGGTCAGTTCGGATTGGACGGCCGACCGAGTTCACTCCACGCCGGTCTGGACGCAAACTCAAATACGCACGGGCGGCACCCTATGGACCGTGCATCTCGTGCCGTCAACGCCGCCTTTGGCATTGGCCGATGATTGGCGGCAGCTCGGCGCGCGCTCGGACTGGGTGGCAGCGTGGGGTGAGGGGCCGACGGGATTTGGTTTGACAGCCGACGGCACGGTTTGGACATGGGGCGTGGAATTGGGCCAGGAGCCGGTCAAAACTTACGAGACGCGCCTGGAATTGTTGCGCCAACGATTGACGGGCGGCCTCCGACCTGGCGCCGGGAGATTTCCCAGGCAAACTCTTCCGCGCTTTGTGGCCCAGCCGCGACCCTTGCTCAAGCTGCTTGACGCAAGGGCGAACCAACAACGGAAATAACTCTGATGCTTTTTCCTGTTTCAACTCGCGGCTCGATCGATTACACTGCGCGCGAATAGTTCAATTTATGGCGACCAAAGAGTGGCAGAAGAGCTTGGAGATTCCCGGACGCGTCCTTTTCGCCGAAGGCAACGGCGACCTCCACAAACTTGTCATCGACACTCCCTGGAGCACGGCGGAGATTTATCTGCACGGCGCGCAGGTCACAAATTTTCAAGTCAAGGGCCAGCCGCCGGTGTTGTTCATGAGCCAATTTAGCCGGTTCGCCGAGGGCAAAGCCATCCGCGGCGGCATCCCGATTATCTTTCCCTGGTTCGGATCGCGCGAAGGGGAGTCGGCGCACGGGTTCGCCCGCCTCCAAACATGGGATTGCCGCGAATTTTCGCAGGCGGCCTCGGGCGAAGTCGTCGTGCGCCTCAGCCTGCCCGACTCGCCTTCGGCGGCGCTGTTTCCCAAGTTCACGGCCGATTTCTGGCTCACGGTGGGCAAGACGCTGACGGCGCAACTGGTCATCACCAACGTTTCAGATGGTCAGGACTTTACATTCGAGGATTGTCTGCATTCCTATTTCCACGTCGGCGACATCGCCGCGGTTTCCATCACGGGCTTGAACGGCATCGATTACCTGAATCAAACGGAGCACTTCGCCCGAAAGACCGAGCGCGGGGAGGAGATTAAAATTTCGCAGGAAACGGATCGCATTTACCTCAATACCGCTGGGCCGGTGGAAATTCACGATTCGAAGTTGGGCCGGCGCATTCGCATCGAGAAGACCGGCAGTCAATCGACCGTTGTCTGGAATCCTTGGGTAAAAAAATCGGAGCAAATGCCGGATTTCGGCGGGGAGGAATTTCGCCAGATGGTCTGCGTCGAATCCGGCAACGTGGCGGACAACCGCCTCACCCTTCCAGCCGGCAAGAGCAATACGCTGAAAGTGGAAATCAGCACGCTGCCGTTGTGAGCCGGATCAGCGGCCGGCCTTGGCCCATGTCCTTTCCTCGCCTCCTAAACCGATAAAATTAGTCTTGTCATAATCCAGGTTTGACTGGCGGAATTCCCGCAGGCTTTGATAAGCAGCCAGGAACTCCGACTTTTCGCCAGTATCGACACCCTTTTCGTAGGCCCGTTCCGTCGCCAGCATCAACTCCGCTTGCTTTAGTCCCTTGGCCAGCCACTCAATTCTTGCCGAGGCCGCTGGGTCACCGGCCGCTTCCTTCTGCGCCTTATCCAAGATCGCCGACGCATGGCTCATGACTTGCGGCGTGTAGAGCGCCGGCGCAAGGATGTAATACGGTCCGTACAATCCGGCTCCGTACTTTCTCTTGGAGGCGATGCAACTCGCTTGCTCGGTCTCCGAAAAGTGCGGGTAGATCGACTCCCACAAATCGAAATACTCCTTCACCGACGGGCTGGCTGGACCAAAAGCAGCGCAGAACTCGTCGATCACGGCGTCCACCGAGGCGCCCGGATGATTCAGAATTTTGGCCAGCATATAAAGCGATGGCCCCTGCGTCGCGTATTTGCCGGTAAGCGAATCGAAATCCGTGCCCTTCAATCCATGAGCCATCGCGAACTTCAAGTCTTCGCCCAATGTGCGCGCGTAATTGCCCGGAAAATTTGGCGCCTGGAGCGTATAGTTGGGGCGCAGAAAAAGCTGGCAGCCCGTTTTTTCCCAGCCGCTCCAATCGTGGCGAAACATATCCGAATCCAGCTTGCTGAAGCCAAAGATGCTCTCGTGCGGGACGAGTCCGCACAGGACGTTGGAATTGAGCATCGCTTTGACGGGTGGCTTACGGTAGTTGTCATATACATAGCTGACCACTTTCACGTCCGGCCTGATTTTGACCGCCTCTTCCGAAACGCGCTCCCAAAAACGCGCGAACCGATCCGAGAGCGAACCCAACCGGAGCATCCATTCGTCCCGCCGCCCTTCGTGGCCCGCGAAGGCTCTTTGCGCGGCCTCCAATCTTTTATCGAACGGCACCGGGTTGTCCGGGTCGGGCTCGTCCCACGAAAGGCAAGTTGGACAGGCGCACCCCGCCCAGCCATCGTTCTCGCAGACGTTTAGAAACTCCGGCGCGCCTCGCTCGCGCCAATCGGCGATAATCTGCCGCGCCAAACCCGGCTCCGAAACACACATGTGTACATACTCCGCTTCACCATCTCCTGTTGGGTCCATCCTGCGCGTGCCGTCCGGCAGCATCGTGAAGTATTCCGGGTGAGTCTGGCCGAATCTTTCCCAATACTTGCCGAAGGAATGTCCGTATTGCGGCTGGATGCTCCGACCGAATCGCTGGCGTTTCAGCCAGATGCGCTCGCCTTCGGAAGAACCGCCGCGCCATTCCTTGAACCACAAACGCGGTTGGACGATGCCTTCAGCGGGAGCTAGCGCCAGGTTATCCCGATGCGGAATGACTTCGCCGAGTTGGCCCGGCCATAACCAGCGAACCTGCATATCATCTTCCAGAATGTCGTACACGCCGAAGAGCGTGCCTTCATGCGTGTCGCGATTGAGCGGATCGCCGTGACCGTCCTGGCCGACGATGTAAAGATCGCCGCCGACTGATTTGACGATGTAGCTATTGCCCGGCAGGCTCGACGGATCCAGGTGGATGTTTGCCGCCGCCACGCATTTCCCGAGATACACGCGAGGCTTCGCCCCAGTCTCCACGCCCTCGGGAACGATGGGCAGTTTCGCACCGGTCGCACGCTCAATGTGATATTGCAATTCCCTGGCTGCGTAAGATTCCACCGCTAGAGCTTGCGCGGGAACCACAATGCTTGCCACCGCCTTCCCGTCGCGCACCAACTCCACCGCGCCGGCGCCGAATCCCCAAAGGCCCATCAGAGCGATGACGAGATTGGTCCTATGCACGAAGTTGAAACTAGCGAGAACAATCGTGAAAATCAATGACTCGCGTCAAGGCAATCGCCTTGCACCACGAAGAACTGATACCATTTACAGTTTGTGGTTGCACTATTGTAAGACAAAGCCGATGCTGAGGTCATGCCGAAGCATTTTCGTTTGAATCGACCGGAACTGGCAGTGGCGGTCGCGGCGGCGTTATCCGCCTGTCAGGATGTTAAGGAGCA
>DASYNM010000329.1:0-3000 GCA_036008545.1 Verrucomicrobiia bacterium
CTTTCAGGATTGAGGACCTGGCCATTAAAGCGGATTGATGAACAGCCCTTCTTATTCCACCGAAAACAGCGAGGAACTCTACTCGCCTGCTTGCTTTTGGCGGCCGTTCCTGCTTTGGCCGATCCCTCCGCGCCCGGTGATCCTGTTGCCGGCCAGGCCCTGGCCGCACAAATTCGCAATGGCGTGCCTGAGGAAAATAGCGAAATCAAGGGAACCCTGATTATCAGCGCGCACGGCCAAACCAAAAATGTGCCGGTGGTCTGCCGCGTTGTTGTCCACGACGACACCTCGGAATTTGATTACGAAACCGCCGCCACCAACAATATCGGCGCCGAGAAGTTGATCGTCATCCATCGCACCAACGCGCCCAACGAATATCTTTACGCCCGCGCACCTAGCCCGTCCGCGCCGCTGCCCAAGCCGGCGCCAATCTCGCCGGCGGAGGCCGCCGCCACGCCGCTGGCCGGTTCGGATTTCTCGGCGGGTGACTTGGGGCTGGATTTTTTGCATTGGCCGCAACAGCTCCAACTCAAGGGCGAGATGCGCCTGGGCCAGCCTTGTTATGTCCTGGAAAGCCGCAATCCGGACGCCAAGTCCGTCGAGCGCGTCAAATCTTATATTGACAAGGAAAGCAACGGCCTGCTCATCGCCGACGGCTACGACGCCACGGAACATCTGGTCAAGCATTTTTCCCTGCACGGCAGCAGTTTCAAAAAGGTCAACGGCCATTACCGGCTGGAGAAGATGGATATTCGCGACGCGAAAAAAGACTCGCATACGGAATTGAAATTTGATATTGAGGATAAATGATCGCACTGCTGGGCATGGGCATCGTTGACCTGATTAGCTGGGTGATTTTCGTGCCCCTCGTTTGTGTCCTGTGCTATCGCAGTTACGCCAATAGCGACAGCCGCGCCATGCTGGTGGCCAAATGGATTTCCAGCGCCATTCTCCTTTACATCATCTATCTCATCGCGACGAGTTCCTTGATTTACAAGGCGGTGTTAGTCGCCCTGCCCGCTGTCTTCCTGGGCATCATGTGGACCTCCAACGTCTGCAACATCATCTTCCGGCCGTTGACCAGCGTGTTCGACGGCGAGGGTGATGAGGACGAGGCCAAACCGTTCTACTTCGCCGCCGAAGGCAAACGCCGCAAAGGTCTTTACAAGGAAGCCGTCGCCGAGGTGCGTAAACAATTGGAGCTATTTCCCGGCGATGTCGAAGGCTTGTTGAAACTGGCCGCGATTCAAGCCGAAGACCTGCGCGACCTTCCCGCCGCCACCGTGACCCTTAACGAGCTTTTGCTCCAGCCCGACTTGCCGCCCAACAACGCCGTCGGCGCCCTGCAAACTCTGGCCGACTGGCAAATGAACCTCGGACGCGACCCCGCCGCCGCCCGCGCTTCGTTCCAACGCATCGTTCAGATGTTTCCCGATTCGCCTTACTCGCACGTCGCCGAACAGCGCCTGGCCCATCTGGAGGGCGTTGCCAAGACGCGCGACTTCCGCGAGAACGCCGTCTTCAAAGTCCCGAGTGGCGAGCGCAACGTCGGCCTCCGCACAACGCCGCTTCGCGTGGAACCCAGGGAGACCGGGCCTGACGACCTGGCTGCCGAATATGTCGCGCAACTCCAGAAACACCCGAACGACACCGAGACCCGGCAAAAGCTGGCCGTGCTCTACGCCGAGGAATTCGACCGCCTGGACCTGGCTGTCAGTCAATTAGAACAATTGGCCGCACTGACCAACGAGACGCCGCAGCACATCGCGCAATGGTTGAATCTGTTGGCCACCCTGCACATTCGCTACGGCAACGACCTGGCCGCCGCCGAGAACGCCCTGAGCCGCATCCTCGAGCGATTTCCCAAGACCGCCGACGCCAGCAAAGCCCTAGCCCGCATGGCCGCCTTGCCAGGAGAGATAAAAGCCGCCGCCACCACCACGACCGCCAAAGCCCTCGGCACCTATGAAAAAGATTTGGGTCTGAAGCCCGCCGCGGGCGCGCCACGCATAGGTGGGTAGAAGTGCGGAGGGCGACAATTAAGGATATCTCTGTGGTTTGATGAAGATAACCAACCAAATTGTGGACATCTCAGGAACCGGCCTCTTTACGGGCCGCAACGCGATTCGACCACCACAGGAAGACCATGACGATAACCAAACCTGCAAAAACCCATTCCGCACGTGTCCCAGGGCTCTTGTGGTGCAGCCACTTCTTAAAGGTCACATAATTCAGCAACGCCGCGCCTACAAGAGAGCTGGCAATACTCAAATCTGCGTAGATACTCTTCTTGATTATCAACCATATCGAACTGAAGAACAAAATGCCTGTTACAACAGCCCTCACTCCGAAAAACACAATATCTTTTCCGCTGCTTAGTTGTGGCGGAAGGCGATTGGCGTAAGAAGCCACGAGCCATAACAAACCTGGCACAAAACAATACATCCCATAGCAAAACATGAGGATTAACGCACCAAAATCCCCCCATCGAGAGGGGGCTCCAAGCGAAGGACTCGCGGAGTGTTCCATCACAAAGGGGGAGATTATTTCTGTTTTCGGTCGAACGCAACGTTAAATGCAGCGCGCCTTTGCAACACCCAAGGCGATCAATATGAAGGATGCTACGGACAATCAATTGGTTAACAGCAGAAAATGGCTGGCAAGTGAGGCATGCCATTGTGTTGTTGTTTTGGTGTTTTCGGTCATTTGTATCAACTGCTTACTGGACTCTAATTACTCTACTTTTCCGTATTTGCGCTCTGTGCCTGGTTTACTCATCACTAACATTGGAATTTATACCACCCTCGCGTTGATTACGCTTTCATGCGCACAAGTGCGGTCTTTAAGAGGCTTTATCCAACAGTTTGGTTTTCAAAAGCCACGGCTCTACGCAGCTTGCGGAGCCGCCATAGCTGGAGCTTCTCTCGCGGGCTTGGGGTTCATTTTTATAAAATCCGGCATGGCGCCTCCTCAAAACAAGATGCTACAGCAATTTGCTGA
>DASYNM010000330.1:0-2730 GCA_036008545.1 Verrucomicrobiia bacterium
GCCCAAAGCCGCGAAGAAATGGGTGATTTTGCCCTCAGTTTGCTTCCAGATTTCCGGGCCGGTGGTTGTCAAATACGCCTGCACGTTATCTTCATTTTCGTATTGATTCGGCATGACGTATTCGTCGGGCGAAGCCTTGGCGTGGCTCTTGGCGCGGTTGATCGAGCCCTCGCCCAATCCAGGCGCGGGGCAGACATCGTCGTTGAGCACTTCCAGATCGGCGCCGGCGATTTTTAGGAGAGTCTTTTTCTCGCCCAGAATTCTGCCCGGCACGATAGCTCGCAGTTTGTAACCGCGCGCGCTGGCCATCGCGGCCAAGGAAAGACCGCTATTGCCGGAGGTCGCCTCGACCAAATTGCGGCCCTTGCCGACTTTGCCCTCCTTGTATCTGTTTTTTCATCTATCCTTGTCTGGGTATAAACAGATGGGAAGATGGAAGTGTCCTGCCGCCTGCAGATTCTTGCGCGGATCGGTGGCGCTGATGATGACGCTGACGGCGTTTTGGTTGAAGCCCTTGAATCCGCCACGCCTCTGCAAGTTTTCCAGATGACTCCCGATCGCGCCCTCGCGCAAAAACCGCTCCGCCTGCTCCGCCGTGATCAGACCCGCTTGCCGCAGCTTTTCCAACCGCTCCGGCGCCACCGGCCAGCGTTCGCCCTCGGTAAAAGCCTGTCGCAGAAACTCGAAATTCGAGAATGGCTTCATGGTGCGCACGCCTTGGCCTTCCAATTGCGCCCGCAACACGTCAAAATCAAAGCGTGCTTCCAAGTGGTGCATCCCCGCCTCCAGCATGCTTTCGCCATGCAATCCAACCCACAAACCGACCGTCCCGAGTTCGGCCGCGGGCGAAAGGCGTTGGGTGGAGAAATCAACGGCAGTTTCTTCAGGCCGAAGATCAACGTCCGCGAAGACCACGATGCCAGTGTTGGCTTGCTCGGCGATTTGCGCGCCCCAACCAGCTTCCGCACCGGCGTAGAAGCGTTCGCGCTTCGCGAAACCAAGCCGCGTCAGGAATTCGACGGCATCGACGAAATGTTCGCGCGAACAACGGAAGGTATGATGGTCGTGATTGCCCCAGCCCAGGCCGAGGCTGTCCTGACGGCGTTTTTGCACTTGGGCGGCGCGATTGCGGCTCTCCCAATAGCGGCGTTCTTCCTGGAAGAAGAAATGGCAGGCCAAATCCTCGCCCACCAATTCCACCGCTTGCTCCAAAACTGTTCTGGCGGCGTCAAATCCTTTCGCCGAGGATGCGCAGTGACGGCGTCGCGTGCGCAAGGAGTCGCGCGCATCGACTAAGTTTTTCAAATTCGCCGAGTGCAGCGGCGCCGGCACAAAACCCCGATAGGCGTTGCGTTCCAGAGCCTCGAGACGCGCGCCGTTCTCTTCGCACACCAACACGCGGCGCAAGCGGGAATAGGGAGCGGCCTGAATCGGTCCCGCCAACGAATGAGCCGCCGCAAAATCCGCCACAAATTCCGGCCGCAACGAAATCGCCATCCGGCCCGGCTCAGCGGAGAGGACAACGCGAGGCAAGGTCGCGCGTGGATGATGCAGGACGGTTTCGCCGTTGAGCGTTTCGACCCGGTCCGGCACCATGCCGAACTCCCGCAGCTTTGATTCATCTTCGGGCTGCAAGACTAGATGGTCGATCCACTCGAAAAAGTCGGTGCCAGTTTCCTCCCGCATGCGCCCGGCCAAGTGGCGCGCGAAGCTGTTGCGCTCCAGGAACGAACCCATGTGTTGGCGCAGAAACTTTTCCGCGTCAAACGCCAGCGGCCAGTCGAACCGATCATCCATAAAAACAATATAGCAGCTAAACCATAAAAGAACACGGCCCTGGAATCAAATGCCAAGATGAGTTCAAGGAGTGTCTTAGACAGAGTACGGGGTTTCCCACGTCACAATTCAGGCTAGACCTACATGATTCGGACAGCTCTTTGTCTTCCTTTATTATTCCTCAAATCCCTTCGTAGGCCTGCTGAATCAACGGTTTCACCATATCCAATGCGGGGAGACTGCGGATTGTCAGCTCAAGGTCTCCTGTGCCCCAATGTCCAATTTTCCGCACATCCCTCGTGATGCCTTCGAACTTCGGAACGTTTTCAGGATCAAGATTTAAAAAGACGACCAAATTGTTCTTCTGAAAAGCAACGGTCGCGAAATTTCGCAATCGTTTGAAAGCAATGTAAAGTTTGAGATCCTTACGCTGAACATCATCGCCAAGCGACCGGATGTATATGTCGAGAGACTCAAGGATCGCTGCAACATTCGGCGTCAGGCTTGAAAGCCATTCACTGACTGTTTTGTCAGTACCAGTCTTTTCCGTGCCTTTTGTTTTCATTTTTTCGAGCCCTGAATCGGCCTCAACCGCATTGACAAGCTCCAAAAGCAAAAGATCACTACCGAATTGCCGGTAACGAATGAGCTCAATATTGCTGTTTATCTGCTGCACTGCATGAACATCAAATTTGCTAAAATCGGCGGCGATGCAGATAACGCGCGGAGCGTCCCAGTCAATCGCGTCAGCCGCTGATTTCTTGATTTTATTTTGGACAAGAAGGTTAAGCTCCGCTCGGTGATCCATGAGCCAATCAAGGTAATACAATCCTTGATTGATGACATTTTCATGAGAGGAACGCTTATATTCGATAATGACCGGGCAGTTGTTCTCATCCAGTCCAAGAGTATCGATTCGTCCGCCATGCACTTTCCCGGTCGAGTACTCGGTTG
>DASYNM010000331.1:0-4909 GCA_036008545.1 Verrucomicrobiia bacterium
TGAAACCGGGCCCCGATCCTGATTGAATGCCGGATCAACGACGAACTGGTAATCCAACGCGGCATGGAGCGTTTTCCATATTCTGGTATCATAATAGGTTTCCAGAACTTTCTCGGGGCTGTAGGTCAACGCACCGTCACCGTCGGTTATGTCCAAGCCGCCTGCCTCCAGAAATTTTTGGTTATCGGCCGATGCGCCGCTCACGATGCCGGCCAAGCCGAAGGTGTCGTCGGGCCTGCGCCACATCCCGCCATTCACGCTCACGCCCAATGAGGCCGTCCAATTTACATCGGTGAACGTCCATGTTTCATTGTGGCCGTCATTCCAGCCCAGGCGTGAAAATAGGCCGATGTTCTTCGCCACTTCCTGTTCCCAGTTCAGCCCAAAACCGTATTTGTAGCGGTAGGCGCGCGCCGCTGAGATGTCCGCTCCCACTCCATTCGCCTCCAGAATTGGAATCGCCGCTTGATAGCTGGCAAAGTGAGCTTCGTCGAGCCAGGCCAGAAACCGGATTGCCCCCGGATGAGTATTGATGTTCCAGCGACGCTCCACTTCCGTCATCATTGCCCAGGAGCGCAGAAACGGGCCGTATTGCGCCGAACCGTCATAGGGCCATTTGAGCAGGCGGTCATCTCCAGTGTAGCCGTTTTTGTCCTGCGGCATCTGGAAAAACCCGTAACGCAAAGCCCATTTGGGCTGATTCAATTCAACGGCAATCCCTGTCGTATATCCGATGGTATCCTGCCCGTAATCCCAGGCGATGTTGCCCATCATCGCCCAATTCAAAAACTGCGTGTGCTGGTCGTGCGCGTAAGTGTTATAGTCGCAAATGTCCAGGGGGCTGAACCGGCCGATGGTGAAGGTCAGTCGTGAAATGTCCTGTGTGCCTGCAAGGGTTAGTTGATCGTCAGGTACCGCCTCCTGCTCACCTCCCAATCCGATGGTTTGCCGAATGAACAGGCGCGCGATGATACCGTTTGGATCCTGGGTGCCGGCTTTGTAGGCGTCGCCGTTGGGAAAGGCCTCGATGCCGTGGGTCTGGCTCAGGCCAAAGCCCTGCCACATCAGCCCGTCCATGTGCGCCTCGGCACCCCGCCATAACCGCAATCCGGCAAACAAATCCAGCGTCACGGTTTCACGAATCTCGCCCTGGCTGTTCAAACTGTTGGGTCCGGAGTATTTGGCTGGAAAACCGGGGTCACCCTGAACGATGTCCGTGTTCTGGACGTGCCAGTTCCACCATGCGGGCGGATTGGGCTCCGCGGGCCCGATCGCCGGTCCGGGCGCGGCATTGGTGGCGGGATCCGCCACCGCGGCGGTCACCACGGCAAAGCCGGAAAGAGTGGCGGCCAGGCGGAGTTTGATCGTCGGATTTCTAATAATGTAGCCAAGGTTACATTTTGTCGGCATGGCCGTCAATCAAAATGTAGCCTGGGATACAATTTGTAGGCGATTTAGATGGAGCTACGGCCATTTGGTTGGAAAGGATTTGCCCGCCCCCAGCCACGTGTTCTAATATCCGGTCTTGTCTCCAGCTCGTGCGAAAGTCCCCCAAAAGCATTTTATTTAGTTTGATCTGCCGGCAGGATGCCGGCAGCACTTTCAAGCTTCGTCGCAGCGTCAATCGGGAAAGCGACCGCTCCGGCGGTCAGGCCGAGCGCGCTGATTCTAGGGGAAAGTTTTCCGCGGCGATCAGATCCAGTTCTTGCGGACCATCCACATCTTGATGAGTTGCGTCAGGGTGACGTAGCAGAGCAGGGTCACCAGCAAGATCGGCCAGAATTGCCAGGTCAGTGGGACGAAGCCCAGATAGGAAGCCAGGGGCGAGTAGGGTAGAATGGCCCCGATGCCCATGATCAGGATGCTGGTCATGGTGAGCTGCCAACTGGCCCGCGATTGGATGAAGGGGATCTGGTTGGTGCGGATCACGTGGATGATGAGGGTCTGGGTCATGATGGATTCCACAAACCAGCCGGTGTTGAATAGCGCGGCGGCGTAAGTATGGTCGGGATCGGTCGCATTGGCAAACCGCGCGGCCAGCTCCGGCGGCGGGACCAGGCCGATGTGGTTGCACTTGTAATAAAACCACATCACGCAAAAGGTGGTGTAATCAAAAATGGAACTGATGGGCCCGATGAAGAGGATGAACTTGGCGATTTCCCCGATGTTCCATGGGCGCGGTTTGGCAATGTATTGGGCGGCGACATTGTCCGTGGGAATCGGCACCTGGGAAAAGTCGTAGAGGAGGTTGTTCGTCAGGATTTGCAGCGGCTGCATGGGCAGGAAGGGAAACCAGGCGCTGGCGCCGAGCACGCTGAACATGTTGCCGAAATTGGAACTCGCCCCCATGCGGATGTATTTCAAGATGTTGGCAAACACCTTGCGGCCCTCCAGGACGCCTTCCTCCAGCACCATCAAACTTTTTTCCAACAGGATCATGTCCGCCGATTCCTTGGCGATGTCCACCGCGGTGTCCACCGAAATGCCCACGTCGGCCGCGCGCAGCGCCGGGGCGTCATTGATGCCGTCGCCCATGAATCCGACGACGTGACCCTTCTTCTGCAAGGCCTGGACGACGCGTTTTTTGTGGGCGGGCGAGAGCCGCGCGTACACGTCCGTGTCATCGATTACGCTGGCCAGTTGTTCATCCGACATTTTTTCAACGTCGTTGCCCAGCAGAATTTTTTCGGCGTTGATTCCGACTTCGCTGCACACCTTGCGGGTGACCAAGTCGTTGTCCCCGGTCAACACCTTGACGGTGACGCCATGCTGGCGGAGGGCGGCGATGGCGGTCTTTGCGGTGTCCTTGGGCGGGTCCAGGAACGCCAGATAGCCGGTCAAAACGAGATTTTCCTCGTCGGCCTTGGAATAGGCGGTCTGGGCGCCGACTTTTTTATTGGCAATGGCCAGCACGCGGAAACCGTCCTCGCTCAGGGAATTGACCTGTTCGATCAGGTTGCCCACGAGGATGGGTTCCATTTCAAAGATTTCGCCAGCGCTCTCGAAGTGGGTGCATTTTTTGAAAACGGATTCCGGTGCGCCCTTGGTCAACAACTGGCGCTGGCCATCGGTGTTTTCGACCACGACCGACATCATGCGGCGGGAAAAATCGAAGGGGATTTCGTCCACCTTATTGATTTTTTCGACGGACAATTCGCGATGCAGTTGGGAGTACTTCAAGACGGCGCGGTCGAGGACATTCTTCAGGCCGGTCTGGAAATGGCTGATGAGGTAGGCATCGCGCAGGACTTCCTCGCTTTCATTTTTGAAGACGTCGCAATGAATTTCCAGGATGACGTGGTCGATCGTCAGCGTTCCGGTCTTGTCCGTGCAGAGGACGTTCATGGCGCCGAAGTTCTGGATGGAATTAAGTTTTTTAACGATGACCTTTTTCTTGGCCATGGCCAGCGCGCCCTTGGAAAGGCAGACCGAGACGATCATGGGCAGCATTTCCGGCGTGAGACCGACGGCGATGGCCAGCGCGAAGAGAAAAGTGTCTTTCCCCCAACTGCTTTTGGTGATGCCGTTGATCAGGAATACCATCGGCGACATGACGGTCATGAAACAGATCATCAACCAGGTGAATTTTTTCACCCCCCGGTCGAACGCGGTCTCCACCTGCTGGCCGGTGAGGCTGCTCGCCATTTTGCCGAAATACGTCTGGGCTCCTGTTCCGACAATGACAGCGGTCGCCGAGCCGCTTTCCACGCTGGTGCCGAGAAAACAGAGGTTGGTGTGCTCAATGATAGAGACGTTGGTGCGCGCATCGCGCAGATCCGTTTTCTCCACCGGGAGCGACTCGCCGGTGAGCGTGGCCTGGATCACGAACAAGTCCTTGCTGGACAGCAGACGGACATCGCCGGGGATCATGTCACCGGCGGAGAGTTTGACGACATCGCCCGGCACGAGTTCCTTGAGGGGAATCTCCGTGGGCTGCCCGTCGCGCAGCGCGGTGGCGGTAACCTTGATCATGGCCTTTAGCTTGGCCGCGGCGTTGTCAGCTTTCGTCTCCTGGACGAAGCGCAGCGAGACGCCCAGCACTACCATGAGCACCATCACGTAACCGCCCACCATGTCGCTTTGACCCTGGGCGGTGGCAAAAGTGACGATCGCTAGAATGGACAGCAAAATCACCAGCGGATTCCGCACCGCCGTCCAGATGCGCGCCAGCCAGTCATGCTTTTTCTCCTGCGCCACCTCGTTGGGACCGTACGTACCCATTCGAGCCGTCGCCTCCTCCTGGCTCAAACCGTCGGGCGTGGTTTTGAGCCGCTGCAAAATATCGGATGTTTCCTGGATCGCGGCCTCGCGGACGAGGTCGGCACCCTGCTGGTTCCCGGCGGAGGTGGGGGCGGACATGGTCGAATCAGGGAGTATTCGGGTTGCGGATCAATTGTAGGATGGCCATGGCGTCGGGGGCGGCTATCAGAGCCTGACGGAAAGCTTCATTGGAAAAGAGTTTGGCGATGCCGCTGACGGTATGGAGGTGTTGCTGAAATTGCTTCTGCGGAACCAGCAACAGCGTCACCAGGTTGACGGCCTGGCCATCCATGGAATCGAAATCGATGCCCGCGGTTGACCGGCCAAACGCACCGGTGATTTCCGTCACCAAATCCGTGGAGGCATGAGGGATGCCCACACCGTGACCGATGCCGGTGCTCATCGACGATTCCCGTTTTCTAACGGCGCCGATGATGCCGTCGCGGTGTTCGGCTTTGACTTTGCCGGTGGCGACCAGGTTGGCGATCAATTCATCAATGGCTTCCCAACGGTTGGCGGCCCGCAGGTCGGCAACAACTTGCGCCTCGCTCAGGATGTTTCCCAAAGGTGTACTCATAATTCTCTATGGCGAATCCATTTATTTCTCCCGGAATCCGGACGGAGTTAGACCCTGCTCACCTGCAAGTTG
>DASYNM010000332.1:0-28209 GCA_036008545.1 Verrucomicrobiia bacterium
ATGCCAAAATAGCCGCGATGCCATCCGCAGGCCTCGAAGTAACTCCAAAGCGGCGTTTCCACGCCCGTCACCTCGCAATAAAACGCATCCACGTTGGTGGCGCCGGCCACGGGATAATTCAAATGCACCGAGGCGGCATTGCGTCGCTCCTTGAGATTGAAATGCGCGCCCACGGCGGCGGGACCGTCCAGCACCAGCGTCTGGATATTGCCGGCGGCCTGACCCGGCGCGTTCAACGATTCGAGCGTGAACCGTTGATAACCCGCCGTCGGAATATCGAACGATCCAAAATCGGCCTTCACCAAATCGTCGCCCGCTCCCTTTGCCGCAGCTTCGTGAAATGTTCCGGCAACTCCAAGACGCAGCTTGCTTTCCGCGGCAGCTGGCAGGCGCAATTCAAGCGAACAATCCAGTTTGCCAGGCGTTTTGATGTCGCCAAACCACAGCGCTTTGAGCGAAGGATCCGTCCAGCCGGTAATGCCTGAACGCTCGGAGACATGCGCGCCGTCGGGATCGGGCTCAAGGTAAGCGGTGAAAGCGGGCACGCGCAATTGTGCCTGCGCGGCACAGAACACAAATAGAAATAGAGCCAGTATAGTTCTTCGGTTCATGTCAAAAATGCGTCAATCATTTCTTATTGGGATGAACCTTCCGGCAAAGCCTCGACGACCAGCACCTCGAACGGCAGGAGTTTGAACGCGGTCTCTTCACCGGCGTGGAGCCGGGTGACTTCAACTTTCTGATCCGGGAATGGATTGACTATCGTGTAACGCTGCGCCGCGCCCTCCGGCAGCTCGAACGCCTTGGCAGCGTCAATATTGATTTCCGCAGGTTCCGCCGACGGATTGCGCAAAGTCAAAATACCCTTCTTGGGCGACCACGACGCCCAACCATAGACCTGCCCCTTCACCGGCGCGCCTCCGATCCAATGCGTGTCCACGAGCGTGTCGGCATTGGCGCGCGACCACTTGGCGGCTTCGGCCAGCGCGTCCCAGTTGTCCTTAGTCAGCAGGCTAGGCGTGATATACATCTCCTGCAACTGCGTGCCGTTGCCGAAATAAGCGCGGATTTCCGACTTGAGGACATTATTCTTGTCATGGTTCAAATCGTGCGCGTGCTTTGCGTAAATGATGCCGTGCAGCATCAACGAATTGAGCGGGTACAGTTCACTCCGGCCCACGACCTCCTCATGAACGTCATTGTCTTTGTAGCTGATCCAGCGCTCGCGTGCGGGCGCTGTGCCTTTGACAAAATCGTGATCGTCGCCGCCGCGCCAGATCGAGTCCGCGTGCAACAGCCAGAACGGCGACGGCCAGGTGCCCGTGGTCTGGTTGATATAAATGTCCGGCTTGAGCGAGCGCAATTCGGCGATCAGCTTGAGCATGGCCTCGAAATCGCGCCGCCCGGCTCCCGTGCTGTCTTCGCCGTCGACGCCGATGCCGTCGAATTTGAATTGGTTGATGCCGTACTTTTGCACGACCTCCACGCACAGATCGCGGAAGCGCTGGTAATATTTCGGGCCAGCCATGGAAAAATTGCCGTCGCGAATTTCAAAGCCCTGCTCCTTGCCGTACTTGATCCGATCTTTATGCGGCTGGCCGTAGCCGCCCCAGGGCGAAAGCCAGATTCCCGGCGCCGCGCCATATTGCGCCGCAGCCTGCTCCAACGGCGCGAAGCCATTTGGGAAACCGGAGTGAAAATGCCACAGCGTCTTGGTGTCGTCCCAGCCGTCGTCGAACATGAAGGAATCCAGTTTCACGCCGCGCTTGACCGTGAGTTCATCTCCGAAAGCGTGGATGACATCCAACGCCGCCGCTTCGTCGTACTTGCTAAAATAACCGATGTCATACCACGAATTGTAATGGAGAAAAGGACGATAGGGATGCGCGCGCTCGCGTTCGAGATAAGCCAGAAAATCTCGGCGCATTTGTCCGGGCCGCACGAATCCGACCACCAACGAGCATCCCAACTTCTCGCCCGGCTCCACGGCTGCCGCGCCGCGAGGCAGGCTGCAACGCACAAAACCGTTCTCCACCCGGTTGATCGAGAGCGGATGCTCCACGCCGTAGAAAGTCGTCTTGCCTACCACCGGGCAGCCATCGACCGTGCCGGTCGCACGGGCCGCGTCGTCTGGCGCCTCAAACATGACGACGGACTTCAAGGGAAGCGCATTCATCTTCGCTTGCAGAACCACCTGTTCCTGCAGATAGCGCGAGCCGCTGCGCAATGTTGCGTGCCACCTTGCCTGCACGTGGCCGTCCGCGCTGATAAGGTCCGCGACCAATACCCGGCCCGGCAGCCGTTCCGCGAAACGTGAGGCGTTATTATTGACTGGCAAGGCTGCCATGTGCGGCCGGCCAATGAGTTTGAATTGACTGGACGACATCACTGCGCCATCCGTGAGCATCAGGCTGAACAAATTTGTGCCGAGATTAACTGTCTGGCCGGTTTTCTTGTCCCGCAGCGAGGCGGGCAGAAGCCGTCCATCTCTGGTCTCGCAGGTGAGGCTCACCTGGTCATTGTCCAAAGTGAATTCCGCCGCGTCCACGCGCGCCGACGACGAGTAAGCCAGAACCGCCGCCACTAACAGCGCCGCGATGCGGCCGGGGTTATGTGCGCATCCTACTTTCTGGCAGCTTTGTCTATCTCCCTCGCCTCCACAGACTTGTGGAGGAGAGGGCCGGGGTGAGGCGGTTCGTTCGTCGAGTGCCCCTCTCCCCGCGCTGCGGGGCGAGAGGACGTTATTCGACGTTGACAAGAGAATTTGACATAAAATGGGAAGCGCTCCGTGGTTATTCCGTTGTTTCGTTTTCGTGTTCATTTGCGTTTGTTTCAAATCGTCTCCACCAGTTTGCGCATGGCCGCTTCCTGTTGTTCGATGGACTCGACCAGCTTGAATTGCGTGCGGCAGCGGTCCAGGTTGTGGCCTTCGCGATGCACTTTGAAATAGGTGTCGCCCGCCAGAAAGTCTGTCAGGAATCTTATGCCGATTTCAAATGTAATGAGCACGCCGGCAAAAGGCAGCAGTTTTTTTTCGGCCGACGTCAAAAATTCTTCCGCCGCCGGCAGATAACCTTGCGCCAGCGCCTCGAACATCGAAAACTGCATCGTCACTTTTGACAAATCACGTTCGTCTTCTTTTGCCGGGCTGGTCGTCGTGCGCACCATGTCGCCGAAATCGTAGAGCGCAAGGCCGGGCATCACAGTATCTAAATCAATCACACAAATCCCCTCACCCGTCGCGTCGTCGAGCATCACGTTGTTGAATTTCGTGTCGTTATGCGTGACGCGCTCAGGCAGGTTTGCGTCCAACAGCATGCGCGTGGCCGCCCGGTGCCGCAAGGCGAATTCAATTTCCGGCTTCGCCTGCTTCGCGCGGTTGGCCACATCGGCTGCAATCGCGCTTTCCAGCGCCGCGAATCGTTTTGGCGTGTGATGAAAATCTGGAATCGTGTCGTGCAGTCGCGGCGCAGGCAGATCGGCCAGCAGCTTCTGAAATTGTCCGAACGCCTTCGCCGCCTCGAAGGCCTGCCGCGGTGATTCGACAGCGTCGAACGTCCGCGCTTTTTCGATGAAAATGTAAACACGCCAATGATCGCCTTGCGCGTCGCGATAATACGCCTGGCCATCGTGCGTCGGAATCAGCGTCAACACGCGGCGGCTTGGATCGGACTGGCCGGCGGATTTGTTCGCGAGGTGCGCCGTGACACGCTGAATGTTCTCCATCAGCGCTGGCGGATTTTTGAAAATGTGATGATTGATGCGTTGAATAATGTAGCGCAGGCGCGTGCCGCCTTGATCGAACACAACACAATAGGTGTCATTGATATGCCCGCTTCCGTATGGAGCCGAACTGATGAACTCGCCGCGCAGTGGGAACTGCCGCGCGACGGCGCGAAGATCGTGGTTCAGATTCGAGTCCATGCTAAATGCTGCGGTTCTGTCACATGCAGGGAGATCAGCTCGACGGGGAAATAAATTGCGCGCATTTCGTTTGCATCTGTTCTGCATTGACAAAATCGCTGTTCGGGCGAGGATTGTCGATGAAATTTAGCTCCAAAGCCTGTGTGTGAACACGGAACCAAAAAAAACCGCGCCTTTACGCTGATTGAACTGCTGGTGGTCATCGCGATCATCGCCATTCTGGCCGCGCTGTTGCTGCCCGCACTGGCAAGAGCCAAAGACAACGCCAGGACAGCTCAGTGCCAAAGCAACCAAAGACAAATCCTCGTCGCGTCGCTCTCCTACTCAAACGATAGCAGGGGACTCTTCGCCTGGACGTTTACCTTGGATGCAAATCAGGCCAGCAACGCGAATTGGCAGGTCTATCTGCAACCCGAAGGAGTCAATCAACCATTGCTGCTTTGCCCCGTGCGGCCAGTCAAGAACGGGAATTACTTCCACGGCTCCGGTTACTGGGACTTTGCCCCCGACGGGGAGGCTATTTATAATGTTGACAGCCACGGCAATCACAGCACCAATGCCCTTTATGGCGACTATGCGGCCAACTTCCCGCTCGGCGGCTGTTGGTGGCCCGGCACCTGGCAGGTCCCGGGCGTCAAACTGTCTGCCGTCCGCGCGCCGGCGATGGTGGTTTATACGACCGACAGCGGTATGGCGGCCAACGACACCGCCAACCCTGCCAAATGCATCGTCCCAACTTGCATGGCCAAATACGGCGCCTGGGTCTTGGACGACGTCGAAAGCGACCCGGACTCGCCCGATTTTGGTTCCACGACTTCAACGACCGATCCGAATTGGTGCGGGCCGTTGCCGCGTCACGGCGATTTCCAGAGCAACAACGGTTTTGTGGACGGGCACGTGGAATTGATGCGGCCTTCCCAGTGGTATTACGGCAATACGCCCTGGCTGAAACCAATGCCGGGCTATTGAATAAACGAGAAGACTGCGACAACGTTTGGGCGGCGCGGCAGCGCCGACCCTACCGTCCTTGGGTAGGGCGTTGCTGCCGCAACGCCCAAACTTTCAAATGTCTCAGGCTAGAGCCATTAAACTAAGACTGTAGCCGATCTAGGGAGGCCCCTCTCTTTAATTCTCTCCCCGCCAGGCGGGGAGAGAACGGACGCGAAGCGCCAAGAGAGGGGTGCGCAAATGGCTGCGGTATTTCTTCAACCGCCCTAGTCCTTCGCAGTTGAGCCGGGCCGGAGAGACTTCACCGGCGTCAGCGTGACCGGTCCGAGCAGGCCCGAATCCGTCAGCGGCCAATCCGATGCGTCGAACGGCTTGTAGTCCACATTGACAAAATTGATGTCGTGGAAATTCTTCCACTTGACACCGCGACGGTCGAGATCGCGGATGCGGTTGGCGGAAACATTGCAAACTTCGACCTCCAGCACATTGTCTTTAGCCTTCAAGCCGCTGACCACGGCACGGAAGGCCGGAGTGAAAAGAGTGCCGCAGTCCCGTCCGTTCAGGCGAACGCGCGCGCTCTGGCAAACTTTGCCCAGGTCCAACCGCCAATTCTCGGCGCGAACCGGCGGCGCGTCGAAGTGCAGCGTGTAAAGGGCCGCGCCGGCGAAACGCTGCGCATTGGTGTCCCCGGTTTGCGTCCAGGAAGCGAGATGGTTCGTAGCAAACGCGGCCGGCAATTCCGGGCCGCCTTCCAGAAATTTGACCTGCCAGGTTCCGGTCAACGGCACAGCCTCGCCGGCGGCTTGCCAGTATTTCCAAGCAGGCGCCCCGATCTTGCGGGCGGCCAGAGTGCGGAAAAAGAGCGATTGGCCGGGCGCCAGTTGCGCATAGACGCGTGAGCCGCCCGACCGACGAACGGCAGAGTCCGCCACTCCGCTCAAGCCCGTCATTGGGTCAAGAATAATAACCGTCTCCGCCGGCGCGGCCAGCTCCAGCCAACCGTCGAACCTCTCGTCGCCGCGGTTGGCCACGAAATAAATCCGGCCCTGATCGTCGGCGCGGCGGACGCACATCAAACCCGGATGATCCAACAACGTCTCGCGTGCTATGTTGGCCGAGGCCAACTCCTTTTCGAGATCGCCGACGTGACAACCCGGCGCGTTCCGAGCCTGCGCCATGAGGTCTCGCAACTGGCTGCGTCGTTGTGGAAGGTTGCCCAGACCCGGCACATCAGAGGGCAATTGTTTGTCAAAAATCACTTTCGCGCCGGCGCCGGCGAGGCGGACGAGATTGCTCAATGTCGCCACCGGCATCAATTCGCAAGCGGGAATGACGATGGCCTTGTAACTGCCAACGGGCACCTTGATCTTCCCGTCCTCCACCGTTGCGCCGGCCAACTGTCGGTCGGAGACGTAATCAAATTGCCACCCGTGATCCCACAGCCAATGGGCCGTGCGGCCAATCGGCTGGTCCCCAAGCCAGGCGCGGGCCTGGACGGTGAAGTCCTTGACCTGGCCCTTCGGGTCGTTCCAATAATCGTGGATCGGCCAGTAAAGAAGAATGTCGTTGTCCGGCCGGCCGGACTGGAGCAGCGACTGGCAACGGGCGGCATAGGCGTTGAGGCCCGGAGTGTCGCGCCAGATGGAGTTGGCGGGATTCATCTCGAAGGAAGCGTAGAAATGCCAGCCGGGCCAACCCGCCTCATCCGGCGAGTAACAGCAGCCGTGATAGAAAATATGATTGATGCCGCTTAGAAATAGGTCGTCCTGCAGAAATTTCATGTCCGCCAGCGTTTCGGTGAAATGCTCCGCCAACCAGGTGCCCGTTTCGCTGCAAATCCGCGCGCGGCCGGTGACGTGACCGGCGGAAGAGGCGAATTTGCAGACCAGCTTGTCGCGGTCCAAGTGGAACATTTCCGTTTCGGGCATGTCGGCCAGCGCGTAGAGGTCGAGCAGGTTGCCTGGCGCGCCGTGGGCCTGGTAGCGGACAACGAAGCCATGGTCGTGAGCCCAACGCACCCAGACGGGCATGGCGTCCTCGATCATCATGTCGGAAAGCGTTTCCCGGTAATCACACTTGACACGCGCCCGCTCGGGATTGGCGGCCTCGCCGAAGAGCGCCGGCAATTCATCCTGCAAACGGTAGCCGCGGCGTCGCTCGAACTGCGCGAATAAATCCGGCGCCCAACTGGAGCGATACTCGTAAGAGTCCTGGTAAATAGCGCGCGGCTTGGCGCCGGTGTAGGACTGGAAAGCCTCCTCAAACCAACGCATGTAATTGCTCACCGCCGGCGCGTAAAACGGGTTAAGCATCCACCCTTCGCCGCCCGGCGCGGCGCGTTTGACTTTCTCGCCGGAGGGCTTTTGCGACACGGCGAACACGCGCCATGTTCCGCCATCGGCCGTCCAACGGACGGAACCGTCAGCATCGAGCTTGGGCAGCAAATCGATTTTACTTTCATCGGTTTCGCTAAATGCCATGAGAGCCTGGAGTTTTGTCGAGTCGAATTTTTGACTGATGGCCTCGCCGGACTGGATTTCCAACACTTTGACCACTGGGCTGGCGTTGGCTTCCTGGTCCGTCACGTTGGGTCCGCCGAAGCACCATCCTGTGCCGGTCGTCATATCGACGCCCATGTCGAGGCGTCCAGCCTCGGAGACCGTGAAGGCCAGCATTTCCATCCAGCGTGGGGAGAGGTAGGGGATGTAGTTGGTTTCCCAGCCTCTGGCGCCGTAGATAGGGATGATGTGAACTCCGCCCAGGCCGGCTTCGTGGAAACGCGCCAGGGAACGGGCAATGTTGTTGGTATCCACGGCGCTGCCCATCCACCACCAATAAGTCCACGGTCTTTGCAACCGGGTGATCGCCGGCCACGCCAGCGGATCGTCGCCCGCTGCAGTCGCGGTTAAAGCCGTCCAAAAGAGAAATAGCGTAAGCTGAACAAGCAAAGCCAGGCGATGAAAAGCCCTATGGTTGACTCCCCTGAAAGTCATGCAACCCTTTTTCGATCTGTCTGCGTCTGCGCTCATCTGTGCATTCAACTGCGTTCTGAGGGATGTGTGCCTGCAGCTTGCCCGACGCTGTTGAGAAATTAAAGCTCAAAGAAGTGTCTTCCCGCTCAAGGCGAGGTCCCGAAAATGCAAACCGCCCGCGAAGGCTCTGAGGTGCTCCTCAAAGCCCCGCGGGCGGGCGGCTTTCAGTCAACAATTACCTTGGCGGCCTGTCTGGCGGCGGTGGTCCGTCAGGCGGCCCTCCATCAGGGGGTGGTCCGGGCGGCGGTCCATCCGGCGGATCCCCTGACCACCCTCCATCAGGCGGCGGTTCACCGGGTGGCGGACCGTCAGGCGGCGGACCTCCGGCCAATGCTCCGTCCGGGCGTGGAGGACGGGGTGGCAGATATTCGTCCGGCGTCAGTTTCCCGTCGCCGTTTTTGTCCAGCTTCAACAACGCCGCTGAAGCATTGGCGATTTCACTTGCGTCAATAATACCGTCGCCGTTGGCGTCCAGCACCTTGACCAGCGGCGGCAGTGGCGGGGGCGGCGGCCCATTGGTGCGGCCGGCCCATGGCCCAATGTATTCCTCTACGGTGAGGCGACCGTCGCCTTTTTTGTCGAGTGTCTTCAACGCCGCGGGTGCGTTGGCGATTTCGTTGGCGTCAATAATACCATCGCCGTTGGTATCCAGCGCCTTGACGATCAACGGCACGGGATGGCGATGCCACGCGCCCGGCGGCGGAAGCCGCTGGTCTCCCTGCTGCGAACGGGGGCCGTTGTCCTGGTCGGGCGGCGGGCCGTCGGCAGGTTGCGCGGAGGCCGCCCAGGCCGCCAGCAGCACCAACGCCCCCACCAACTTTGGCCCGAAGCCAAACCCCAGCGCAAATCCCGCAGCCCCCGGCAGCACGAGTGCCCCGGCCATGCATGTAGTCTTCTTCATAATGTTCATCCTTCTGTTGCGGAAACAAATGCCAGCCGGCCTCGCGGCCAAACTGACGTAGCTCTTGTTTCTCATGACATAGGACTAGACCACGGCGCTGTTAAGCCATGATTGGAGAAAAGCGGGAAAATTGTTAAGGAAGAGTTAATTCTCCCGGTTTTTGCTGAAAATGGAGGAAACATCCACCACGTTTTCAGAAACCAAATCCAGAGTCGCCCCCGGCGCACGCTGCTGCGCCCGCTCGAACTGCCGGATGATTTGCCGCGCCGTTTCGGCGGCGTAATACTTGACTGCACCGGCGCTCAACTGGGCCTTGAAGATGATGATCAACAGCGTGTTCTCGTCGATGTTGGAAAAAAGCAGGCTGGAGCGCGCGCCTTGCTGATAGATGGCCGCGAAATTGGTTTCGCCCATGCGCTCGGCGATGGCCTGGGTCGCGCAAAATGAACCGGCCGCCAGCGCGCCGATCGTGGCCGTGTCATATTGGTCGGCGGCGCCGCGCTGGTGGATGACCGGGCCACCCTTGTCGATGACCAAAGCGAGGGTGGCATCCGTCTTGCGCAGCAACTCGTCCAACGCCTTGTCAAGCAACTGCACGTCCTCTTCGATAAGCGGCGGGAGGCCAGGCATAATCAGGTGGCCCTTCTTGAACCTTCGTTGATGAATTTGTTGAGCAGCAGACGGGTGATCATGTTCAGCGACTCGAATACGCCTTCGCATTTGCAGGCCACGGCGGCAAAGGAGGGCACCTGCACCTCGCGGTTGTTAAGCAGGAAATCCAAGTACTCCACGGGAGCGACATTGGGCAGATCACGTTTGTTGTACTGAAGAACGTAGGGGATGTCGGCAAAGTTCAGTTTGAGCGTGCGGAGGTTGTCCTCCAGATTCTGAAAACTCTCCACGTTCTGCGCCATCTTGTCGTATTGCGAATCGGCCACGAAAACGATGCCGTCAACTCCGCGCAACACCAATTGGCGGGTCGTGTTGTAAATGACCTGGCCGGGCACCGTGTAAAGTTGAAATTTGGTTTTAAAGCCCTTGATGGCCATGGCTTCGATGGGTAGAAAATCGAAAAAGAGCGTCCGATCCGAGCTGGTGGCCAGGGAAACCAGTTTGCCCTTCTCCTGCACGTTTTGCACATTGCCGTGAACCTGTTCGAGATTGGTCGTCTTGCCGCCCTTGCCTGGCCCGTAATAGACGATTTTGACCTGTAGCTCCTTGGTCGCTTGATTGATGATCGCCATAAAAATTATTGATTAAGTTGGGCCAGTTCGACAGCCATCCGTTCCAGCGCCATTTCGGGCAGCGCCTTTCCGGGTTGACCCATCACCGCCAGACAAAGCGATCCGGCCTTGAACATGGCGCATGAAGTTTGGCCCACCAAAAGCGTCACCGAGCGCAATCTTCCCAACTGGATCTCTTCCGTGCAAATACCCACGCGCATGAGTATTTGCGGCAGAAAGGCAGCCATTGTTTCCGCTTCCAGCGGCGCCGGCAACTGGCCGGCCACGAGCAATCCGTCGTTCGACGCCAGCAACGCGCCTGCCACGCCGGGCAGCGTCAAAATCCATGCCACCACATCTTCCGGCGTCAAGTCCGATTCCGCGGCTTGCGCAGAAATCTCCGCGGGCACTTCCGGCGCAACCTCAGCTTGCGGCGGGAAAAAGACGGGCTCTGCTGCCGCAACCGGAGCAGGCTCGGGCTCTGGCGCGACAGGCTCTGGCGGCGCGACGGGTTCGGGAGGTGGCGGAGGGGGTTCAGGCGCTGCGGCGGCGCGACGGCCCTTACCACCGAATAAGTCCGGCACATTTTCGCCAAGATTGGTAGTCTTGCGCGGAGGCGCGGCGCGGCGCTTCGCCATGAACAGCGGCGCGATGACGGCCAGCGGCAATTCCAACTCGCTTTGGCCGTGCGCCGATTCCGGCAACGGATCACTCAACCAGCCGCACAATTCGGCCCAGGTGAAAACCAAGCGGCCGGATTTCATCCCCGGCTCAACACGGCTGACGGGGATCGAAATGGATGCGCTCCCCAAATTGAACTGCTCGATCTCTTGGCGCACGGGGTCGGGCCACGTAGCAGACACCAACTCAATCGTTACGAGCAACGTATCGTCGCCGCCAGCAGGAGCGGCAGCAGGCGTCGGCGCGGGCGCGGGGACGGCGGTGACGGGCGGGGGCGCGGCCTGCACAGGACGGACGGCGGCGGGCGGAGGCGCGGGCGCGGGCCGTTGTGAGGCAAATGGAAGCGCGGCGGAGGCCGGAGCTTTTGCTGCCGCGGCGCCCTGCGCAATGGAAGTCGTCGGTCTGGCCGCAGCGGGTGGAGGCGCAACAGGAACGACCGGTTTCGGTGCAATCGGGGTGACCGGTTTGGGCGCAATCGGTGGAGCAACAGTCTTGGGTGTGCTGGCTGGCGGTGCAACAGGCGTAATCGGCCTGGCCGCTACTGGAGGCGCAACTGTCTTGGGCGCGCTCGGTGGTGGCGCGGCCGGCTTGGGGGCGCTTGGCGGCGGCGCAACGGGAGCAGCAGCGGTTGCCTTGGGTGCCGCAGGCGCGGCGGCGCCAGATGGACGCGTCGAGGCAATAGTAACTTGGTGGTCTTTGGTTCCAAAGACGCCTGTTACTTCATCCGGCACTTCCAGCCGTTTTTGATTCGTGCGCCTGGCCAGGCCGGCGGGACCGACGGCGTTGAGGATTGCGCCCAGAGGCAAATCGACCAGTGAGTTGTCCTTCGAAGCGTCGGCGGCGAATGTCCCCGGCGGCGCGCCTTGGCGCAACTGCGAGAAAGGAATCCTGACCGTGCCCGTGCGTAATTGCTTCAGCGCATCCGAGGCAGAATAGGAAAATGTTCCTCCAGGAGACTGCACGACCAGCGCGGCCACTTCGGTGGGCAGGCCCGCGATGATATCATTCAACGGCAACGCAATCATGTCGCCTGCGGGTGCCGCGGTTCGGGCGGGCGCGGGCGCGGGGGAGGACGCTGCGGGAGCTGCAGTCTTCGGCGACGGTGGTGCTGCGGGTGCTTGCACCGGCTGCTCCGCCACCGGAGTGGCGGTGGCTGACCGACCAGACTGTCTCGAGAATATTTTCTTAAAGACACCGAACATAATTTGTCACGACATGCTGCCGGAACCGCATTGGGCCGTCGATAGTAAATAACACGACTAGCTCCCAATGGCAAATCGGCGGAATTGGCCGGGGACTTAACCGGAAAAGGCGCCGCTATTCACTTTACTCGCCGCGGCCTGAATTCGCGCGCCCTTCCTATTTGGCCGATTTGTTCTGACTGAGCCAAAGTTTCTCCAGCGCGTCAAAAAGAAGTTCCCGCTCCGCCAGGTGCCGGCAATGCCCGGGCGGCGTCACGAGCCCGAAGCCTTCGCCGTAGGCGCGTCCGTTGACCACGCAGGCGTCGGTCCGATTTTCCGCCAACTGCCGGCTGGCGCGCGCGATGGCTTCGGCACGGTCGGATTCCAGTTCGTACTTCCAGCCGACCAGCAAAGCGTTGGGAAACCAGGTGCGCAATTCGGAAATGATTTTCGGCGTTGGCGTCAATTCGGCCAGAATGTTGCCGCCGCGCGTGGAGATTTTAGGCGAGCGAATTTCCGTCAACGCCCCATCTGCCGCGCGTTCCCAAATGTTGCCAAAAGCAAAATCGCTTACCGCCGCCGCGTGAAACACCGCCCCCGCCCCACCGCCCAGCGCCTGTAGCCGCTCGCGCAAGTCGGCCGTTGTCGTAAAAATCTGCACGCGCTGCGCCTTCGCCTCCAGCCGGCAGGTGGCGCCCTGACCGCGCAACAACTCGACCTCGTGGCCGCGATCCGTCAAAAAATTGGCCAGTTCGGTGCCCAGCGTGCCGGTGGAAAAATTGGTCAAGCGCCGGACTTCATCCAGATCCTCAAAAGTCGGCCCCGCCGTGACAATGCACTTCATCACCAGACCCGCATCCTACCAAACCCGCCCCAATTTTGAACTGCAAACTTAAGGAGTCGATTAGCGACATTTTTCGGGAGGGATGAGCAGGCCGTAGAGCGTGCCGATTTTAATTTGTTCTGACTTCCGTGAGTCCCTGATTTTCACTTAGCGCCTTGATGTCACGGACTCGCAGGCGCTCGTCCCTCCCGAATTTTGGCTCAATGTGAGCATGTTTGGTTGAGCGCGATGTTTATGAACTGGGAGTCCTCTAATTGCTAGATTTTCAATGGATTAAATTGTGCGGCACCTGGCGCTGCTCGATTCAAGAAAATGACATTATTTTCACGTTTCCTCGGTTTTTAAGGCTTTAGTGTGATGCAAGCGCTTGCCTTGCAAGGACAAGCATTGATTCGACCTCTCCAAAAAAAATCATACCAAAAAGCCTACGGTAGGTTTTTTGCTTTTTGCGAGTTGGGGTAGAATCGCGGCCATGATCAATTATGACCATGACAATCTTAATCGAATGGGACGCAATAGGACGAACACGACTTTACGGCGGCTTCGGCTTATCCGTCAGATCAGCGCCGGCCGGTCAAGCCCAGTCGCACTCAGTCGCACTCAGTCAAACCAGTTCAAGCCGGACCATGCGACAAAAGCTAACGACTGGAACGAAGCCATATTAGTTCTCCCGGACTCGGCATCCGAGCAATGCCCCTTCGTTACCTTCGCGACCTTCTGTTCGAATCCCAACAGCCCTCCGACCTTTTGCGCGGTTTTCACGCAATTTCGCCGCAGCCAGCGCCCCTTGGTCAGGCCAGTCGCACTCAGTCGCACCGAGTCGCACCAAGTCAAACCAGTTTGGGTCAGGTCAAGGCCGTCGGACGCAGCATCGCCAGGTCTACGGGCGGCAATTTTTGCCCGTTCCGTGTGCCAGGCCAACGGAACAACTCTCGCCCCGAGTCCTGACGGAGGTTGCAAATCTTTGAACTTCCGCCAAGCTTGTGGATTATTGAACTATGACGACGCAAGCAATTCGAGGACGGCAACGGGACCCGGTGACGCAGTTTTCAGTTTTTACGGCCAATCGCATGGGGCGCCTGCACGATTTGATCGCCCTGCTCAATACCAACTCCGTCCACGTCCTGGCCGTGACGGTTCTGGACACGACGGAGACCGCCATCATCCGCGTGGTGGTGGACGACCCGCAGGCCGCGCGGCGCCTGCTCCAGGAAAACGGCTTCGCCTTCACCGAAAGCGAATTGCTGGTGGTCGAAATCGAGGCCGCGACGCAGTTGCCCGAGTTGATGGCCGCGTTTCTCGAAGCGGAGGTCAATGTCAACTATATGTATTGCTTCATCCCTCATCCGCGTGGCAAGTCCATCCTGGGCGTGAGCATGGAGGACATGGAAGTCGGCGAACGGGTCCTGAGCCGGCGCGGCTTCCGGGTCTTGCGGCAGTCCGACGTTTCGCGGTAGGCGCCCGCCATGAGCAAAATCGTCGGCATCGACCTGGGCACGACCAATTCACTGGTCGCGACCGTGGATGCGGGCATTCCCTACGTCATCGCCGATGCCGAAGGCCGGCGGCTGACTCCCTCGGTGGTTCATTTTCCGCCTGGCGAGGCCGCGCCTGTGGTCGGAGTCCAGGCCAATCGCATCCGCGTGCTCAAGCCGGCCGAAACGGTTTATTCCATCAAACGTTTCATGGGGCGGCGCGGCTCGGAAATCGAGCGCGAAGAAATGCTTGTCAATTACACAGTAACCGGCGAAGGCGCGGGGCCGGTCACGGTCGCGCTGCCGGGCCGTTCGTGGACACCCGAGGAAATCTCGGCCGAAATCCTCAAGAAGCTCAAGCGCGACGCCGAGACCGCGTTGGGCGAGTCAGTCACCCGCGCCGTCATAACGGTGCCCGCCTACTTCAACGACGCACAGCGCAACGCCACCAAAAAGGCGGGCGAGCTGGCCGGGTTGACGGTCGAACGCATCGTCAACGAACCGACCGCCGCTGCGCTTGCCTACGGCTTGGATAAACTGCGGGAGAAATCGAAAATCGCGGTCTATGACCTAGGCGGCGGCACGTTTGATCTCTCCATCCTGGAAATCAACGAGGGCGTCTTTCAGGTCCTGTCCACCAACGGCAACACGCGCCTGGGCGGCGACGACTTGGACAAGCGCCTGATCGAATTCATTCTTGACAAGATCAAGGCGAGTGGCGGGCCCGATCTTTCGGCGGACCCGCCCGCGCTGGCGCGCGTGCGCGAGGCGGCCGAGCAGGCCAAAATCCGCCTTTCCACCGAGGAACAGGCCGCCCTCGCGCTGCCTTTCATCGCCCCGAATTTTCATTTTGACTACGCGTTGACCCGCGCCGAATTGGAAGGCCTTACGCGCGATATCGTCCTGCGCACCCGCCCGCATTGCCTGCGCTCTCTGTCTGATGCCAAGCTGGAACCCAAAGACCTCGACCAAGTCATCCTTGTCGGCGGCCAGACGCGCATGCCTTTGGTGCGGCGTGTCGCCGCCGAAATTTTCGGTTGCGCGGAATTTGACGAGGTGCGCGGAGACCTCCGCCTCGGCCAAACCCACCACAAAGCATCCGGCCCGCACCTGAATACTTCGCAAAATCCCGACGAAGCTGTCGCTCTCGGCGCGGCTATCCAGGCGGAAATTCTGTCCGGCGGCTTCAAGAACGTCCTTCTGCTTGACATCACTCCTCTCTCACTCGGTCTGGAAACGTTTGGCGGCCTGATGAATGTCATCATCCCACGCAACTCCACCATTCCCATCAAGGCGGGCGAGATGTTCACCACCGCCGTCGATCATCAGCGCGAGATGCTCATCCACGTCTTGCAGGGCGAACGTGAGCGGGCGGCGCACAATTGGAGCCTGGGCCGGTTCACGCTCGATTTCGCGCCCGCGCCCAAAGGCGTGCCGCGCGTCGGCGTCCAATTCGAGATCGACGCCAACGGCATTTTGCACGTCCTGGCGCGCGACACGCGGACCGGCGCGCAAAAGATTGTCGAGATGAAATCCGCCGTCGATGTGGCCGACGCGGAGGTGGAAAAGATGGTGGAGGAATCGGTGCAACACGCCTTCGAGGACTTGAGCGCGCGGCGATGGATCGAGGCCAAACTGCGCTCCACGGAGACGCTGGTTGCGGCGCGCAAAGGCCTGGCGGATTGCGCCGGCGAATTGGACGACGCTGTCAAAACGAATGTGGAATCCGCCATGCGCGCAGTTGAGGAAGTCCTTGCCGGCGAGAATAAGGAAGCGCAGACCGGCGATGTCAACCGATTGCAAGCCGCCGTGGCCGCCTTGGACAAAGCCAGCAAGCCCCTGGCCGAGTTGCTGATGGACAAAGCGATGGATGCGATGCTACGGAAGCGGGGCATTTTAAAGTAGCCGCCTAAATGTTCCCCTGACTGCGAAGCGCGCCGAGCCGAGCGGCCGTATCCCGTTTTTCGTTCTACTGCGGCTTGGCGATGTAAAACCGGGCGTTGTATTGGGAGGCGTTGATGTCGTCGAATTGCATGACGCCGTTCGTGTCCGCCTGAACGCTACCCAAGTCCAGCCAGTTGATCAGGTCCTGACTGGCTTGGATGTCGAAACTTTGGCCAGGCGAACCTTGCGCTTGCAAGAGCATTGTGCCGTCCGAACGTTGTTGTATGGTGACGGGAGGGTATCTGAGCAGACACTTGCCGGCCGAGCCGGCGTTGTAAATGGCGGCGATTTCATCGGGCGAAAGAGCCCGGTTGTAAATCGAAACCTCGTCAATCATGCCGCCGAACATGTCCAGGTATGGCGCCCATGTGCCCGTCGTGCCAATGAAGAGCGGAGTCGTGTCGTAATCCAATGGAAATCCCGCCGTGGCCGACGCCTCCGCCACGCCGTTGATGTACAGCATGGACTGGTTGCCGTCGTAGCTGGCGGCCACGTGATACCAGACACCGCGCTGCGCAATCGTCTGGGAATAGATCGCCACCTGGTCGCCGGAGCTCGAGACAACAAATTCAAAGAAGTCGGAGGAAGTTCCGTCACCGTTGTCCACGGTATCTTTTAAGAGGCTGTAGCCTTCAAAAAAGTAGGACCAAGTGTTTTTCTTGAACACGATCTCTTCGCCGCCGTTATTAGCAGGCAGGTTCGGATCCAGCCAGATCCACGCCTCAATGGTGACGTTGGCGGGCTTGAGGGTGGGCGAATCAGGAATCTGGGCGTAGCCGTTGGTGCCGTCGAAAAGGAACGCTTGACCAACCAGGCCGGGGGCATAACTGGCGCCACTGGGCGAGAGTGCGCCGTTGTTGGTGCCGGTGCTGTCGTTGGCGTTGCCCTCGCCTTTCCACCAGCTCACCAATCCCGAGGGCGGCGGATCGCAGATCGGCTGTGGCGTGGTCAGGCATTTGCCGGCGGAGCCGGCGTTGTAAATGGCGGCGATTTCATCGGGCGAGAGCGCCCGGTTGTAAATCGAAACCTCGTCGATCATGCCACCGAACATGTCCAGGTATGGCGCCCAAGTGCCCGTCGTGCCAATGAAGAGCGGAGTCGTGTCGTAATCCAACGGAAATCCCGCCGTGGCCGACGCCTCCGCCACGCCGTTGACGTAAAGAATGGATTGGTTGCCGTCGTAGCTGGCGGCCACATGATACCATACCCCGCGCTGCGCCTCCGTCTGGGAATAAATCTGCACCTGGTTGCCGGAGCTCGAGACAACAAATTCGAAGAAGTCGGAGGAAGTCCCGTCCCCGTTGTCCACAGTATCTTTTAAGAGGCTGTAGCCTTCAAAAAAGTAGGACCAAGTGTTTTTCTTGAACACGACCTGTTCGCCGCCGTTGTTGGCAGGCAGGTTCGGATCGAGCCAGACCCAGGCCTCGATGGTGACGTTGGCGGGCTTGAGGGCGGGAGAATCAGGAATTTGGGCGTAGCCGTTGGTGCCGTCGAAAAGGAACGCTTGACCAACCAGGCCGGGGGCATAACTGGCGCCGCTGGATGAGAGTTCGCCGTTGTTGGTGCTGGTGCTGTCGTTGGCGTTGCCCTCGCCTTTCCACCAGCTTACCAATCCCGAGGGCGGCGGATCGCAAGCGGCAGTTGATGACACCGCGATTAAAGATTGGATGACACAACCTAAAAGTACAGCGAAGAACATCCTCGAGATAGGATCTTCAGCATACCGTTTGGTTGAATGGGAGGCAATTTGCATAATTCGACTTTCTCGTCCGGCAAATATTTTAACTAAATGGTCTTTTGTCCCGAGTTTCTAACAACTCCGTGCTCGTGAGTCAATCATTTTACAGGGAAGCTCCAGAATGTTCAATCCACCGTTTTTGTTCCAGCCCGTGCAAGATGATGTTTGGCCGGCAATATTGGAGGTGTCGAGCGCAGTCTAACCTTTGTCATCCACGCCGCGCGCGCTTTCCCGGCCGGTTACGAAGCGTCAAGTCACCGTACTCTACGGATTCAGCAACAACCGGAAGTACTGCTGCGTGTTGGTCGGCACGATGGCGAAAGGTGAGACCAAGGAGTTCGTCACCCACGGTCCCGACAGATTGGTCGCCGAGAGCAAGGTTCCCGAATGCCAATTCAACGAGAGGTTGGTCGCGGTGACCGAGCTGTAGAGGTAGTTGGTCAGGCCCCACACGCCCAAATTGCTGGCGGTGCCGACATACACCTTCCCGTTCGCAATCGTCGGGCACGTCATCTTGACATACGTCCCCAGACTCCCGATCCACAGCAGGTTCGGAAAATTCACCGCGTCATACGCGCGCAGATTGTTGTCATCGCCAACTTCCCACAAGATGCCGTTGGTCGTTCCGTTGGCCGAAAGCGAGATGCCGCCGCAACGATCGCCAAAGGAGTAGGACGACGTGCCCAGCGGCTTGGTGACGATATTCGAGCCGGTAAATTGAAAGGATTTGGTCGGACTGCTGCTATGCAGCACAAAAAGATACTGCATGCTTGGCCCCTGCCAATAAACCGGCGATTTCCCCACCGTATCGCCACCCGATTGGGCTGAGAACGATTGCACGAAACCGCCCACCTGACCCATGTTGTTGACATCCGCCAGGCACAGGACTCCATCCTTGCCGATCCCAACCAGGTAGTGCGGCGGCAAAAGGACGGGCCCGCCCGAGCCGAAATCCGTGTCACCATTGTTGAGGTCGGTATAGTCGCTCGGAGTGGCATAATCCTGCACCGCCAAACTGCCGTTCAATTTGACCATCGATTCGCCGTAGTTCGAGGTTCCATCAAAGGTGCCGTTGCCAGTCATGATATAGATATTCCCGTTGGTGTCCGCCGCCGGCGCCATGCCGCCGGACCAGACCGCGCCCATGGATCCCGTCGGAGTGACGTTGAAGGCGTAGAGTTGCGCCAGGTTGGTGGCGTTGTAACCCAGCACGTAGCCATGATAGGAGCCGTTGTCGCAGTGCGAGCCAAAGCCAAGATAAACCACGCCGTTGAGCAAGAGCAGACCCGGACGTTGATGCTCCAGGCTGGCGCTGAAACCAGAGGCGGAAATGGTAACCGGCCCGCCGAATTTCTCCTTTCCAGTCGTGATATCTAGCGCATGCAACTTTTGAGCGGGCCCGGAGGCCAGTTTTGTATCCACATAGAGGGTGCCGCTGTCCAGATCAATTACGGGCGTGCCGCTGATGCCGACAATGGGCGTCAAATCGCTGCAGGATGGACTAAAAGGCGCGCCGAGATTGTCATGCCAATAAGTGATGCCAGGCGTATCCGCATCAAACGCATACACGGTGTTGCTTTCCGTGCCGACAAAAACCACGTTGTGCGTCCCGTTGGAGATGTTCAAGTTTGCCACGTAAAGCGGCTGGGCATAAATCTGGCCATCGACGGCGTTGGCAAATAATTTGGCGAAGGCGGGCGCTTTGACGTTGGCGGGCGTCAAGATGGTTTCCGACGTGTTGGCGCCGGTGCGCGAAAGGTCGTTATGTTGAGTGAGCACACTCACGCCCTGCGCCTCGGCCCGTGCTGGGGACCAGAGAAGCGCGGTTGCGAGCAAAATAAATCCGCAGGAGAATTGGCCCAATCTATTTAAGGAAAGCTGTGTTGGACTCTTCATATAAAACGTAAATGAAATGACCTCTTGAAGACTATTTATCCCTGCTCGAGTCCTGATTGTCAATTTTTTTCAGGCGAAGCTCCACGGACGGCGCATGTTCCGCTGCCGCAAATAAGTTAGCCTTTCTTTAGTGCGGAGTGGCGCGCGACTGCTGCGCCGGCGGAAATGGGGATGTCAACTATTCGGAATCCACCATATTGGCCAGGCCGACGTCGATGTTCTGGCCGCCTTCGGTTTGGTGGCAATGGACGGCCAGCGTGACGGTGGCGTTGGGTTTGAGCAGCGCGCGAGCTGCGGGCCGGATGGGCAGGTTCACGTAGTGGGTGGTGAACCCGGCGTCCTTCGCCGCCAGTATTCCGTTGACATAGATTTCCACATCTTCGTCATGATCGACGTAGAATTCCAGCTTGGCGTAGGATTGGGCCGGCAGCGTGATCTGACGTCGCAGCCAGATGTCGTCGGTGTCCCAACGTGTCCGCACGACCGCACCGGGTGTCCCTTCGGTGCCGAAACTGCCGGGGCCTTCTTTCCAAGCAGAGGTGTCGAACTCGGATTGGTTCCATTCGCCCGCCGGCTTATGCGTTGTGTAACGCCACGCCGACCCAGTCTCCTGCGACGTTGGAATAACCTGCACCACCTTGGGCGGCTCCGGCAAGGGCGCCCAGGGGCCGACTTTACTGTTGCCGGCGTGGGCCCATTTCATCCAAAGCGCGCGATCGGTGAGCATCTTGATGAAGACGCCGCCGATGACCGGACGCGCGTGCATCCCGTCGCCGTTAACTTTATCTGTTTCATACAAATCAACGAAAGGTGACCGTGCCGAGGTATGGTTCAAGTAATCGTAGATCGGCGAAAGTAGCGCCTCGAAGTCGGCCTGATTGTCGGCCAGTGTGGCGCTCCAAAATGTCCAATCCGTTTTGGTCAACTTCTTGCGCGAATCCAACGGCAGGCCGTAGGGTTGCAATTTTGTCTTGTAATACGCGACCTCCCTCCGCGCCACTTCAGGCGAGAAAATATTTAGTCCCAGGATGCGATCCCAGACAAGATTATATTTTTGACTCCAAGTGCCGGGCTTGTCGAAAGCCAGCCGGGAATGATCACCGTCGTTGGCGGCCTGCATCCAATGCTCGGCGTCCGTCTTGGCGATTTGGCGATATTTCTCCGCGCCGGCTTCGTCGCCACGCAGGCGGCACAAATCTCCGTAGCACGCCAGCCCCAGGATAGCCTTGATAGAAAGGTTGGCGTTATGGGCCAAGAGCCCCATGAAATCGTCGGTGCAAAGCTGGTTCTCGGGATCGAGTCCGTACTTTTCCAGATACTCGGCCCATTGCGCTAATTTGGGCCACCACGGATCGACAAAATGTGTGTTGCCGTCAATCTGTGACACTGCGTCGCAGAGGATAAGCATGTTACCGCTTTCTTCCACTGGCATCCCTTCGCCGCCATCATCGGTGCCGCGCGCGATGGGGTAGGTTCCGAGGTCGTGCGGCGCATTGGGAAATTTCCAATGCCAACTTGCTGCGTAGGACAGAATGGGCACCAGCGTAGCTTTGGCCAGCGCGGGGCTGAGCAAGACCCATTGCGGGTCCATTGGAAAAAACACATCCACCGTGGCAATGTCACCATTGCTGGTGTTCTCCTTGGTGAAGAAAAGCGGCTGCTTGTTGGCATCGGCGGCCAGCCCGCAGGCGCAAGCGCATTGGCGGTAGGCCAGCGCGCACATTTGCGCATACTTGGCTCCGCCCGCCTTGGTGGCGTCGGCTGTCAACTGCTCGTCAAATTCCGCGCAACGACGGGCCAACTTCGGATATTCGCGCGACGCCTTCTCCAGCATCTGCGCGGCGGTGATGCCGTTGCGCCGCCAGTAGGGCAGGAGCTTGCGCCCAAAATATTGGATGGCGTAAATTTCGTCGTAAGCCACGATGACCTGTCGCATGACCGGCGTGGACGAGACGCTGCCGAGGTCGAAGGCAAAAGCCAGGACCGGTTGCTCGTCGTTGACGGCTCGAGGCATCCGCGTGTCGTCCGTGTCGGGTAGGTGGCCGTCGGCGACGAATGCGTCAAGGAGAGTTTTATTCGTGCCGATGGCGGCTTTGGCTTGAGCGCTAAGGGCGGCGGCGTAGGCGTAACCCCAATTGATGCGATGGTCGTCCCCGCTGGAGCCTAACACGTTCTGCTCGACCGTCCCCACCCTCAGCGCCGTCAGCTTTCCGGCCTTTTCGCGCGCCCAGGCCACTTGCTCGACATTCCTATTGACAACCAATTGCGAACTGGTGCTGTCGTACAGCTCCACCTGATGTTTCGCTCCATCCTTCGATGCCACCTCCCAGGTAATGTAACTCAGCGGCAGCGCCATGGCGTCCAAATCGTCTGGCAGCGCTGGACGCATGAAGGTAATCGTGACGTGGACTTTGTCGTTCTCAAAATCGTAAATGCTGCGGGTGGGCGTGACCTGCAAACTGGTTTGCGGCAGCGCGGGAACGGACTCCGGCTCACTGCCCATAAGACGATAGGCGGCGCCATCGACGCGGATCAAACTGATCAGCGAGTGCTGCCGCTTGGTCCAATGTTGCGTCGGGCGATCCGTCAAGTGGTCGGCCGCCGACCAGATGCTAAGGTAAGGATCAAAGGTTACCAGCGGAACCGAAGGCGGGCGAAAAGGTTGCGCTCCAGCCTGCCCCAGGCTTAAGGCGGCGACGGACAGAGCTATCATCAATCGGATTATCATAGGCGTCAGTTTAGCGGGCTTCCCTCGCCAGGTCTATGGCATAAAATGGCCACATCCAAGGCCGCGTGGACAAAGGTTTGAATTTTCGACCCAATCAGCCAATTGGCGTCTTGTGGCCATTTTATGCCACATGACGGCCTCAGGCCTGCCGTGATAGAGTTTGCGAAAGCTCAGACAAAACACGCCTTTGGGGTCCGAAGCCTCGTCGGCGTGTCACTCGGGCAACGGCGGTTCGAACCGATGCAGACGCTAAGCACGGATCGCGACTGACAGCACCGGGTGAAACAGAAAAATGAAGCGCAATTAGCTCTAGCAATAAATATGAAGATCAATGTGAAAAGCACCTTCTCGCGACTCGGTTTGGTCCGCACCGTGTCCCTGCACTTGACCGCCTTAGCCCTGATTTTTCTAAGTTTACCTTCTTCGCTCCAGGCACAAACCCTTCTGCACCGCTATAGCTTCGTCAGCGACGCTTCCGATTCAGTGGGAGGCGCGGCGTGGAATGGGACAATCGTGGCGCCCAACGGCGGAGGCGCGGCCACGATCAGCAACGGCCTTAACCTGCCGGGCAATGCGACGGCCGGATCTGGTATTTCAGGTTATGTTTCTTTACCAAACGGGATTGTCGCCGGCGACACTTCGGTCACGGTGGAATGCTGGGTGGAGCCGAATTCGGTCAATGAGTGGGCGGAGATTTGGGACTTCGGCACCAGTGGCTCGCTCAACTTCGCGCTCATTCAGGACAGCGCGCTTAATGGTGGGGCGGGCGGCAATATGAGAGTGGCGTTCACGCCGCACGGCAACGAGATCGATATAGGCACGCCGGCTGAACTGGCTGCAGACAGTTCAAATTACATCGCCGTCACCTACGACAATTCCACCTTGACCGCAAATCTTTACACCAACGCAATCCTGGATGGCACTGCGACTTTCCCGAACACTACTTACTCTCCTGGCAGCTACGGTGGCACGGGCGGCACAACCGAAAATAGTTTTGGCAACGACGTGTACGGTGATCCGCAATTTGGCGGTACCATTTACGAGGTGCGGATATGGAATGGCGTCGTTTCACAACGTTATATTGGTGCCAGCGCGCTGCTCGGTCCGAGTGTCCTGGTCACGAACTTGACTCCCACATCAATCAGCGTCACGGCGGGCTCAGGCTTGGTCCTCACTGGCACCGAACAGGCCACCGTCAATGTACTCCTTGAAGCAACGGGCACAACCAATCTGCTGGCCACCGGCGATGCCACCAATTGGGTCAGCAGCGACACGAATGTTCTCAAGGTAAATGGCAGCGGCTTGATCAGCGGGGTTGGCCTCGGCACCGCCACGGTCAGCGCCATGGTCGCTGGCGTCAAGGGCACCACAGGCAGTATCACCGTCACTCCCCAAACCCTTGAGCATCGCTACAGCTTCATCAGCGATACTTCCGATTCGGTCGGAGGCACAAATTGGGCTGGCACCGTCGTACCACCTACCACCGGAGACCCCGCCACAATCAGCAATGGCCTTTTCCTGCCGGGCGAGGGGACTACCGCCAATCCTTCTGGTTATGTATCTCTGCCCAATGGAATTGTCGCGGGCGACAGTTCGGTCACGGTGGAATGTTGGGTGACACAGAACGTGCAACATACGTGGGGGCAGATTTTTTCCTTCGGCGTCGCCGGAGGCAGCGCCAATTTTGGGCTGATCCCCGTCAGTGGTGGCTCACCCGTTGACATGAGAGCCGCCTTCATACCAAACGGCGAGGGCGAGGAGGACATCAATGATACGGCTGGCACTCCCTTGGGGACAAATGCAGAGTATTACATCGCTATCACCTATAACAACTCCACCCTTGTAGGCGATCTTTATACCAACGGAGCCTTTGATGGCACGGAAATTTTTGCCAATACTTCGTATTCTCCGGGCAGCTATACCACGACCGAGGATGTTCTCGGCATCGACCCGTATAACGGCGATGACCAGTTTGCGGGCACGATCTACGAGTTGCGGATATGGAATGGTGCCGTGACACCTTTGTACGTCGCGGCGAGCGCCGCCGTTGGTCCGAGTGTGTTGGTGACAAACACCACCGTACTGGCAGCCAGCGTTACGGTCCTCACGAACATGGTTGGCTCGCAGACCCAACAGGCCGAGGTCAACGGCAACTTCGATCAAGCTTCCGGCGCGCTGTTGACTTCCGCCGTCACTAACTGGACCAGCAGCAACACCAACATTCTCACAGTGAGCGGCACCGGTTTGATCACCGGGATCAGCGGCGGAAGCGCCACGGTCAGCGCCACCGTCGGCGGGGTCACTGCCACCAGTGCGTCCATTGCCGTCGCGACGACTGCGCCACGAATTACGGAGCAACCGAGCGGCGCGACCACGGCTGTGAGCGATTCCGAGACCCTCACCGTCGAGGCTCTCGGCGGAAATCTGAACTATCAATGGCTCGTTGGCGGCGTACCAATCGCGGGCGCCACCGATTCCTCATTGACTTTGAATAACCTCACCCTCGGTCAATCCGGAAATTACTCCGTGGAGGTTTACAACTCTCTCGGAACCAACATCAGCAATCCTGCGCAATTGACGATTGATACGGCCATACTCGCTCATCGTTACAGCTTCGTCAGCGACGCTTCCGACTCAGTGGGAGGCCCCGCCTGGAATGGAACGATCGTGGCGCCGAATGGCGGCGGCGCGGCCACCATCAGCGACGGCCTAAACCTGCCGGGCAATCCAACTGGCGGTGGTATTACGGGTTATGTCTCTCTGCCCAATGGGATTGTTGCAGGCGACGATTCGGTCACGGTGGAATGCTGGGTGGAGCCCAATTCGATAAATGAGTGGGCGGAGATTTGGGACTTCGGTTCCAGCGGCTCGCTTAACTTCGCGCTGATCCAAGACAGCCCCGGGCCTGGCAACATGAGAGTGGCCTTTACACCACACGGCAACGAGATCGATATCGATGCGCCTACTTACCTGGCGGCAGATATTTCAAACTACATCGCCGTCACCTACGACAATACCACGTTGACAGCAAATCTTTATACTAACGCGATCCTGGACGGCACGGCGACTTTCCCGGATGCTTCTTATTCTCCTGGCACCTACGGAGGCCCCGGCGGCACAACCGAAAATATGTTAGGCAACGACGTCTATGGAGATCCCCAGTTTGGCGGCACCATTTATGAGTTGCGGATATGGAATGGCGTCATTTCACAGCGGCAAATCGGCGCCAGCGCGCTGCTTGGCGCAGGCGTGTTGGTCACGAACGTGACGCCCACGGCAACCAGCGTGACGGCAGGGGCCAACGTGATTCTTAGTGGAACCGAACAAGCCTCGGTCAGCGTACTCCTTGAGCAAACGGGCACAACCAATGTGCCGGCCACCGGCGATGCCACTAATTGGATCAGCAGCGACACGAACATTCTTACGGTCAATAGCAGCGGGTTGATCAGCGGGGTTGGTCTCGGCACCGCCACGGTCAGCGCCACCGTGGGCGGCTTCAGCGGCACCAGCAGCAGCATCACCGTCACTCCGCAGGTCCTTGAGCATCGCTACAGCTTCGTCAGCGACGCTTCCGATTCTGTTGGAGGCTCCGCTTGGGATGGGACCGTCGTGCCGCCCAGCACCGGAAACCCCGCCACCATCAACAACGGCCTATCCCTGCCGGGAACGGGGACTACCCAGAATCCTTCTGGTTATGTGTCGCTGCCCAGTGGGATAGTTGCGGGCGATAGTTCGGTCACCGTGGAATGTTGGGTGACGCAGACTTCGCAACGCACGTGGGGGCAGATTTGGTCCTTCGGCGTCGCCGGCGGCAGCGGCAACTTCGGGCTGATCCCCTTCAGTGGCGGCTCACCCGTGGACCTGAGAATCGCCTTCATCCCTAACGGCGAGGGCGAGGTGGATGTAAGCGATTCGAGTGGCACTCCCTTGCCCACCAACGCGGAGTATTACATCAGTGTGACCTACGACAATTCCACCCGGGTCGGCAATCTTTATACCAACGGAGTCTTTGATGGCACGACGACTTTCCCCAATACTTCTTATTCTCCTGGCGGCTATACCACGAGCGAGGATGTTCTGGGCATCGACCCTTACGGGGGTGATGACCAGTTTTCGGGCACGATCTACGAGTTGCGGATATGGAACGGCGCCGTTTCACCCTTGTATGTAGCGTTGAGCGCCGCCGCCGGTCCAACTGTCGTGGTGACAAACCTGACGCCGCTGTCGGTCGCCCTCAACGTGGCTGACACCGCCCTGAGTGCCGGTCAGAGTGAACAAGCCACCGTGACGGGCAATTTTGCGGTCGGATCTGGCGTCAATGTGACTGGTGCCGCCACCAACTGGACCAGCAGCAACCCAAGCGCATTGGCGGTAAGCAGCAGCGGTCTGATCACGGCAATTGCCTCGGGCAGCGCCACCGTCAGCGCCACGGTTGATGGCGTCGTCGCCACCAGCGAGTCGATTACCGTAAGCGGCGAGGTGAATCTAGGCATCACGGTATCCGGCACGAATATCGTGCTCACCTGGCCTGGCGGAAAGCTCTTGGAGGCCCCAACCTTGCTCGGCCCGTGGACGACAAACAACGCGGCGGTTTCGCCCTTCACCAATTCGGCTACGTTGGGGAACCAGTTCTTCAAGATTCAACTACCTTGAGGCAACCGCATCGCATGGTCGTTGACGCCACAATATACTTGGCGGCCGGAGCTTCGGCTCCCGCCTCACTTGACACTGAGCAGGCAGGAGGACTGGGTCTGCCTCTTTTGACATGGAGGAGTGGTTCGACTACAGTATTGGTAAGATTCGCCGAGAACCTATGAATGCGAAAACATGCATCAGCACCGCCAAGGCTGGTTTCACCTTGATCGAGTTACTGGTGGTTATTGCCATAATTGCCATTCTGGCGGCTTTGCTGCTGCCGGCGTTGTCCAGCGCCAAAACCCAGGCCAAGCAAACATTGTGCCTCAACAATCTGCGCCAGGTGGCCGTCGCCAACGCTATTTATGTCGTGGACAACAAAACCTACCCGGGTAGCTACTCAAACAAGAACGGCGTTTATGTGTGGATGACGAGGCTCCTGCCCAACACAGGCAATAATCGATTGGTTTTCGGCTGCCCGTCAGCGCCCCCCGATTCCATTTGGGATACAAATTACAACCGAACCCTCGGCGGCACCTGGCTCACCGGCGTTTACGACCCCTACGCGGTTAACATAAACAGTCGATTTTCCATGGGCTGGAACGATTGGGGACTGGGGAACGCCCCCAACAGCCCGGGCCTCGGCGATCCTAGCGACAACTTGGGATGCGGCGGGGACATAGACGGTCCATACGCTTACTCTCCAACGAAGGACACTGATATCGTGGCGCCGGCGCAGATGATCAACCTTGCGGACACTCGCGCCCTACCAGTTCAAGATGACTCCATGTCATGGGAGGCAAATCTGGACCCAACCGATTTGGGAAACGATCCCCAAGGCGGCAGCAGCGGCCAGGAACCATCCAATCGCCACAATTACAAAACGGACGTGGCGTTTTGCGACGGCCACACGGAAAAAGTGATGCGCAACGATAAAAATCCCGGCAACTCTGCCCCAATAAATCTTATTGACACGACGCAGAACAACCCCTGGCGAAGTCGTTGGAACCGCGACAATAAGCCTCACAATGAGCTGGTTTGGCCAACCGTGGCTTCGAC
>DASYNM010000333.1:0-5357 GCA_036008545.1 Verrucomicrobiia bacterium
GTTCAACTTCTGATTCATGTTGGTGCTGAATTGCCAAGGGCCTGAGTTCGCGTAAAGACCAATGCCGTAAAGGGTTTCGGCATAGCCAACGACTCGAGGCGCCTCCTCTCCATCATACTCAGGCGCGGCGTTGTTCCAGAAGGCGACCCAGTCGGCGTTACCGAAGGTTTGGTAAGTTCCAGGGTCATACCAAACCTTGTAAGGAGCGCCGCCCGCAGCCAAATACGTTCCTTCGGCATAATTCAGATCCCAAGCTTGGTGAGCTCCGGTATCGTCCGGCAGAAAATCCTTGTTGTCATGCGCGTACATGGTGAGCGCTAGGATTTGCTGCCGTTCGTTGCTCTTGCAATTGACGCGAATGGCCTGGTCTTTGGCCTTGCTCAAAGCCGGAAGAAGCAGCGCCGCCAAAATAGCAATGACTGCTATGACCACGAGCAATTCGATTAAGGTGAACGCATCCCCGCGCTTGCTTTCGCCAGCGTGATCGGCGCGGGAAAATACCGCCGTTGACCACCATGATTGCGAGTTGGGCATGGAAGGCACAGTCCCCGCGTTTTACAATTGCTGTTCTGCCTCCTGACGCAGGGAGTATGACTGGGGTGATTGTAAATCTTCCAGCAATAGAACACAATCACTTTTTAAGCGGGCCACGTCTATTCCTATTCTTTGCCAACGAAATCTCCATGCACCCACTTTCCATCGATCATTGAAGCTGAGACGGGACCGGTGTGATGAACCGTAGCCAACCACGATTCCTCCGTCTTGCCTCGGAACGGAATGGCGATCAGATCCGCCAGGGCTTGCGGGAAGATGCGGCCGACTCGCCTTTCCCGCCCTAGCGCCCGTGCGCCGTGATGCGTGGCCATGCGCACGATCGTCTCGGGTGCAACGTCCGGGTGCGCGCTCGAGAAAGCCTGCATTTCCGTGAACATGTTCAATTCGGGTTTGGCGCGCCGTCTCACGATCACGCTGGCCAGGCTGTCGGTGCCCATACACATGTTGACGCCGGCCTCGCGTAGCTTCTGGAAGGGAAAGGGGGCGTGCCCGAAGTAGGCATGGCTTTGCGGACAATGCACGACGCTGGAGCGGGATTTGCCCAGGGCCGCGATGTCCTCGTCGTCGAGATAGTTGGCGTGAATGGCCAGGAAATTGTCTCCCAACAGCCCGTAGTGGCGCACTTGCTGCACTGGTGTCCGACGTTCGCAATCCGACATGTCGCGCTGGCGTTTGAGCCAGTCAAACAAAGGCCCACGCTGCTCGGCGTACATCTCGTACTCGGCCATAGACTCGGCCACGTGCATAGTGACGCGCCAGCCTCGTCGGCGCGCCAGAGCCGCTGTCTGCCGCAAGAGGGCCGGCGTTGTCGAGTATAGAGCGTGCGGGGAAAGGCCAGCGGATCCGCGCGCGCCTGCAAGGCTTTTGATCTTGGCGGCGGCCTCGCGCAGGATGTCTGCTGGTTGGCGACGGCTTTTAACACCGGTCATTTCCAGGAACGACAAGACGCGCAACGGTGTCGAAGACCAGACTTCGGGCAGTAATTCCGGCACGGCTTCAATATCTGCCACGGTGGTGGTGCCGGTGCGCGCGAGCATTTTCGCGCCGCGTAGCCAGGCTTCGGCGTAATCGGTGTAGCTGGCGCCCGCCTTCAACGCCAGCAGGCCCTTGATCCAATCGGGAAATTGCTTCTGCGGCGGCAGTCCTGTCATGTCGGTATAATCAAGATGGCAGTGGGCGTTGATCAAACCCGGCAGCAGAATCACCGGCCCCAAATCGACGGCCGGTTCGCGGACACGTGAAGCCAGATCACGCCAAGAGCCCACCGCCACGACGCGATTTTTGGAGAGCAAGACAGCCCCGTTTTCAATCGGGGGCGCGGAGATCGGCAAGAGGATGCGAGCGCGTAGGAGCATCAATGGAGGTGAGGCCACCGTCGATCCGCCGTTCGGCCGTCACTCTTCGGCCGCATTGCGGGATTCTTTGCCGCGCGAGCCTAATACATGTTTGCGCGCTTTGTACTTGTTGTGGCGCTTGCGTAATTGCTGTTCGATCTTTTTAGTCACCAGGTCGATGGCTGCGTACAAGTCTTTCTTGCGGTCCACGGCGAAGAGGTCCGGTCCCGGCACCGCCAGGCGCATGGCGCAAGTGAATTGGCTGTCCGGCCGCTTGAGATGGTCATGTTCCAGGGCGACACGAGCGCTGGTGCAATAATGATCAAGATGCTCCAGTTTTTCCAGTCGGGAGAGGATGTGATCTTCAATGGCTTTGGTCAAGGTGACGTTGTGTGTGGTCAGAATGAACTTCATACGATTCAACTTGCTTCACATTTCCCGCAAAATCCAGTTTTTTGCATGGCGCAAATAGCTTTCCCGCCGAAGCGAGATGGGATTTAATCCGCACGTGCCGACCAAAGTCATATCCGTGGCCAATCAGAAGGGCGGGGTGGGAAAGACGACCACCACGATCAACCTGGCCGCCTGCATGGCCCAACTGGGGCGGCGGGTTTTGCTGCTCGACATGGACCCGCAGGCCAATGCCACCAGCGGCCTGGGCCTCGAGAAAATCGAAGGCGCCAGCGCTTATCGACCCTTATTGGGCGAAGGGACGCTGTTGGAGAAAATCCGCCCGACCGCTTTCGAACGCCTTGAAGTCATTCCGAGCGAGGTCGATATGTGCGGGGCGGAAGTGGAAATCGCGCGCGCGGAGAATCATCTGCAACGGCTGGCGGGCCTGCTGCGGCCGGTCGTGGAAAGCGGCCGGCACGACTTTATTGTAATTGACTGCCCACCTTCACTCGGCCTCTTGACCCTCAATTCATTTGCCGCGTCGGATTATCTGCTCATCCCGCTGCAATGCGAGTATTACGCGCTGGAGGGAATTTCCATGAGCCACAAGGTCTTGAGCCAGGTGCGCGATTCCGGCATCAACCCACGGCTGGAGTTGTTGGGCGTGGTCATGACGATGTTTGACGCGCGCACGCGGCTGGCAGCGCAGGTGGTGGGAGAGGTGCGAACGCATTTTGGCCAATTGGTGTTCGACACGGTCATCCCGCGTTCCACGCGCCTGGCCGAGGCGCCCAGTTTTGGCAAGCCTATCATTCATTACGATAAGCATAGCGCCGGTGCGGTAACCTATGAACTTTTGACGGCCGAGGTGCTCAAGCGAATAAAGTAGCAAATAATTAGAATCCGTTTTATGAACTACAACATGAACGCGCCATCGCGAATTCTAAGTGTCGCCCTTCTTTGCTTGGGCACGACAGGGATTCCAGTAGATGCTTTCGCGCAGTCCCGCTGGTGGTCCGACGCTGCGGACCAATCGCTTAGTCAAAGCGGCACCAATCGCCCGGCGTTGGAGTCCGCCCTGAACCAAACTCCCGAAGCGCAACGTCCGGCCTTGCAATTTCTGTTGGAGAATATGCCGCAGCGAGACTTGCAATCGCTCTCTGCGGATTTCCTTCTGGAAAACGTGGCCCAGGCCACCGAGTCCTTTGGCAACGCTCCCTGGCACGACCGTATTCCGTCGGATATTTTTCTTAATGACGTCCTGCCCTATTGCAACGTGAATGAGACGCGCGATCACTGGCGCAAGACGCTTCACGACCTTTGTGCCCCTTTGATCACGGGCTGCACCACGCCCAGCCAAGCCGCACAAGCCATCAACGCAAAGCTCTTTCCGCTGGTGAAGGTCAAATACTCCACCGCGCGCAAGCGGGCCGATCAAAGCGCGCTGGAAACGATGGAAAGTGGTCTGGCCAGTTGCACCGGACTTTCCATTCTACTCATAGACGCCTGCCGCTCGGTGGGTGTGCCGGCGCGGTTCGCGGGAACACCCATGTGGGTCAACATGCGCGGCAACCATAGCTGGGTAGAAGTCTGGGACGGTGACTGGCATTTTGTCGGAGCCGCCGAGCCAGACCCCAAAGGTCTTGACCACGCTTGGTTTGAGCACGATGCCTCTCAGGCGCTCAAGGACTCGCCCTCACACGCCATTTATGCCGCCAGCTTCAAGAAAACCGGTCTTGCCTTCCCTATGGATTGGGCGCCAGGCATCCATTGGGTCAGCGCCGTCAACGTGACAGACCGTTACACGCCCGCGCCCGCCGCCCCCGCGCCAGGCATGGTGCGCCTGCTGGTCGAAGTGCTGGATCAACTCGGCGGCAAGCGGGTCGAGGCCAAAGTTACCGTCAACAATATTACAAATAGCTCCGTCCATTTCGAAGGCACCAGCCGGGGTGAAACGGCGGACAAAAACGACATCCTGCCTTTCGAGGTGCCGCAGGGTGGGACCTACCTGATCCGCGCCCAAGGCGGCGGACAGGAGGCGGGGCGAGAATTTACCGCCGGCACCAACACCCAGGCCGTGGTAGTGATTTCGCTCAGCGACACGACTCTTTTTCAATTCCCATCGCAGGCCTGCGCCGCGCCGCTTTCCGTCAACGACTCGCTCAAGCCGGCTGACGACGCGAAATTGCGCCAAGCCTTGCAGGGCTTTTTCACGGCTTCACCAGAGAAACAGGCATCGTGGAAATTTTCACGAAGCCTGGAAAAGTTGTTGCGCGACCATGAATCCACGGTGCGTCGCACTGCCTGGGAGGTTTATAAATCGGCCCCCATTCATGATGCTGCCAAAGAAGACTTCGACGCCAAGCAGGTTCGTTTCGACCGCTACTTAAGCCCCTATACGGTGCGGCAAGTTGGGACGCGACCTGGCGAGGGCTGGCCGTTGTTCATTGCCATGCACGGCGGCGGCGGCACGGAGAAGCAAGTCAACGATAGCCAATGGAAGATCATGCAACGTTACTACCGGGATCATCCCGAAGTGGGCGGCTATCTCTACCTTGCCCTCCGCGCGCCCAACGACACTTGGAATGGCTTCTACGACGACTACGTCTATCCTCTCGTGGACAATTTGATCCGCGAGTTTTTGCTCTTCGGCGACGCCGACGCCAACAAGATATTCATCATGGGCTATTCGCACGGCGGCTATGGCGCCTTTGCCATCGGCCCGAAGGAGCCGGATTTGTTTGCCGCCATTCACGCCAGCGCTGGCGCTCCCACGGACGGAGAAACGACTGCCAAAACTCTGCGAAACACCATCTTCACATGTATGGTCGGCGAAAACGACACCATGTATGGGCGCATTGAGCGCGACAAGAAATTCAGGGAAATCGTCCGGCAGCTTCGCGGCGAGCGAAACGACATTTATCCCGTCACAGTGCAGATCATCCCCGGCAACGGGCACACCGGCTTGCCCGACCGCGACGAAATCCTGGAAATGTATCCCGCGGTGCGGAACGCCGTTCCGCGCGAGTTGACCTGGCTAATGACCGACAAAGTGATCAAGGACTTCTTCTGGCT
>DASYNM010000334.1:0-8268 GCA_036008545.1 Verrucomicrobiia bacterium
GATAGCGTGCCCAGTAATTCTGGACGTAGCGGTCGGGATCGCCATAAACCGTGCGGAGCATCGAGGGCCACGGCTTGCTGAGCACGAGGTACCCTCCGCCGCCCGGGCCAACCGGCTTTCCGTCCACATCGACGACCTCTGCAACGATTCCCGGAAGCGGCCGCGTCGCCGAACCGGGCTTCGTCTCGGTGATGCCGGGCAGCGGAGAAATCATGATGCCGCCGGTCTCGGTTTGCCACCAAGTGTCAACAATTGGACAGCGTTTATGGCCGATGACCTCGCGATACCACATCCACGCCTCTGGGTTGATCGGCTCGCCTACCGTTCCGAGCAAACGCAAGGAACTGAGGTCGTGCTTGTCCGGCCATTGGCGGCCCCATTTCATGAAAGCGCGGATGGCCGTGGGCGCGGTGTAAAGAATCGTCACGCCGTACTTGGCCACGATGCGCCAGAACCGATCCGGCTCCGGATAATTAGGCGCGCCCTCATACATGAGGCTGGTGGCGCCGTTGGCCAGCGGGCCATACACCACGTAGCTGTGCCCCGTCACCCAACCGACGTCGGCGGTGCACCAATAAACATCCTCCGGGCGCAGATCGAACACGTATTTGGTCGTCATCTTGGCGAAGAGCAGATAACCGGCCGTGGTGTGCAGGATGCCTTTGGGCTTGCCCGTCGAACCACTCGTGTAAAGTATAAATAGCGGCGATTCGCTCTCCAGCTTTTCCACCGGGCAATCCGCGTCCACGTTTTGCACTTCGCGATGCCACCATACGTCGCGCCCCTCCTGAATATGGATTTCGTGATTGGTGCGGCGCAGCACGATGACTTTCTCGATGGTTTTAGCCAGGAGATTGCCGGCGGCGTCCTTGATTGCCAGGGCGTCGTCCACGTTTTTTTTCAACGGCACGACACTGCCGCGGCGGAATCCGCCATCGGCTGTGATGACCAATTTTGCCTGCGAATCGAAAATGCGGTCCGCCACCGATTGCGCACTGAAGCCGCCAAAGACAACCGAATGAACCGCGCCGATGCGCGCACAAGCGAGCATGGCGATGGCCGCCTCGGGCGTCATCGGCAGGTAAATGATGACACGGTCGCCTTTCCTGGCGCCATTGCGCTTGAGCACGTTGGCGAAGAGGCAGACCTCGCGATGAAGTTGTTTGTAGGTATAGGTGCGTTCCTCGCCCGGCGTGCCAGGACCGGCCGGTTCGCCTTCCCAAATCAGCGCCGCCTTGTTGGCCGTGGGCGTGTTGAGGTGGCGGTCGAGACAATTGTAACAGACGTTCAGCCGCCCGCCGCTGAACCATTTGGCTTGCGGCAATTTCCATTGCAGAACCGATTTCCACGGCTTGAACCAGACCAACTCTTCCTTGGCCTGGCGCGCCCAGAATTTCTCCGGCTGACGGATCGACTCGTCATAGAGCTTTTTGTATTGGGCCATCGACTTGATCCACGCCGCTCTGGCAAAGGGTTTGGGCGGCTGAAATACGCGATTTTCATGGAGGACGGTCGTAATATTGACAGAAGACGCCGATGTCGTGGTGGGCATAATTATTTCGTATTGATTCCTGAGACGGATTGTAAAGCCTGCCGCAAGTCCGTCAATGCGAAGTCATAGGGGGCGCGTGACGGAATGACAACACCCACTCGCCGTTTTGGGACGTAAATAAAGATTTAGCGACAAGCGAAACGGCCTCGTGGACGGCATTCGAGCTGACCCGCGCTAGCTGCAAAGCTATTTCGGCCACCAGACCCAGCGCATCCGCAAAACGTGACGCCTGAGAAGCTTACAACTTTTAGACCTTCGTGGTGCGGAGCGAGGTCGCAGAATTTCGACTGAATTGTTGTAATTCTGGAAGGAAATTCTGCAAAACAATGTTACGGCTTGACCGATTTGAGCCGCGATCCCCGCGCGGTTGTTGCAAACCATTACATTTCAAGACTATACGATTTCACGACCACGTCCTGATTATGATGCCCGATGTCCGAAATGCAGATGCACTTCAAGACAGCCCTGCTATGCTGATGGCAGTCAGGTTTCGGGAGTTTGCAGCATGACTCTGGAAGTTCGGCTCTGAATTGAGCAAACGAATTGGACCGCTGGCCTGAACGAATGAATCGGGGCTTCTGTTAAGCCGCGAATCGAATTCGGCCAGGGTCGAGGAAATGAGATTTATGCAAATGACGAACAAAGCAATTTTGGCGGTTGTAGTTGGTTTGGTTGCCGCAAGTTCCGCGAACGCATCGATTGAGGTGACCTATGACGCCGCTGCCTCGACCCCCAGCACGGGAACTTATGCGTTTGTGCTCAGTGGCGTTCCGACGACTCCTGTTCCAACCTCCGGTTCAACCTTCGAGTTGCTGGACTGGACGTTAGTCGGAAATTCAGCCACGATGGTGTTGGACAGTGCTCCCAGCGGGTGGTCCGCTGACGTCGGTAACACCAGCTTGGACGAATGGTTGTTCAAAAATACCGCAGGCAACGTCAATGGAATGTTCACAGTCACGGCAACCCCAAATCTCAACCTTCCCGGAACAACACTCCCCGACATACTCCATTGGTCTCTTGCCGTGCCAGGCATTAGTGGTGATACCACAAGTGGCCTTGTTGCTGTTCCAGAGCCGGGTGAATATGGACTTCTCTTCGGCTTGATGGGCTTGGCCATGTCAACGGTCGCAGGCTGGAGGCGCAATAGGTCGAATATCCAGCTCGCCTGATTCGACTTCTTCTCAGTGAATCTCAGTTGGTAGAGCGAGTCGAGCCGTAACTCATTCTTTTGGAAAATGTTACGGCTCGACGGAGGCTGGCCCTACCAATATTATTGAAAGATTCCTTGCGTTGCGATTGTCTATTTCTCCCCCGCCTCCAACACCAAAACCCAGTCGTCATCTCCGTCCGCATTGTGGCGCGGTGGGATGAAAACATGGTCCGCGTTGGTGAACGGCGATCCTTCGATGGCATTGTAACGGCCGCAACTGGGATCGTACCATTGTGCGTTCGCCGGCCCGCGCATCTGAGTCAAGTCAACCGTGATGGGTCGGAACGTCGGCATATACGCCAGCGCCAGACTGCCGTCCGGCGTGTGGCCCGCTGTCACATAATCGCTCGTCATGACGAAACGATTGCCCGGCGTCGGCGTGCCGTCGAAGGTGCCGTATCCGGCCGTCACCAATTTGTGCTTCTGATCCGGCACCAGGTCGAACCATGCGCGTGTCTCGAACAAAGCCTTGACGTAGGCCATCTGAATCGCGCCGGGAGTATCGAGGTTGGTTTTCCAACCCGGCTTGAACGGCCATGTGAATCCGTTCCCATACAACTGCCCGGTCGCCCCGCTCAAGTTGGCCCAATACTCCTGGCGCCGCAGCATCGCCGGCGTGCTGTCGCGCTCGAACTCGTAGTCGGACTCGATCATACAGACGGGCATGAAGTTGGTGCGATTGTAATCCTTCAACACCTGCGCGTATGTGGGAAAATATGTGTAGGAGCCGCACAAGCCGATGATCGGCGCCCAATTCGGATCGTCCAGCGACCCGCTCACCTCGTAATCCAATTCAATCGTGTGCAGATGCCGCGCGTCCTTGTCCTTGATGCCAAGCGCCACTGCCGTCACCGCCGCGTCGTTGGCGGGATCGCGCCAGGTCTGATAATCGTTGCCGTGGAACCAAAGCAGATTGTCGAAACCCTGATAACGAGAGGCAACATAGCGCCCGAACTCGCGGCATTTGGCCGGGCCGTTCTTGACCATCACCTTCAAAAAATCGCCCGTCTCAATTGGGTCAAGCATCACCAGCAGGCCGTGTTTGGCGGCAAGGCGAAGCATGTGTTCGCAGCGGTCGAAATAAGCGGGGTTGGGCGTGGAGAGATCGTCGGGCGTCGTGAAGGGTAAAATCCCGTCATACGTGCTGCCGTCCGGCCGCCCGCCCGTGTAAGGTTTGCACAAGAGGTTAATCCAAACCGTATTAAAGCCGTGCCCCTGGCGATTGGCGAAAAACATGTCCGCCTCCTCCTCTGAGAGATTGACCATCAGCGCCTGCGGAGATTCCCCGGCAATGAGGAAAGGCGCGCCTTTTTGATCGACTAGATACCGCCCATTGCCACTGACCTTCAACGGATACGCGGGCGCAGCCGATTGGCCCAAGACCGTCTGATTTGGGCCGAACACTGACCAAACTATGAGCACGCTCACGACCGGCGCGAGCAACCGGTGCAGGTTGATTAGAGATAAAGCCGCTGCCCGTCTAAGTGCAATAGGAGAACTTCGCGATTTCTCGATGTCTCTATTCATTCTTGCGGGCGATTTCAAAGACTAGATGGAGAGCGCGATTTGAGTCGAGGAAATTCGCGAAGCATGGAACAACCGGGGCTCAAATCAGCTTTTGACAATGTTTCTGGTAGGGACGCCGCGCTGCTGTGCGGCGTCCGGTCGGCGCAGCGCAGCGCGCCAACCCTACTAAGTACGGATTCGCGCTTGGATTGCGCTTTGGCTGATCTCGTTTAGATTCAGTATGTATATGGAGACACAGATTTTCAACGGCCCTCCCTCGCCGGAAGAGTTTCAACGTCAATTGCAGGAGTTTATGCGCCAGCATCTGGCCGGCGCCGCCCCGAACAAGCCCGATTTGGCCGGCGCGACCGAGGCCCCCGAGGAATCGGTCTCCGACAAGGATTTTTCCTTCGACAAGAAGCCGCGCGAGGTCAAGGCCTACCTGGATCGCTTCGTGATCAAGCAGGAAGAGGCCAAGAAAGTCCTGAGCGTGGCTTTGTGCGACCATTACCATTATGTGCGACTGGCGCGCGAAGGCCACGGCCAGCCCAATTACGCCAAGCAAAACGTCATCCTGCTCGGCCCTACCGGCGTGGGCAAAACGTATCTTATTCGCAATGCCGCCGATCTCATTGGCGTGCCTTTTGTGAAAGCTGACGCCACTAAATTCTCCGAAACCGGCTACGTCGGCTCGGACGTCGAGGATCTCGTGCGCGAATTGGTTCGTCGCGCGGACAACGACATAGAGCGCGCGCAGTTCGGCATCATCTACATTGACGAGATCGACAAGATCGCCACTGCGCCCAACGCCTCCGGTAGAGACGTCAGTGGTCGCGGTGTGCAAACTAATTTGCTCAAGCTGATGGAGGAGACGGAAGTGCCGGCGCGTTCGCCCAACGATATCAGCGGCCAGATTCAGGCCATGATGGATTTCAACCAGCGCGGAAAAAAAGCCCCGGCCAGCATCAACACCCGGCATATTTTGTTTATCGTCAGCGGTGCGTTCGATGGCTTGGAAAAGATTGTCAAGAAACGTTTGCGTGAGGCTTCCATCGGCTTTGCCGCCCACGCCACTCGCGGCGTGGAGGACGCGTCGGCGCTGGACCACAGCCAGACGCGCGATTTCATCGAGTATGGATTCGAGCCGGAATTCATCGGGCGTTTGCCGGTGCGGGTGATCTGTCAACAACTCAGCGTGGACGACCTGTTCGTCATTCTGAAGACTTCCGAGGGGAGCATTATCCGGCAATACGAGCAGACCTTCGCCGCCTACGGCATCGAAGTGCTTTTCAAGGACGACGGCCTGCGGCGCATCGCCGAGTTGGCGGGGGAGGAATCCACCGGCGCGCGCGGTTTGATGACCGTGTGCGAGCGCGTGTTTCGCGACTTCAAATTCGAACTGCCTTCGACGCTGGTGCGGCGCTTCGTCGTCACGCGCGAGTTGGTGGACAATCCCGGCGCGGAATTGCAGAAGTTGCTGGCCGAGCACCAAAAAGAGGAACGAGTGGTGGCGCGGCAATTGGTGCAGGATTTTGCCGCCCGCTTCGGCGACAACTATAAATTAAACATCCGTTTCACCGAGGCCGCCGCCGATCGTTTGGTGGCGCAGGCGCTCGAACAATCGGTGCCCGTGCGCGACTTGTGCAGCGCACGCTTCAAAGACTACCAATTCGGCCTGAAGCTGATCGCGCAAAACACCGGCCAGCAGGAATTTGTAATTGACGAAGACGCCGTCGAGTCACCCGATAAGGTCCTGAGCCAATGGGTGGTTAAGAGCTATCGGCCACAATGAGACGACGCGTCGCTGCCCCAATTGGGCGCTTGAGGCCAGCGGTGCATGATCAAGGCATATTTTCTTTATCTCGCTTTCTTCTTTCCCATGTGATTGACTCCAAAAGGGATAAATCCCCCCGTAGTATGGGCGAACAGAACTTCTGTATCAGCTTGGCGTAATATTGAAGGAAGCAGTCAGCATCTTCCACACTCAATGCCCATCTCGGCAAGGGCGGCTTCTCGACAAACGCATTCGGATCGACGCGCAGAATGACCTCCCAAAGAACAAATCCGCGTGATATGTAAGGACGAAACACATTATTTTCCAGCAATACGTTGAAGTTGCAATCCACCTCACCTTTGTACCAGCCTATCTCAATCGCTAAGGGTTCTTTCTTGAACACAATCGATGGCAAAGGCCCTTCCTTCACCGTGGCGGCGAAACCGAAATCCTTGACCAAGAAGTCGAGGTCTTTTCTTGCGCAATCAAAAAAGCGCTGCTCAGTGGATGGCTTAGAAGCCATAGCTCGTTTTAATCGCTTTTATTATACGATGACCAGTTCAATCATCAAAACGGAAAAAGCTTGAGCTCATCGAAGCGGGTGGAGCGAGTGGCAAAGCAATCGCAGCTTTGCGCCTTTTGCGGCTTTTGGCGGCTATTCCTTCTGTCCTAGTGCAAGATCGGCAGCGGGCTGCCTTGGCGGATCAAATCGGCGTCCAGGTCCAGGTAAAAATCCAGGCGGCGGTCGGTTTCGGCGTCATCGACGGCGCGGGCCATGAGCAGGTAGGTCGCGTAATGATTGCCTTCGGATTCCACCAGGCTGCCGTAGAAATTCGCCAGCTCCACGTCGATGTTTTTGAGTTCGTGCGCGAGCACTTGAAATTTTTCGCAACTGCGTCCCTCGATCAACGCGCAACAGATCAAATGGTCGATGGCTTGATGACGCTGCCCGTTGCGAACGGAACGCATCAGGCCCGTGATCCATGGGCTGGGATACGGCTGGCCGAACGGAATGCCGCGCGCCTTGAGCAACTTGAGCACAAGTTGAAAATGTTGCAGTTCTTCGATGGCGATGGCGTTGAGTTCCTCGACCCGGCCGTAGAGATCGCGGTATTTTTCCAGATTCAACGCGGTCGTGGCCGCCTTGCGCTCCAGGTGAGCATGATCGACCAGGACGGCGGGCAAGTTGGCCAGCACTTTGGGCAGCCAGTCGGCGGGAATTCGTTCGCGGAACAAGAGCATATTTAATTTGCCAGCATGGCCGTTTGAGTGAACGTTGAAATGGAAACAGGATCAAATTTAATTTCTCAAAACGTCGTATGTTTCAATACACCAGCCTCGCGCGAGACAAGAAATGGCAACCGGGGCCGTATGCGGGCGTCGAGTTGCTCGTGCTGCACAAGAGCGAGGAAACCGGCGGCCTTACCGTGCTGCGCAAGTTTCACGCCGGGACGACCGTGCCGGCACACATCCACCCGCAAGCCAATGAGTCCGCTTACGTGCTCTCCGGTGAGTGGGAGGAAGAGGGCGTCATCTACACCACTGGCGCATTTTTGTTTGCGCCGCGCGGCGAATTGCACGGCCCGCACCTCGCTCGCACGGAGGTCATCAGCCTGACCGTTTTCGATGGCCCGCTGACGGTGGTCTGAAGTGAAGGCTGCGACCCAATTCCGCGTCGTGCTGGTGACCGCGCCGGATTTGAAAACGGCGCGCAATCTAGCCCGCGCCGCTCTAGGCCAACGGCTGGTTGCGTGCGCGAATTTGATCCCCGGCCTGGAGTCGCACTATTGGTGGCGCGGAAAAATCGAATCGAGCCGCGAAGTCCTGCTCCTGTTCAAGACGCGGGCGGGCTGCCTGCCGAAATTGGAAAAGCTCATCCTGGCCGAACATTCGTACGACACGCCGGAATTCGTCGTTTTACAATTGACAGCCGGAACCGAGCGCTACTTCGCCTGGCTGAAGTGTGAGACGGAGCCGGTCTAATCCGGAAACATTCAGTTGCCACGGGAGCTCGCCCTCACCCTAACCCTCTCCCCCAGGAGAGGGAATGGAAGAGCGCCGCGCCGGGAAATTTCACTGAACTTAAGTCGTCGCCCAACGCTGTGAACTTTTCTCCCTCTCCTTGGGGCTGAGCATTACCCACAAAGTTTTGCTAGTTGGTAGCCCAGGGTCAGTTGGCTCAATTGTTCCAGGCCACGCCACAAGGTCATTGACCCAGGCTCGCCA
>DASYNM010000335.1:0-9310 GCA_036008545.1 Verrucomicrobiia bacterium
GTTGCGACGTCATCCCGTAGTGTTCGGCGATAATAAACGCGGGCGGGCCTTCCGCCGCCAATTCCTGCCGAGCCTGACCGGCAATGCTGGCCGTTTCCTTCCAGCCCTGGCCACGATGCAGCAGATCGTATTTAGGCGGCAGCTTCCGGTGGATAATCTTGTTGACTAAATTGGTGTCGTGCAGAATGACGACGAAGACAAGCCCCAGCGCCAATCCTCCTGCCAGCAAAGGCCGCAGCAGGGTGGCGTTGCATTCCCAATGTTTGGACCAATAAACGGCCATGAGGCAGAAGAGAGGAATGACGGAGGGAGCGATCCAATTGGGTTGCACGTGGCTGTGCCAGCTTAAAAAGAAACAACCGAAAAAGAGCGGCCCGCCCATGCTGAAAAGGAAAAGCTGGAAAGGATCGCGTCGGCCCGCTCGCCAAAATGCCAAAGCCGCCCAAATTGCCACCACAAAGAAGAACGGATGCAACGCAGCCGTTTCTTCCTCCAGGAACTTATCGACGTAGGTGTGAGTCCACGCCTTGTCCAATTGCCCGTCAGTAGCGACATGTTCCACTGTGATCCACTGGTGCTGTTGCAACCAAATTAGGATCGGCATACAGAATAGAGCCGCGACCAGCAATGCCAGATACGGTCCTGGCCGGCGCAAATGAACCCGCGCAGGCGCCCACAAAATAAAAAATACGGCCCAGCAGACGGGTTGTAGAAGATTGGTCCACTTGCTCATGCACCCCAGCCCAGTCCACACTCCCACCCAGAGCCATTGCCGCGTTGTGCCGCCGGGCTGTGCGGCGCGCCATCCGGTTACCATGGCGGCGGTCCAAAATAAAACGGAGAGTGGGTCCACCGTCATGACCACCGAGCCTACCGCCAACAGCGGCGTGACGGAGAGCACCAGGAAAAGCATGAACGCCACTCGCGCGCCAGCCTCCCGCGCCATCAACCGCAAAACCAGCACCGACATCAACGCGGCGATGACCGGTGAGAAAAAGCGGATGCCAAATTCGTTGTCGCCCCAGAGGTGAGTCCCGAGCCATTGCGTGTAAGCGATCATCGGCGGTTTGCTGTAGTAGGACAGAGCAGGGTGTTTGGACCAAAGCCATTGGTAAGCTTCGTCCTCGCTTAATTCGATTCCGCTCTTGGCGATGTAAGCCAGTCGCACAAGGAGAAGAATCGCAATCAGTATGTAACCCAGCCGCAGCCATTGAGCATCGCTAACGGCAGGCGCAAATTCCGCCTTCGCCTCCCTCGGCATCGGATTTACAAGCGAGGGCATCCGCTGCCACCACTGAGGAAAGCAACACTGGCCCAACCGCCGCCAAAGCGCCTCCGCTCCCCAGATCACCGCCGCGCTGTATCCCATGCCCAGCAGCGCGCCGGCCAGGACGTCGCTGGGATAATGGACGCCGTTATATATTCTTGACAAACCTACCAACACCGCCAGCGGCAACATGCAATAAATCGAACGCCGATAATAAATCATCAGGATGAACATCGCGCTGAACCAATTGGCGGCGTGAGAGGACGGCATGCTGAAACTGCCGCCCATGCCGATCCGCAGATGGGCGTCGGGGACGACGAGGAACGGGCGCAGTCGGCCCACGGCGTGTTTCATGGAGTCGCACACCAGCCAATTACCAAGGCACAAGGCCAGCGCCAACATCAGCACGCATAGTCGTCCGCGCGCGCCTCCTTTTATGAGCAGGGCCAAGGCAATTAGGATCAGGATGCTGGCGAAGCAGGGCGAATTGCTGACAAACGGCATCAGCCAGTCGAAGAAAGGGTTGCTCCACGACAAATTGATCCATCGGAACAACCCAACATCGACGGAGTGCAGCCAGCCGATCATGCAGCGCGCAGGATGGTTTCTAGAAAACGATCAACGAGCGAACAGGGAAGCCTTTGAGCTTTTCGCGCCCTTTGAGAAAACTCAACTCAATCAAGAACGTGACCTCCAGAATCTCCGCGCCTAGGCGCTGGAGGAGTTTGGCGGCGGCCCCGGCTGTCCCGCCCGTGGCCAGCAGATCATCGACCAACACCACGCGGCTGCCGGGTTTGACGGCGTCCACATGCACGGCGATCGTGTTGGAACCGTATTCTAAATCGTAGCTCTGTTCGTAGGCGGTGTAAGGCAGCTTGCCCTTCTTGCGCACCGGAACGAATCCGCACTGGAGCTTGTAAGCAGCCGCCGCGGCGAAAATAAATCCGCGCGCGTCGATGCCCACCACGGCGTCGATGGAGCCGGGTTTGAATTGGCCCGTCAAAAGGTCGATGGAGCCGGCGAACAAACGCGGGTCAGCCAGAACCGGCGTGATATCCTTGAACTGAATGCCCGGCTTGGGGAAATCTGGGACGTTGCGGATGGCCTTGGTTAGCTGCTCGACGGTTGCATTCGCGTTTGTCATGGGGCCTAAACTAACGCGGCGGGTCAGCTTTTGACAGCCTCAAGTTTCTGGATCATCTTGCGCAACTTGTTCAAGGCGATATTCTGAATCTGGCGCACGCGTTCGCGGGTGACGCCGAACTTGGCGCCGACGTCCTCCAGTGTCTTTTCGCTGCCGCCATCCAGGCCGAAACGATATTGCAGGATGGTCGCTTCGCGCGGGTCGAGCGTCTTGACCATCTCGCGCAACATTTTGGTGACGGTTTTTTCCTCCAACTGTTCGTAGGGCGTGTCGGCGTTTTCGTCCTGCACGACTTCGGCGAAATTGTTGGAATCATCGTCACCGATGGGCGCGTCCAACGAGGCGGGGCGAATGGCCGCCGTGCGCATCTGCGCGACGCGGCTGGGCGACATGCCCATTTCCTCGGCCAACTCTTCGTCGGTCGGCTCGCGGCCGAAAACCTCCTGCAACTTCATGGCCGTGCGGCGCATCTTGGCGATCTTGTCAACCAAATGCACAGGCAGGCGGATGGTCTTGGATTGGTTGGCCAGGGCGCGCTTGATCGATTGCTTGATCCACCACGAGCCGTAGGTGGAGAGCTTGCCGCCTTTGGAGGGGTCGAACCGTTCGACTGCCTTCATCAAGCCGATGTTGCCCTCGTTGATGAGGTCGAGTAGGGGCAGGCCGAAATTCTCGTAGTCATGGGCGATTTTGACCACCAGGCGAAGATTGGCTTTGATCATTTGTTCGCGCGCCTTCTTGTCGCCTTTCTTGATGCGCGCGGCCAGCACGATTTCCTCCTGCGGTGTCAGCAACTTGACCTGTCCGATTTCGCGCAGATAAAGCTTGATGGCCGTATCGCCGTCGTAAGGCGCGCGCTCCCTTTCCGGGATTGGCGCGTAGTCTTCTTCCCGCGAAACGGTCGGCGCCGCCCCCTTCGCGGCCTCGGCCACAGGGGGCGCCACAGCCTTGCGGCGTCGCTGCAGGCGCCGGGCCTTGGCGACCGGCTTTTTGCGGAGTGCTATCTTCTTTTTGGCGCGATTCTTCTTGCTGGCCATACTATCTAATCAATCGGCGAAAGTCTTAGAAGTTTGAGTCGCGACAGCAAGCTAATAAACGCGCATTCCGCACGGGAGGCCGCAAATAGGGTATGGCCATCGCCTGGGGCCGTGATGCGGAATCCGCCCAAGGCGGCGCGCCGACCAACCGAATACGCACCTATCTCAGTTTGACTTTTCCGTTCACTTTTGGCGTGATCCTCTTTTTTGAGGATGATTGGCCAAGGCCACCACGTGGCAGAATGAGAAGACAGCCCTGTCTAATTTCGATAGCGGTGCGCTCGCGACAATCAAATTATGAACGAATCGGGATTGAATAAATCGCCATCCGAGGCGACGCCGGAGAGGAAGACACAAGCCAGAGCGGGTTTGTATCGCTTTTCCATGGCGCAGTTTCTTGTCGCGCTGATTTTGTTGCTGGTGTTGTATCCATTCGTCGTCGAACTCGAGCACGGGGAGGTCCTCGAGAACGTGCTGATCATGATTATCATGATCTCCGCTGTGCTGGCGGTGGGCGGCCGCAGTTGGATGCTGACGATTTTATTAGTGGTTCCTGCGCTGGCGGGGCCTTGGCTGGATCGTTATTGGCCAGGGGCGGTGCCACTCTGGATAACGGCGTGCGGGCGCATGCTCTTCGTGGGCTTCATGGTGAGTCAGCTCCTGCGATTCATTCTGCACTCAACGCGCGTGAACGGCGAGGTGATGTGCGCAGGCATCTCCGGTTACCTGATGTTGGGCCTTTGGTGGACAACCGCCTACTTGATGGTTTCGCAATTAAATCCGGCTTCCTTTTCCGGCGTCCATCTCGTCCCGAACCAGGTCTTGGGTCGATTTGATGCACTTTACTTTAGTTTTGTTTCCCTGACTTGTCTGGGCTGCAACGACATTTCACCGCAATCCAAAATCGCCCGCATGCTGCTAATGGTTGAGTCAACAACCGGCGTGCTTTATGTGGCAGTGTTGATTGCCCGATTGGTCGCCCTCTATTCCCGCTCGGTGGATGGGGAACCCGACAGGCGCACCAAGGCGTAATGGCTTCCGCGCGGGAATCGGCCCCGCGGCAGGCTTCGCGCGCGTTGACGCACACGCCGAGGCAGTGGCATTCTGCGGCTTATGGAACTTAATTTGGAAGGCGAATTCGCGGAACGCTCTTATCCGATCCTGGCCAGCCTGGTGACGCCGCGCCCGATCGCGCTGGTGACCACGCTTAGCCCGGAAGGCAAAGTCAATGCCGCTCCCTTCAGCTTCTTTAATTTGATCGGGGCGGACCCTCCCATCTTGGCGATTGCGCCGGGTGACCGCGACGATGGCACGCCGAAGGACACGGCTCGCAACATTCGCTTGACTCATGAGTTCGTGGTGAACCTGGTCGATGAAGCCATTGCGGAAGCGATGAATAAATGCGCCGCCTCGCTGCCCTATGGCGAAAACGAACTTCTGCCCGCCGGCCTGCACGATGCGCCGTCGTCGGCGGTAAAGCCGCCGCGCATTCTTGAGGCGCCGGCCAGCCTGGAATGCGCGGAGTGGGGGACATTGCAGATTGGAGAGAATCGAGTCGTCATCGGCCTGGTTAAACGCGTTCATCTGCGCGACGAATTGTATGACGCGGAAAAAAAGAGGGTGCGCAGTGAGAAGCTTTTTGTCATCGGGCGCATGGCCTCGCCGAATTGGTATTGTCGCACCCGCGACCGATTCGAAATGATCCGGCCGAAGTGAACCGTTGGCCGATCAAAGCGGAGGCCGGCCAATTTGCGCAGCCATCGCCTTGCCGGCCAGCCATCCTGTAGTCCAAGCAGATTGAAAATTGAACCCGCCTGTCAAACCATCGATGTCCAACAGTTCCCCGCCCAAATGCAGTCCGGGACAAACGCGGCTCTCCATGGTTTTGAAATTAACTTCACGCAAACGCACTCCGCCGCACGTGACGAATTCTTCCTGGTTGAGGCTTTTGCCCACTACCTCCAATCGCGTGGCTGTCAATTGTTGGACGAGTTGGTGCCGTGCCGAGCGCGACAGATCAGCCCAGCGCGTCTCTCTCGCTACGCCAGCCGCCAGGACCAGGCGTTCCCAAAGCCGCGCCGCCAGGGGAGGCATGGGGGAATTGACCAACAACCGCGCGGGTTGGGCTGCGCGACGCGATTCCAGTAGGGCCGCAACGCCCTCATGATCCAGGTTCGGCAACCAATTGATTTGCAGCGGGAATTGATAATTCAGGCCGTGCAACTCTCTCGCGCCCCAGGCGGATAGACGCAGAATGGCGGGCCCACTCAAGCCCGTGTGGGTCACCAGCAAGGCGCCGCGCTCGCGCAGACCCAGTCCGGGGACGGAGACTTCGACTGGTTCGACCGAAATCCCCGCCAATTCGCGCAACCACGGCACCGCGATGTGAAATGTGAAAAGCGATGGCACCGGCGGCTCCAAAGTGTGGCCGAGCGATTCCGCCAATTGGCCCGCCGCCGCACCGCGGCATCCACCAGTAGCCAACATCAGGCGCTGAGAAGCGAGCGTTTCTCCACCGACCAAAGTCAGCGAAAAGCCGCCCTCGGTTGGCCGGTCAACGCGGTCCAATCCACGATTGGCGAGCAGTTCCACGCCCACCGCCCGGGCCGAGCGCAGCAAACAGTCAATGATGGTTTGCGAGGAATTGCTCACTGGAAACATGCGTCCATCCGACTCGGTCTTTAGCTGGACGCCATGAGCCTCGAACCATGCAATTGTGTCGCGCGGTTGAAAAACCTCGAACGGCCCTCGCAACGCTGCGCCGCCGCGCGGGTAATGAAGGCTCAATTCGCCGGCGTCGAAACAAGCATGGGTGACATTGCAACGTCCGCCACCAGAGATGCGGACCTTGGAGAGGAACTGCGCGCTTTTCTCCAACACCGTGACCTTGGCTCCCGGCGCAGCTTCCGCACAGACAATCGCGGCCAACATTCCTGAGGCGCCGCCGCCCGCGACCACGACATCTCGTTGGTTCATCTGGGCCACGACAGGCCTTGCGTGTGGCAAACTCTATTTCTCTCCGCTACGAAAACACCCAATGGAAACAGCCGCGAGACGGTTTCATTCATTGTACTTCAGCAGCGGATCCCAGTATTTGACGTTGATGAGACTGTAGTCAGTCGGCGGATTGATGTTCCGGTCCAGCCGCGCTTCGGAGTGGCCATCGACAAATACCACCACACCCCGGGTGCCTGAGGCGTTCTTGCCGCGCACGTTGCTCTTCCCATGCCGCGTAGCCACGCCTTCAAAATCCGGATTGGTGCCATCCATGCAGGAGTTGGGCCACCACATGCTGCTGCTCCAGTATCCCTCAGTATCACCATGGCTAATGCATTGCGATGGAATCTTGACCATGCCGCGCTTAAACGTGCCGTAGCAGGTGTATCCGCTCGGTCCGTCCTCTGAGCCTGCGGGATACGGCGGGTTGGAAAATAAAAAGAAAGAATTGCAGCCGTAACCGATCCGGTTGCCAGGTTCATTTGGGTCATTCGCTTCCCAGCTCCAAACAAAATCAGGCTCATATTGATTGCGTTTTCCGACCAGAACGGGGCAATGGAACAGATTGGAGTTGCCTTTGCAGTAGGGGCCCAGGTAATTGCCCCACCAATCATCGATGAAGGCAAAATACTGTGGCCCCATCATCTGGCGATGACCGCAAAAAGTGTCGCGGTTATCGTCGGTGTACATCTGCAGGAATAATCCGATTTGTCTCAGATTGTTGAGGCAATACTCCTGTTGCGCCTGGATTTTGCTCCTGCTCAACGCGGGCAGGAGCATCGCAGCGAGAATCGTAATGATGGCGATGACCACCAGCAATTCGATCAGAGTAAAGGCGCGGCCTCCCTCCGCCGGCGCGTCTTGACCGGGACCGAGCTTGTGCCATTCACTCTGGCACTGGCATCTTTTTTTCGGGATTAGAGCTCCCATCATAAATCTCCAAAAACCGGCAGGGCAGGGGCGAGTTTCCAGGCCCAATCCTGTCGAATCCTACGCGAAGCAGGGAAAGTACCAATGAATTCTTATTTCTGCAAGCAAAAGAAAGGCTTGCTGCCGACTTTCAACTCTGGAGAGCTCAACCAAATCTGCCTGGGAAAGAGGCGAATGACGATTGGCCAGGAGCCACAGATGGACGCAGACGAGCACAGACAGAATCAGGGGAATCAAGCATCTGATTTATCAGGCGATTTGTGTCCATTTGTGGCAAACCTGATGGTGATCCGAGCTTCGGGTCAGGTCTCTTGGCAAAATGGGCCGCCAAAAGCTGGCCAATCGTCAGGCCTGCTTAAAACAGCGCTAGGAAAAGTCAAATAGCCCAAGGCTAATTTGCGTGGGCATCGTTGATGATGCTCTTGCTCTGCGCGCTAAAGGCAGGCCCGGTGGCGGCTTCGGGGAACGAGGGGCGCGTAGTTAGTAGCAGGACCGCCTCTTTGTGGGACTTGGACTTGGATTTGCCGGCGAAAATGAAATTAAGCAACGGAATGTCTCCCAGAACTGGCGTTTTGTCGTCGCTGGCGCTACGCAGGGCCTGGGCAAAGCCGGAAATCACCACCGTCTGCCCAATTTTTGACATGACCGAAGTGCCGGTCCTGAACTCAGTGGTCGTCACTTGTCCCGGGCCTGAAGTCGCCGTGCTGACCTCCATGGTCAAGTCGGCCATGACGCCATCCTTGCCCTGCAAGGTCGGTTTGACTTTGATGATGACGCCGTACGGGACGGCTGGGAGCCCAGCCACATACATTGTGCGTCCCTGTTTGAAGGCCACTTCCTGCCCGCTGGCGCCGCTGATGTGTTCCTGGTAAATGCTCTTGCAATTGGCGGCCGTCAGGGCGGCGTTGATCCTGTAGGTGGCTGTGGCGGCCAGATTGAGGCTGGGCCGGCCGACTCCCACCGAAGCAACCGGCTGGAGCACGATGTTATTGTCGAACAGGTTCTCGCCGAGGGAAGAAATGGCGTCCTGGTCCACCTCCACAAATTGAAGATCCGTTTCGATCATCACCTCCTGCACGCGAATCAGGCTTTTGACGTTGATCGCGCGCAGCTTGGCCGTGTCAACCGCTTGCCCCAAGTCCGCGGCGCTGTAAACCACACCATCCAGGATGGCGGTATCGCCGACGAGTTGAACGGTGACCAAATCCAGCCCTCGCTCATGCAGGTCATGGAGGATCGCAGTTCGGACCGCTTCGGGCATATCCGGTTGTACGAAAGAGGTCAAATCGATGATAGCATTGGGGTAGGCCGCCTCGACCTTCTTGATTTTTTCGGCATCGACCTGCGATTTGATCATTCCTTCAAAAACGATTTTGCAGCCCACGCATTTGATTTTTAAGCCCGGCACATCGGACAACAACTCCTTGATCTGGTCGTTCGTGCCTTGCAAATCGGAATGCACCGTCACTTTATAGACCAAGTCCGCTCTCTGCAGTCTTTGAATGCGCAGTTCCGTGGAACCTTCGGCCAGCCCGAGGACGACCGCCGATTTGCCGTCCGACTCCGGTCCCGCCGCAATGATGGAGTCGCTGGCGACAACAAGTTTGCGAATGCCATCGGCGACGGCGATGTTGGTGCTGTAACCTTTGCCCACTGTCAACTCTTCAGCACGCCCGCCCGACGCTGCCAGCGCCACGCACATCCAAAGCAAAAACATCGTCCGCCTGCCGTAAGAGGCATCAGACGACGATTCATTCAAAATTTCTTGTTGTTCGGTTCGCTTCAAAATCATTTCGGTTGTTCCCCAAGCGTCTCCCAGATCGTCGTATTGAATTGGACGGCTGTCATTGAATTGCATTCATAATTTTTTCTGATGTTCCTTCTCTTGCAGAATCTTGGCATTAGCAACGCAATAAATGTTGAGACGCGGACGCG
>DASYNM010000336.1:0-6349 GCA_036008545.1 Verrucomicrobiia bacterium
ATAAGGAAAAGCTCGGCTATGCCATCGGGTTCAATATCGCCAGCAGCGCCAAGAAGGATGGATTTGATGTGGACGCGGATTCCATGGCCGCCGCCATGAAGGACGTTCTGGGTGGGAAGCCGACGCGCTTCGACGAAGCGGAAGTCAAAAAAATCATCGCGGATTTTCAGGGTGCAATGCGTGCGAAAATGGCGGCTGACCGCGAGAAAACGATGACAGAAAACAAGGCCAAAGGGGAAGAGTTCCTGGCCAAGCACGCCAAAGAAGAGGGCGTCAAGACCCTGACCAATGGCATCCAATATAAGGTTTTCAAAGAAGGCACCGGCGAAATGCCCACACCCACCGATAACGTCACTGTTAATTACAAGGGAACACTCATCGACGGCACGGTGTTCGATCAAAAGGACGGTTTCAACACTCCAGTCAAGGGTCGGACCATTAAAGGCTGGACGGAAATTTTGCCCTTGATGAAAACAGGCTCCAAATGGCAAGTCGCCCTCCCGGCCGAGTTGGCTTACGGGGCGCGCGGTTTTCCGCCGAAGATTGGCCCCAATTGCACCCTCGTATTTGACATGGAATTGGTCTCCGTCTCCAAGCCAGCTCCGAGCCCGGCACCTGGCGCGCCTGCTCAGGCGCCTAAGATTGCACCACCTTCCGCAACAACGCAATCGACCCGCACTCCCGTTCCGACGCCACCCGCCCCGCCGGGAGCCAGCAATACGCCTGTCGTCAGCGGTCAGATTATCATGGTGCCTTCCGCGGAGGATTTGAAAAAAGGTAAGAAGATCGAAGTTATTACCAACGTCCCCAGCAGCCAGTAGGCACGGGTGGCTTTTGGCCAATGGTTTACTCCTAATGTAATCTAGGCCGTGGCCTGAATTATTTGATCTTTGTGCGTCGCGGCGCTCCGCCCTCCCGAATTGTGCCCAAAGGTGGGTGAACCATTTTGGCTTTCACTTGAATCAGACGCCCGGCGTTTTCAGATTGACCACCGAACAGCTCACGGTATTTTCGCAGCATGAAATCTATCGCTTCGTTGGTGGCGCTGGCCTTGGGCACGCCGGTCTTCGCCCAAAACGCCTCCTCGCCCGAAGTGCTCCCGGATGGACGCGTCACCTTCCGTCTCCAGGCGGCAGGCGCGCATGAAGTCAGCGTGCAATGCGAGAGCCTTTCCAAGGCCGACATGACGAAGGACGATAAGGGCCTGTGGGCTTTTACGACCGAGCCGCTGGAACCGGATTACTACGGCTACTCTTTTGTTGTTGACGGCGTGCGGAGCATCGACCTGAACAATCCGTTGATGAAATACAATCTGCTCTCCACCGAGAGCCAGGTGCATGTGCCCGGTCCGCTCTCCTTGCCGTGGGAAGTCAACGATGTGCCGCACGGGGTCATTCACAGGCATTTCTACCATTCGGCCACGGCCAAGGATGACCGCGCTTATTTCGTCTATACTCCGCCCGACTACAAACCTTCCGCGCGCACGAAGTATCCCGTGCTCTATCTGTTGCACGGCTACAGCGACGACGCCACGGGCTGGTGGTCGGTAGGCCAGGCCAACATTATTCTGGACAACTTGATCGCGCGCGGAGAAGCCAAACCGATGGTGGTGGTCATGCCCTTGGGCTATGGCACGATGGAAGTGGTTCAGCGCGGCTGGGCGCGGGTGCGCGAGCCGGACCTTTGGCAGCGCAACATAAGCCTGTTTCGCGCGGCGCTGCTGGATGAAGTGCTCCCGCAAGTCGAATCAGCCTACCACGTTTCCAAGGATCGCAAGCAACGGGCCATCGCAGGTTTGTCCATGGGCGGGGCCGAGTCGTTAACGGTCGGATTGAATGCGCTCGACCGCTTCGCCTCGATCGGGGCTTTCAGTTCCGGCGGCCTGAACACGAATTTTGCCACCGCCTTCCCCGCGCTCGATGCCTCGGCCAATGATCGGTTGCGTCTGCTTTGGATTTCTTGCGGCAAGGATGATGGGTTGTTCGCGCCGAATCAAAAGTTCGTTCAATGGCTGGAGAACAAAGGTGTGCATTGCACCTGGACGGAAGTTCCGGGCGTGCATAGCTGGCGCGTCTGGCGGCGCAACCTTGCAACGCTCGCGCCGCTGCTGTTCCGTTAACTTGTTAGCATCCCGCTGCTGGAACTACTTGCCCGCAGCGTGGCCGTAAACCGGCAGGTAGCTTACGAAGGCCACTTCTTTGCTGTCCGGCGACCATGACGGCACGTTGATGGTGCCTTGTCCGCCAAAAAGTTTGGCCAGGACCTGGATCGGGCCGCCTGCGGCCGGCATCAACCGCAGCGAGACATCCTGATTGCCGGGATGGCCGGTGACGTCCTTCCCGTATGTCAAGAAGACTATCCATTTGCCATCCGGCGATGGGTGAGCGAACCAATTATTGCTGTTATCCGAAGTAATTTGCTCTTGCTGGCTGCCGTCGGATTTCATACGCCAGATTTGCATCAGGCCGGTGCGCACGGAATTGAAATAAATAAATCCCCCGTCTGGCGAATAGTCAGGCCCGTCGTCCAGGCCGGGCGCGGTGGTGAGGCGCTTTTCCTCGCCGCCGGCGGCCGGGATGGCATAGACATCAAATTCGCCGTTGCGTTGGCCGCAAAAGACCAGAGTCGCGCCGTCGGGCGACCAGCCGTGCCAATACGATGGACCGGTCGCAGTGATGCGGCGCGGCGTGCCGCCAGGGAAAGGCACCAGATAAATCAGAGAGTCCCCTCCCTGCGATTGGTCACTGATGGCCAGTTGCGTGCCGTCGGGTGAGAGTCCGTGATCATTGTTGCAACGATTGGCAAAACCGGTGTCGATCTGATCCGGCTGCCCGCCGGTTACGGGCAATTTGTAGAGATGTCCGTGACTATTGAAAATAAAATCTTTCCCGTCGCGCGTCCAATTCGGTGCTTCGATAAGATCGCCGGTGTGATAGATGACGCGACGGTCTTTGGAACCGATGGGCACGACTTCCAAGGTGCTGCCGCCGTTGCTGGGTGGCCCGCTGGCCGGCGCAAGGGACGTGAGCTGAACATGGGCAAATTCCGCTTTGGTCACCGCGTCGGCATCATGCGAACAAACTCCCAGGCCGACGTAGAACGGGTCTTGCAGTCGCAGGCGAAATGCGGCGCCAGTGGGTTTAAGAGCTTCACCGGTGGCTGCGGCTGTCAATACAATGTAATCGCCGCGCTTTTGGAGGCCGAGCCGGGCCGGAGCGGAGCTGCTCGATTGAACCTCGCCGGTGTTGGCGCCCTTTTGTTCGCGGAATTGCAGGCTGATCAAACCGTTGGCGTGCTGGGCCGCATCCGCGTAAGCGGAGTCCGACTCCAGTGATTGCCGTACCATCAGGCAAGCTTTGCGGTGGTCCACGCCAGCGGTGTCAAGAAAATGAATGTCCGCGCTCAAATCCACATCGCCCGAAACTTGTTTCCAAACGAAGTGAAATGCGTCATTGGTGAACCACATGTTCGCGCCACTGCCGGAAACGATAATGCTATCGGAGTGTTCATCAAAGTCCGCTGCACCAGCGTGGCGGACAACGCCCACGTCTCCTTGTCCCGAGAACGGTCCCAACGCTCCGGTCGGCTGGCCAACGGCGACCTGAGAGAACGAGCAGACAAGCGCAAGCGCGAGAGCTACAACAGGCGAATTCATGTCTAGGTATGTAGGGCGCACCACGAGCTTTGGCAAGCCTCCGCTTCGATAGCTCTGAGTTCACGGCACACTAATCGTGTTCGTCGGAGTTAATGCATGGCTAATCGTCTTTCGAGTGCTCAAATAGCAGCAGCGCCTGTAAAAGCATGGCATCGTGCGCGAAGGTTTTTCTTTGACTTCTGCAAGGCCTATGCTTCACTCGTTTGTGCGCAGCCGTGAGATCATGCAAGACGAAAGAGATCGTAGAATGACTTCTAATCGCCTGAACCAGCAGATCACAGATCGACCGAGAACCTGGCCACGTCCACCTTGCCGCGGCGGATTTACGTTGATTGAATTGCTGGTGGTGATTGCCATCATCGCGATTCTAGCCAGCTTGTTGCTGCCCGCGCTGGCGCTGGCCAAAGACCAGGCCAAAGCCACTTCCTGCAATAACAATTTGCGCCAATTGATTATTGCGACCGTGAATTACGAGGACGATCAAAAGGCGCTGCCGCTGGGTTATCCGCCCGACATAAGCGGCGCGCTTAATTACGACACTGTCTGGTATATGGCCCTTGAGCCGTACGTGGGGCGGAAATTCAAGTCAACCGTCCAAACGAACCTGATTTTTATCTGCCCGTCCAGCCCCGACGGCGGCTACTCGGGTTTCCTCACCTACGCTCAAAACAATATGATTAACGCATCAGATTTCACCGTGATCATGTCGATGCGGGACATCCCCCACCCTTCCTGGACGATTATGTTCGGCGAGTCCGACGGTTACGACGCTTGTCTCTATGCGGATACCGACCCGTACGGAGGCAATGTCTGTTATCGCCACCTCGGCGGCAACGAACACAGCGTCTATTCGACAACTGTGGTCGAGGGCGGCGTGGCGGGCCACAAACCCAGGATCGGCCGGGCCAATTTGGTCTATCTTGATTCGCATGTCGAACTGCGCAAGAGTGCGCCGACGAATATTTTTGACCCGGACACGCTGTATCCGGCAGCGCAATAGACGATGACATTGTTTTTGCTGCTGGCGGCGCTGGCCATGGCCGCCATTGGGGCCTGGTTGAGCCGGCGAAAGCGGGTTTTGGGACAGGCCATGATGGCGCTGGGCGGTCTCGGCTTGATTGGCGTGATTTTCTGGCAGGTTCGGCAGAATGTCTTTCCACCCCAACCCAAAGCACCAAACCGCTATGAAATGGCCGTCAGCTTTGGCCTGGCCAACTGTGTGCTGTCAGACTTGGGCGGCCGCAGTGGCCAGGTCATTCTTCTCTTTCCTCAACCGCGCGTGATGGACGCGGACACGGAGGAAAGCTACGAAGACGGTTTCGTGCTGCCGTTGCGCCACGGGCGCGGAAAGCTGGAACTAAAAGCTGTCCGGCTTGAAGGACCGAACGGTGACCTTTCAGCGTTCAAACAGGCGCTGGCGCAAGATCAAGAGGCGCTGGCTGTCGTCTCTTACGCAGGCGTGCCGGCCGGCTTTGAAACGTTTTTCTCATCCGGGCCGCCAGCCAATCCGCTTTTCTATGTATTTGACGCTGATGGGACGACTAATTGGCTTGGAGCGCTGAAAACGGATCGCATCAGGGCCGTGGTCGTGCCGCGACCCGGCGTGGACGCTGGCGCGGAGCGAAGAATAGCGGGGATGCCGGAGACTATTTTCGAGCAGTTTTATGTCCTGGCGACGCCGGCAAACGCGGACGAGGTTGCCGCCAGCCTCAAGACTGAGTCAAAGACACAACGCTGATCTCGCCCGGAAATGTTGTCAGGACTTCAACTCCCCGGACCGGGATTTCCATCGAAAACTCAGACAGTTAAATAGTCATCTGTCTAGTTCCGGGACGCATTCACCCGCGGTGGCTGGCTCGCTCTCGAAGGCCGTTGGTTCCTCTGATTGCGGCACTTTCCGCATCGAATATTCATCAAAAACGATGAAGTTGGCATGATTTAAGGTGCAAAAAACGCGGGCCGGGCATCCAATTTTTTTTGGTGTGGACTTTAGGGCGATCTGAAACGAGAATTAATTCACGACTTATGGCGAACGCAGAACACTTGAGGAGGTTGAAGGAAGAAGGGGTGGCAGTGTGGAACAAATGGCGTGAGGAATCGAGCCGGGTCATTCCCGACCTGAGCGGAGCCAGTTTGACGGGCGCCCAGATTAGCGGCGCCAATCTAAGCAACGCCAACCTGAGAAACGCCAATCTTCGGCGTGCCGGGCTGATTGTTTCCAACTTGAGCGGAGCCGATCTGGCCGCTGCCGACCTGTTCGATGCGAAGCTAAACCATTCCGATCTCAGCCGGGCTGATTTGAGCCGCGCCGAACTGAGCGTGGCCAACTTCGCCGGTGCGAAGCTGTTTGCCGCCGACCTGAGCGGAGCCAACCTAAGCGGCGCCGACTTAACCGGCAGTGATTTGAGTGGAGCCAACCTGCGCGATGCCAACGTGTTTAACGCCACCTTCGCCAAGGCTTGCCTGGACCACACCACTTTCACTTTCACCTCATTGAAAACGGCCAAAGGCTTGGAGGCGTGCGAGCATTTAGGCCCGAGCGCCCTGGATTATCACACCTTGATGATATCCGGCCCATTGCCGGAAGTGTTTCTGCGCGGCTGCGGATTGCCCGATGAGTTCATTCGTTACCTGCCCGGGTTTTGGACTCAGCCGAATTCGTTTTATTCCTGTTTCATCAGCTACAGCGTCGTG
>DASYNM010000337.1:0-18078 GCA_036008545.1 Verrucomicrobiia bacterium
CAAAAGTCCGGTATAGCTTTTAACGGAAATATATTTACCACATTTCACCAGAATGAGACAGTGTGTTCCTATTGATGGAAAAGTCAGCCACGAATCCGAGCGAGCGTAAAGATGCCAGTTTGCGCCTCGTGGTCCCGCGAAGACTACGGGCGGAAATAGAAGAGGAGTGCCGAAAGGCCGATTCGAGCATTAGCCGATTCATCCGAATCGCTTTGGTGGAAAAGCTGACCAAAGTGAAGTCAAACATAAACTAAGAACGACCGCACATGAGGCACATACGAATACATCACCAGCCAGGGAAGAGGACGGCGATTTTGACAAAGTAAATTTCGCCTGGCACCGGGCTATAGTCCAGCAATGCGATTATACGCACTGGGCCGTCATTGGTGGCCAGTTTCTTATCGAAGCGCGGGCCAACATTTTGAGGATGTCCGAACGTGAGACAAGCTCAAACCGAGGCGCTAATCAATACACTCCCGACGATGAAAACTTCGAGGCTTTACTCAAATCCAAATGCCCCGAGATTAAGCGCAGCACGGCTTATCGCTGGATGGACGCGGCCAAGGGGATGGTTGGCGTGCTGGTGCATAATGACATGCTCACCCTCCCTGAAGGCGTGAGATGGAACCATGCGTTGCCAAGAACGCACGCATTGCTAGGAGAAAAACTCTTTTTAATTTCCGATATTATGATGGCTTCGACGCAAGCCGGGGATGGCAAAGTAATGGATGGGATGGGACAACAGGTATTGTTGGCGTTGCATGAATTTCTCTACGGGCCTGAGGGTGAACCAAGGGTCATAAAGCGCAACGGCCGGGAAAAAGTTCAAATTGGCTATCTCACGTCGCATTCACTACGCGACATAATTTGCTCGGTGAACGGCAAAGAGAAAGGCGGAAAAGGAGAGGGGCAAAAGGCGGACCGGGCGGATTTTTCGAGGTTCGTTGTCAATCATTTTCGACAGATTACCGTAATACAGCGCAAATGGGCAAAAGCCGCCGCCACGAATCCGATCAAGCGCGCCGAAATGATAACGGGCCTGCGGTCACTGATTCTAGGGGAGCTTGCGATAATCCCTCTTACAGGCAAAAGTGAAGGTGTGGTGGAGAACGAGAAAGTGCTTCCGCCTTGGGACAGAGAGTTTTCGGAATTGATGATGGACCTTCTGAAAGAGCGCCTCTACAAAAAGAACCGGGAGCGAATTGACGGTCCTGAGCTGGTTGACAACCGTCCGCAGCCGGCACACCCCTTGCTGGAGCAAGAATATGCTCGCGCGGAGAATTGGGAATGACTCTTTTGCGCAGAGAACGATCCGATTCGCGTTTTTGCACTGGCGCGCGCAACGGTGCTCTGTCCAGGCGATCGCGAATCTCGCTTGGACAGTTTCCTTTCAACGCTTGCCTCATGCGAGGGATGGCGCTGTTTCGCGGCGTGCTACCCTCGCTCCCTCGCGGACGGCGGATAAGTTTGCAACGGCAAAACGCCCCCGGCGCAACCTGTCCGGTTGCGTGCTGCTTGCCGCCGTCCGCTGCTCTTTTAATCAGCCAATCCGTGCGGGGTCGGCCAGCCAGGACACAGCCGTCGTTCGCCGGCAACCGGGCGGACCGATTCCCGCGCTTTTTTATTCAATCAGCTAATAAATAGAATCCCATGAATCAAAACTCTAATCCCCCGGTTCCCCCGCCGCATGGCTGCGGGACTTTTGTGCCGGATTCCAATTTGCAAAGCCAACCTGACGGCTACGGCCAACAGCCGCCCAACACTGGCGCGGCGCGCCCCTCTAACACGGATGGATGCTGCCCCTTCATCCCGGAATCTAATTTAAAGCCGTTGGCACGGAGTGATTCGGCCGCCGGACCGCGCACGGATGGAAACGCTTTGACAGATTATTGAGGCGCTATGGCCGAACCCGCTCAAGCATCTTCGCCATCCGACCCCACCAAACGCCGATGGATTGCCACGGTAAACGGCAAGGCGGTCCGCGTTTCCCGCAACCCGCTGAACCCGGAACCCGAATTTGTCGAGCGCCATGAGGCAGACAGTTTCGCGACGACACTTGACGCCGGCCGGGGGACGACCGCCTTGCGCGCAAGGGGACTGGACGTGAAGCTGGAAAAATTGAGCATTGAGGAAACAGCCAAGCTCCATCCGAGGCAGGAAACACCCTATCGCCTGCACGGCGAGGGTCTTGCTTCCGTGCGACCCGCAATTCCGATGGACCGTCCCCGGCCGGCCGCAAAGCCTGCGCGCCGGATGGCCCATGCCCGATCATAACAAAAATATATGACACCCAAAACGACTCCACAAAAATTGTTCGTAATCGTCACGGTCAGCGGGCAGGGCGTGCTATGCAAGGATTCTCCCTACGACCACGCCGAGCACGAAGAAGTTGACCGGACACAGGCAACCAAGTTCGCTAGCCTTGCCGATATCCAGCGGAACGCCTGCTATCAGGCCCTCTTGCGCGCCGGCGCAAAGCTGACGATTGAGGCTCTGACGCCGGGTGAAAGTGATAGGGCTATGGCCGGCGAGCCGCGAGAAACCCCTACGCTTGAGCAACGCGATTTGAACAATCTTGTGGAGACAGGCGGTAGGCCATGCCCGCCAGACACGCGCTCCAAACTCGCGGTCTAAGCCATATATGGCTGGTGTTTTACAATTTGTTTTGGGGATGAACGGTTCGCAGTTCAATAACGCCGTCAGGCAATCCACTGCCGAGACGCAGAAATTGCTCAAAGCATCGCAAATGGTCAGCAAGGCGGCCGTCGAGGTTTACGATACGATGGCCAAGGCGAAAAAAGGCATGGTGCTCGATACGCCCGGCATGGAGAAGCACGCCGGCAGCGTGCGACATTTGCGCCATGAGCTTTCCTTGGTTGGCGAGGCCGTCTCGGTCGCCGGCGCCGAGCTTGGAGGCTTGGGAAGATTGGCCGGGCTGGCCTTCAATCCGTGGTTGATTGTTATTTCCGCGGCGGTTATGGCGCTTGATGCGTTCAAGGAGCGCTGGGAAGCCCGCATAGAAGCGATGCGCGGCGTGCTGGAGCAGATGTCAGCTCTCGCACTGGGAAGAATGCAGGCGGCCACGTCGGCGCAGAATGAGGCCGCACAGCAGAACACCGCCTTTGCCATCAGCCTTGGCCATTCCACCGATGCCATCGACCGCGAAACGGAGGCGATGGAACGGCGCATTGCCCTTTTTGGCGCTACGGTCGCCGGACAGCGCGAGGTTTTCGCTGCACAGCGCGCGGCGACCGACGCAGCTATTTCAGCGAGCGAGGCCGCTCACAACATTTCACCTTTGCAGGCTGCGCAACAGCGTAACGCGGCTGAGAACGCCGAGCGCGCAGCGGCGCAGCGGGCTGAAATCTCGCAGATGGACAATGAGATTGAGGAAAAGCAACGTCGCCTTGCGCAAGCCAATCAACGCTTGCCCGAGGCGGAGGCGGCGCACGCGGCGGCTGTGGCGGCGGCGGAGGGCCCGCGCGGAGTGCTCAATGCTGAGAAGGCGCGGGTGGAGGATTTGCGCGCCACGGCCGAGGCGGCCGCCCGCACGGCGGCCACATCGCGGGCGGAATCGCACAATCCCTTGCTGCTGCCGGGAACACGAGAGCGATATGCGGCGGCAGTGCGCAACGATCAACAGCAGCTTGAGCAGGCGCGTGATCTAGTGCGCGTCGGCGAACAGAACGTGGCGCGACTGGAGCGGGAGCAGTCGTTTTATGATGCAGCCATCGAGAAGGCAGGTAAACAGGCAGCCATCGAGCAGGAAATCAAAAACACTTACGCGGCTCAGATTGAGCAATTGAAGCAACTCTTGGACATCAAAAAGAAAACCCAGGACGAAGAGAATCTGGCCAAAGCTCAGGAGCAAGACGCGAGGGAAAACGAACAGAAAATCAAGGCATGGGGCGAAATGCGGGACCGCTTGAACGGGCGCACAAGTTTCGAGAAAATGGGATTTCACTTTGGAGGACGAGGTCCGTTTTCTGCTAATCAGGTCGCGGGGAGTTTGACTCTTAGTCACCTGCATGAGTCGAGTGTGACGCAACACGCAGCCGACCATAACGCGCAGGTGGCCGCGAACACGCGGCAAACCAACCAGTTAATTTCACAATTGATTGGCCTTGTCGGCCGGACCGCCAGCTCCGCCATTGGAAACACGCTCACCAATCGAATGCCCTGATTTTATGTTTGCCTTACTCAAATCCCTCAGGCCAGGCGATGCGCTCCCCAGCCGCCTCCAAATTTTCAAAATGGGGAGAAACGATTCCAACCACGGACCCTTTTTTGTTGACGATGAAACTATTGCTTCGCTCCCAGCCAATCAGCGGTCTATCGGACGCGAGCGTGCGCCAATTGGCTTCGAGCACAACATCGATGAAGGATCGGACGAATATAAACGGACCAGCGAGCCTAGAGCCATCGCCGGCATGGCCACTGTTGAGGGCGTGCTAGGAAAAGGAATTTTTCTGAGCGCGATTGGATGGAGCAAAACGGGCGCGGACAACATCGGTTACTATGAGGACCTGTCGCCCACTCCTCTCTTTGACAAGACTACGCGGCGCGTGCTGGCCATTGCGAGCGCAAGCCTCACGCGGACTGGAAGCGTTTATGGATTGACCTTGGAAAATGCGGCTTCTGTGAAATTATCGGCGGCGCTGCTCAGTCCAAGAGGCGAAGCCGATCCATCATTAAAGGGATTCTCCCGAACGGTGGACGCGTTTGAACGCGAAAATGCCCTCCATCGCCAAGCGGAGACGATCCGCCTGGCTGCCGGCAATGCTAATCGGATTTCTGACAATGGCCTTACGGGATTCGACCGCCTGTTGGCCGCTCTTGAGGAAGAAAACCGCTTGCACCGCGAGGCCGACGTTGCATCGAGATGAACGCGACGGCCCACGAAACTTTGCAAAACTGGAAGGCGGCGCGGGAGTTAATCGCGCTCTCGCTCGATGCGATCCGCGCCGGCACCGTCGCCATTCCGGTTGGTATAGCCGCTATGGAGACGGGAGCGGTCCGACCCGACCGGCAAGAAATCGCGGTGGTATTTGCCGCCGGGAAATTCAGCGTAAAGACCGGCCTAGAGGCCATCATTACAAGCGCGAATCAGATAGAGCAGGCCATGTGCTTCATGGCTCCAATTCTGAACGCTGCGGAGAAGGCGCTCACGGACACGAGCGAGGCATAAACCATTTCACAAATCAAACCATGATTTTATAAGCCAATCGCCGGCAATGCCAAAACAGATTTACCGCCCGAATAGAGAATCGCTCCGGGAGCGCGTTGAGCGCGTCTATCACCTTGTATTAGTCCTCAACGGAAAGGTCAAACTCGCCAATACGTTTTTGGCCAGGCTTTTATCAAAAGGACGCCAGCAACGGCCGCGCAAGCATCGCCCTTTGGGAAAGTGCGATTGCTGCTGAAGTTTGAGTGTATGAACCGCCAATCTCCGCCATTGGAATTGACAGTTGGAGCCTTCGCGAAAGCCTCCGGCTACAGCCCGCGCCATATTTTGCTCCTATGTGATGAAGGTAAGCTGAAATGTCGTCGTAGATCGCCTCTTGAGCACAGTTGGCGAATGATTCCGGCGAGCGAATTGCCGCTTGCCAGGGCCATGCGCGCGATGCCCCCAAGACGCGCTCGCTGGACCTCCGCGCGGCCCTCGCGGACAGTGCGCGAGGCTTGAAAAAGCCTCATTTTCCGAGTTTTTATCACCCCAAAAATCGCGTTTTTTTCGCGCCGCGCAATACCCATTCCCCCGGCGTTTTATACCCATTTCACTCACCCCCGCTTTTCACAGCGCGATTTCCGAAATTATTCAATCGGCAGTGGAAGAGCTTTCGGGAGCCATTGGGCAGGCTCGGTCGCACTCAGTCCGACCAAGTCGCACCAGCCTATTGTGGTTCTACCGCCTAGGACATGGAACCTGAAGCGATTCACTCTGTTCAACGACACGGTTACGGCTATGCTCTCGCGCAATGAATGACCAAGCCTCACCCCGGAATTGGGCGGAGCCGCAACGGTTTGCGCTGTTGCTGGCGGCGATGGTTTTCATTCCGTTCTGCAACGTGCTCATGGGGTTTGATACGTTTGCGGTGCGGGATTGGGGCCTTTTTTCCTTACCCGTGGCGACTTTTCATAAGGAGTGCTTCTGGCGCGGCCAATGGCCCACGTGGAATCCGTATAGCTGCTGCGGCACGCCGTTCCTGGCCCAATTCAACACCCTGACCCTCTACCCGCTATCGCTCATCTATCTTCTGCTGCCCCTGACTTGGTCGCTACCCGCATTTTGTCTATTTCACGTTTTTCTGGGGGGCATGGGCATGTATTTCCTGGCGCGGCGCTGGACGGGCTCGCAGGCGGGGGCGGCGCTGGCGGGGGTGGTGTTCTCCTTCAACGGTTTGTCGCTCAATTTTCTCATGTGGCCAAGCCACATCGCCACCTTCTCGTGGGTGCCGTGGGTCATTCTACTGGTAGAAGATGGTTGGCGCGTCGGTGGAAGCAAAATGTTTGTGGCCGCGCTGGCGGCGGGGATGCAAATTCTTGGCGGCGGGCCAGAGACGATCGCCTTCACTTGGTTGATCCTGCTGGTGCTGGCCGTGGCGCAATGCGCTCGCGAACCGCGCACTTTCTGGACGACGTCGCGGCGGATGGCAGTGACGGGTTCGCTGGCGCTGTGTTTGGCGGCGGCGCAGTTGCTGCCGACCATTGATCTGGCGCGGCACTCGCATCGGGACATTCATTTTGCGCGTTCGGATTGGGCGATGCCGCTGTCTGGCTGGAGCAATTTTCTGGTGCCGATGTTTCGCACGTCGCCGATGGAACAAATTGTGATCCAGCCCGGGCAGAATTGGACGTCATCATACTACGCGGGTATAGGCGTTGTCTTTCTGGCGGGTCTGGCCTTGTGGCGCGGGCGGCGCAACTGGCGGATTGGCCTGCTGGGAGCGTTCTTAATGGCGAGCCTCGTGCTCGCGTTAGGATATAAGGGGTATGCTTTTCTCTGGCTGCAACGGCTGATTCCTGTTCTGGGCATGTTTCAGTTCCCCGTGAAATTCGTTATTTTGATATTAACCGTCGCGCCGTTATTGGCGGCCTTCGCGGTGGCACAATACGAAAAGCAGCCAGCCGAAGGGCGGCACGACTGGCGTTTCGAGTTGGGGTGGGGCGCGTCCATGCTGGCGTTGATTGGCGTGATTCTTTGGGTGGCGCGGCGCTGGCCGGCGGGTGACACCACCTGGATGGCGACCGCGGTCAACGGCCTTGAGCGGGCCGCGTTTCTGGTATTGACCGTATGGGCGCTCTATTGTTTTGTCAGGCATCCGCAGCGGCGCTCCTGGAGCATCGTGCCGCTGCTGGCGGTTTGCTGGGGCGACGTGTTGACGCATGAGCCTTGGCAAAATCCGACCGTGGAGCCAGCGCTTCTTCAACCTGGCATGGCGGCGGAACAGGCTCATTTCAGCCCCGCGCCCAATATCTCGCAGTCGCGCCTGATGATGTCGTCGTATTCGGCGCGGCAGCTTTACTACGGCCCGGACACGAACGTGAAAACCAATCTTCTGCTGGACCGCATCGTGTTCTTGGCCAACTTCAACCTTCTGGATGACTTGCCCAAAGTGGACGGCTTCTTCTCACTCAACATCCGGGAAAGCGACAAAGTGCTCTGGCTGCTCGATTCGCGCGCGGGGCGGAAGCTGGACGATTTGGAGGATTTGTTGGCCGTATCGCAGACCATCGCGCCCGGGAAGGTTTTCGACTGGGTCCTGCGGACCAATTACATCCCCATTGTCAGCCTGGGCCAGGCCCCGGTTTTTACGGATGACCAGGACGCCTTGGGGGCCATCGAAAAGGACTCGGCGGATTTGCGCTCGGTTGTCTATCTTCCGACCGAAGCCAAATCGGCCATCCGCGCCGTGCGCGAGCCTCGCGCTCGCATAACCGCGAAGGAATTTACGCCCACCCGGCAGAGCATCGAAGTTGAAGCACCGGCGCCAACCATGATAGTTTTGGGCCAGGCTTTCTATCATAATTGGGAAGCAAGCGTCGATGGGACGGCCACACCATTGTGGCGGGCCAATTATGCCTTCCAAGCCCTCGAAGTGCCGGCAGGGAACCACCATATCTTGTTGCAATATCGAGACAAAGCGCTATATGTTGGGGTGGTAATTTCGCTTTCCGCAATTTTGATATGCGCTGGCGGCTGGCTGGCTTGCAAAAAGAGTGCTTATGACGCGGCGGCAGCGTGCTTTGCAAGTTACTTGTAATAAGATACTTATGATCGTTCGATTGCCAGGTCGTGGTCTCTGTATAATGAATATTGCGCGGCTGGCAGACGGTTGCTAATCTCTTGGCGTGGTCTCTGCTATACAATGCACCGTCACGGCTTTGCAAAAGGCAATTCGTGGACATGTTGTATTCTTAAATAACCGCCTTTTGCATGGTTCACAGCCGTTTGGACAGAAAGGCAGTTTAATGCAGACCATGAAAAAGGGGCGGCGAGGGTTTACATTGGTCGAGATAATGATTGTCGTGGCGATAATCGGGTTGTTGGCGGCCATAGCCATCCCCAACCTTGTGCGCTCACGCACTACATCTCAGACCAATACGTGTATTGACAACCTTCGTATGATTGACGCCGCGAAGCAACAGTGGGCGTTGGAGCACGGAGCGGTGGCCACCACCGTGCCGGTTTCCAGCGACATTCAACCGTACCTGGGCAGGGGCAGTGGGGAATTGCCCAAGTGCCCGATCGACACGTCGCAGACCTTTTCGACGAGTTACCAGATCAACGATTGTCAAACATCGCCCGCTTGCTTGATTTCGCCGACAACCCACGCCTTGCCGTAAAACCATAGACGTCAGGGCGCGCGGAGCGCCAGGCTCCACGTTGCCAGCAACAGCGCAGCCAGCGCGAGGCTTGCCCCCGCGTTGGCGGGTCCGCGCTGCCATAGCGCAGGCGGCGCCAGACTCAACGCACAGCCGAAGATACCTCCCGCAATAAATCCGCCCACGTGCGCGACCATGTCCGACTCGGGACTGAACCCAAGCAGAACGAGAATCAGCACTCCTGCCGCGACAGCGCGAAAGAAGAGTCGGCCGTCGGGATGGTATTTGCGCCAGGAGACGAACGATTGCACGCTGACCAAACCGAGGGCGCCCATGACCATGCCCGAAGCGCCCAGGCTCAAGTGCGGCGCGGGGTAGAGCACCAGGCCGGCCACGTTTCCCATCGCACCAGCCAGGAACGCGGCCAGCAATCCTACGCCCGCGCCGTAACGCGCCATGGCCAGCCCAATGAGCAGGAATCCTGTCGCTGCGTTGGCCATGAGGTGGGCCATATTCTCGTGCAAGGTGATGGCCGTGAACAACCGCCACCATTGCCCATGGCGCACCTTCTCGCTGTCCATAAGGCCCACGCCTTGGATTCCCGGAAATCGGACCGCGCTCCAATAATAAAAAGCCACGATGGCAGCCACCCATCCCAAACTGCCCCAATGAAAAAATTGGCCCGCCTCCGGCAAAGGCTGCCTCCATCGCCAGCCACGATTTTCTAATTGGTATTGTTTCAGCGCGGCTTGCGCGCGCTCGTGATCCCTCGGTTCCACCAGCAGTTCCCAACCATCGGCGGATTTATTGATGACAGCTTCCATGCCCTGGCTGGCCAGGACCAAACCCCAATCCATCGCCTGGCGCCGGGAGCGGGCGGGGATGCTCAGGAGCGTGCCGTCCATAGTCAACCCGCCGCAATCTTGGAAACGATGCGGGACGCAGCCACCAATCCCATTGTCCCGGTGACAAAGCCGGCGGTGCCGTAGCCGTTATCGCACGTTACGCGCCCGGTGCAACCCGAGGCGGGCGCGGTCGCAGGCTCGGCGGAAAAAACGCACTGAACGCCGAACGGTGTTTTGGGATCGCGCGCAAAGCCATGGGCGTCGCGCAACTTCTTTCGCACTTTTTGCAGCAGCGCGTCGTGCGACGTCTGCGCCAGATCCGCTACTTGAATGGCCGCCGGGTCGCGCCGTCCGCCCGCGCCTCCTGCGCAAACGATGGGAATTTCTTTTTGACGGCAGCGCGCGATGAGCAGGCACTTGTTCGTCACCTGGTCGATGGCGTCGAGCACAAACTCAAAACCAGTGGCCAGGATTTCCTTAGCCGTTGCTTCGTTGAAAAATTCCGGCACAGCCCGCACCTCGCAGGCGGGATGAATGGCGCGGATGCGTTCGGCCATCACCTCGACCTTTGGCCGCCCGATGGTGCCGTCCAGCGCGTGCAACTGGCGATTGACATTGCTAAGGCAAACATCATCGAGATCCACCAGCGTGATGTGCCCGACGGCGCTGCGCGCGAGCGCTTCCGCCGCCCAGGAACCGACCCCGCCGATTCCCACCACGCAGACCCGGCTCTGGAGCAGACGCTGCAATCCGTCGGCGCCATAGAGGCGCGCCAAGCCGCCGAAGCGCAGGTCATCGTCATTCATGCGCGTTCGATTACTCCGCTCGGGGCTTGCCCCATTGCTTGTCGGCAAAATCCAAAAAATACTGCCAGTCCAGTTTCGTCATTGAATGTTTGCCCGGGCGGATGAAATAGCCGAGGTTGCTACCAACCAATGTGTTCGTTTCGGGCATGGTTTGGACCGACAAGCCTTCGGCTCCAAGCCAGCGATAGACGGAATTGGCGGCCTTGAGCATGTCGAACGCGCCCACTGGATTGGCCCAAGTGTCCTCGACCGCTGCGGCCAACAAAACCGGACGTGGCGCGCACAAGGCGATGAGGCAATGTTGGTCGAATGGCAGTAGATCAGGTTGCGTGTTGAACTTCTTGAATTCGCCACAGAACCAGTGCGGAAAAGCTGTGTTGATTCGTTCCACCGATTCGCCCACCGTGCCCCGGCTTGGCGCCGTGCCGCCGCAACCGGCTTGCAACGGAACTACCATCGCGATTCGATCGTCGAACGCCCCCGCCAGCATCGCCGCTTTACCAAGGCGCGAATGGCCCACCGCTGCAATGTGCTTGCTGTCAATATCAGAGTCCGTCACCAAATAATCCACCACGCGCTGCAAACCCCAGGCCCAGGCGGCGATGGTTCCCCATTCGTCCGACGATTTGGCTTGGGGAATAGTTTCGCGCACGCCGCCGACGGCATTGGTGGTGTCGGGTTCGACATCGCCACAATAAAACGTGGCCACGGCGTAGCCGCGATCGACGGATTGTTCCAGTTCCCAAACATGCACTTGCGTGCCGCGACCGGCATCGAGGGCGCGATTGTTGGCCACCAAAGGTTCATGCCCCGGCATCCACGACGTAGGCAAAGGTACGTGAGTGTCGGTGACGACGGTGTGGTTGCCGGCGAAGTTCATGCCCAGGAAAATGGGCGCAGGGCCGGCGCGGTGGTTTGGAATCACCATCAGCAAATGCGTTTCCGGTGCGCCGGGTGCGTCGAGTTTGAGAGTGACCAATTTCAAGGTGGCCTTGCCCTCGAAGAAACGGGGATCGGTGTAAGTCACCACACCCTGCACCGGAACCGGTGCCGGGAACCAGCCATACATGTAATGCTGAAAAAGCGCCTTCAACTCCGGTCGCCGCTCCTGCAACCACTGCTCTCGCGTGGCGACCTTTTGCCCGTTCAACATCGTCAACGAGTCGGGCAGGTTTGGATTAGAGGGTAAATTGGAGACATCCGGGAAAACGGGTGCGGCGCGCCCAGTGGCCAACTGGCAGGCGGCAGCCGCGACGAATAAAACGCGCTTCATGCCGCAAGGCTAAGAAAACTAATCGAAAAGGCCAGTTCCTATTTGGGAAAATGCCGCCCGAATCAGCCGCGTATGCATCAGAGAATTCGATGCTTACTGCGACCGTCAAGTCAGCGCCCAAGCCAAGGGAGCAATATGAGAGCGAGCACGAACGGCGAGCAAGCCCACCAAAATCCTGCTTCAATACGGTCAATCAATTTTGCCCGCGCCGCCAATCGGTTGACTCTTGCGTTTGGTTGTGCCGCCTCCGGTTGGAAGAAGTCGAACGGCTGTCGGGCGTTGGCCTTGTTCTCGCGGCCTTGGCTCGCAGAACGGAGCGAGACGTCAATATCAGGAAAGAACTTGGTGAATGGCTGGTTGATAGGTGCTAAGTTCATATTGACCTTTCTGTTTTGTTGTTCGCGCCGTGCCGTCCCATTTGCCATCTGGCGAACGGAACTTCTTCGCTCACTAATCCATAAAGCAAAACCATCTGAAAGTTTCGCGGAGTCGTTATTATGCGGAGATGGCCTCCCGGAACAGGGCAGGGGACTGCTTCAACATATTCTAACTCAGTGGCTTAGGTAGGAAGCCCGCGCCCGGCATCAGTCGGTTTCAAGCACGGCCAGCAAGTAATGGATTTCGTCATCCACGTCCTCGGGACGCTCGACCGTTTGGGCAATTTCGTCGGCAAACAATTCACCGTAGCGTTGGCGCAGTCGGTAGATGGCGGACTTTGTCGCGGCCTCGGATAGGCCGATGCGCGCCGCGGCTTCCGTATAGGAGACTTCTCCCCGATCACCGAAAAGGAATTGCTTAAGCACATCGAATTTGCCGCCGTCGAACTCCTTGCGCAAACGTCCCAGCACCGCTTCAAGCACGCCCTGCGCCCAGCGCCGCTCGTAGAGGCGGTCAGGCGCGGCGGTATCGTGGGGGAGGACGTTGTAGCCCGCTTCGGCGCTGGTGGCCTCCTCGAATGAAATAAATTGCTGGCCGCCCCCGCGCTTTTGACGATTTCCGCGGTCCCATTCGTTGGCCAAATAATTCTGCAGCGCGGCGAGGAGGAAAGTGCGAAACCGCCCGCGCTCACGGTCCGCTGCTTCGATCGAACCTTTTTCCAGGAGTCGGGTGAAAAAACCTTGAGTGAGGTCCTGGGCATCCTGCTCATTGTAGCCACGCCGACGGACGAAATAGTAAAGCGGCTGCCAATACTGGCGGCAGAGACGATCCAGCGCGGCAACGGACTCGACCGTGGCGGATGCGCCGACGCGCCCGACCACGCTCCAATGAGTCGTCGCGAAAGCTCCTCCGCTGTGCTCGCCGGACCCGGCAGGATCGGACGAAGCACCATCAGGCGGGAGGCTTGATTTTTCGCCCATAGTTAAGCTGGCGTTAGCGTAACGATGGCATGAGGTACAGTCAATCTGAAGCAGCGCCCGGTGGTTTGACAACGCTGCGCCTGTTCAAAGATATTTAAAGCATTAGGAATTGAAGATTCCTCTTGACGTTGAAGTTCTGCCGGAATTTGGGCGTGCTTTTTCCCTCCGCCAATTTTAGCTTTTCGCCATGATTTGGCTCCTCGCATTTGAGCGCCTGCGAATCGTCGGACTAGCTGGTTATTCTCAGCCGCCCGTGCGACCGAGATGCTTCCCTACTCGGGTTGAACATTGAGTGCCGGCGCGGCCATGACTTGCCCTCGTTGCGGCGCGGCCATAGCCCCGGACGCGCCGGACGGTTTCTGCATGCGCTGTTTGGTTCGTGAAGGCGCTGCCTTGCGGCGGACTCCTCTGGCCCCTTTGCCGCTTCCGAACCGCCTTGGGGATTACGAAATCCTCCGTGAGATCGGGCGCGGCGGAATGGGCAAGGTGTATCGAGCACGGCAGATAAGTTTAGGCCGTAGTGTGGCGCTCAAGGTTATCGCGAGTGGTGAGATGGGCTTGGCGAACCTGGCAGAGCGGCTGCGCACCGAGGCGGAGGCAGCCGCCAGCCTCGATCATCCGAACATCGTGTCCATCTATGAAGTGGGCGCGCAGGATGGATGGAACTACCTCTCCATGCGTTTGGTCGAGGGGCGGACGCTCGGTCAGGAATTGGGCCGCAAGCCCATGCCGTTCGAGCGCGTAGCGCGGATGCTGGCGGCGCTGGCTCGCGCCATCCAACACGCGCACGAGCGGGGCGTGCTCCATCGCGACATCAAGCCCGGCAATGTGCTGCTCGATGAGAAGGGTGTGCCGCACTTGACTGATTTCGGCCTGGCCAAATTCACTGAACGCCAAAGCGACCTCACGCTTACGAACACAGTGCTGGGCACGCCAGCCTACATGTCACCCGAACAGGCAGCGGGACGTGTCAAGGAGATTACGACAGCCACGGACGTTTACGGACTGGGCGCGGTCTTGTTTGAAATGTTGACAGGGCAGCCGCCCTTTGCCGGAGAGACGCCGATGGCCATTGCGCGAAAGGTCATCGAACAGGAGCCTCCCCGTCCTAATGCGCTCAATCCCGAAGTGCCGTCCGACCTGGCCGTTATCTGCTTAAAGTGCCTTGAGAAGGACCCGGCGCGACGCTATCACTCGGCGGCCATGCTGGGCGAGGATCTCGAACGCTGGCTCCGTCACGAGCCAATCCGAGCGCGGCCCAGCACACCAGTCGAACGCTTGGGCAAGCTGATGCAACGCTATCCCGCCCGGGCGGCCCTAGTACTGACAGTGCTGCTGGCCCTGATCGTGGTCGCCGTTGTATCGAGCATGATGACCGTGCGTTTGAAATTGGCCAAGAGCCAGACGGATGCCGCCAACCTTCAACTCTCAAAGAATATTCGAGAACTCGAATCGCAGAAAGCCGAGGAGCTGGCGGAAGATGGTCAACCGGCGGATGCCTTGGCTATGTTCGCCCGATTTTTACGCCAGAATCCCGACGATCCGCTCGTTGCGTCCCGGATCATTTCCATGCTTAGTTCCCACAGTTACGCCCTGCCTATCGGGCAGCCCTTGCAACACCAGGCCAGCGTTTTATCGGTTCGATTCAGCCCGAAAGGGGACCGCGTCGCCACGGCGTCCGACGATGGTTATGTCAAGGTTTGGAATGCCCGCACATCGCAACTTCAACTGGCCCTCAACAACGGCACGCAAGTGGCGGACGCCTACTTTACCAGTGACGGCGAACGCATCGTCGCTGTCTGCGTGAATGGAAAGACTCGAATATGGGATGCCACGACGGGAAGTCTGGTGAGTGTGCTTCCTGGCGGCGGGTCCCATGTGGCAGGACTGCCCAGCCCCTCCGACAAACGAGTGGCCACGATTCAGGACGGGAAAGTCCGACTTTGGGACCGCGAAACCGGCCAACCTGCCAGCCCTGTCATCGAGCCTGCGGCTCCCATCAGCAACATGAAGATTAGTCCCGACGGGCGGTTGCTGGCCATCGGTTGCGAGGATGGCAGCATCTCGCTCTGGGACTCGCGCACATCCACCCTGGCTTTACCCGTAATGCGGCTCGAAGGTGGAATCCGACCCATAGTGTTCACCCCGGATGGCAGGCGCCTGATCGCAGGAACTCATGCGGGCGTGGTGGCTTTTTGGGACCCGCAAACCGGTCGTCTCATTAAGCAAACACACGCCGAAACGGCGGAGGTCACGGATGCTTTTTGCAGCGCGGACGATCGCGTCGTGATTACACTTTCATTCCAGAACCGAGCGCGGCTCTGGGATGCTCAAAGCGGCGAGCCGCTCTCTGGTCCATTCGGCGATGCTCCGATGATTACTTCGGCAGAATTTGGCCCGGATAGCCGGCGAGTCCTCATGGGGACACGCGAGGGCGCGGCACGCATCTGGTCGGTGGCGACTCAGGAGCCGATTTGTGAGCCGTTCGAGCACGAAGGCCCCATCGAGTTCGTCGCCTTCAGCTCGGATGGCCGGACGGTCGCGACGGCTTCGCAAGATGGAACGGCTCGCTTGTGGGATACAGGAATGTTGTCGCCGCAGCCTCGTGTGGTGCCTTTGCGCGCTCACCCTTTCGGAATGCAGTTTAGTCACGATGGTCGGGTGTTGGCAGTGACGGCGGGCAAAACGGTCCACCTCCTCGATGCCGCCTCCGGAAATGACGCCTGCCCGCCCATGGAGCACGACGACGTGGCCTACTCGGCGAGCTTTTCGACGGATGGCAGCAAACTCGCCACGTCGTCCGAGGATGGAAGCGTGCGGATTTGGGATGCTCGCTCTGGCCAATTGATCAGGAACATTCCCCATCCCTCCGTGACCTGGACAGCCGTGTTTTCCCCGGATGACCGTTTGATCGCGACTGGTTCGCGGGACCGGTACCTCCGCATCTTCGCGACCGACACAGGCGCAATTGTGGCGGGCATGGGCCACCCGAGCGAAGTGATAGGGGTGGAATTCAGTGAAGACGGGGAAAAATGTTTGACTGCTTGCACGGATGGAGGAGCGCGCGTCTTCTCGATCCACACCGAAAAGTTGCTCGCCGGACCCATGATGCACAAGGGAATCGTTTGGACGGCCACGTTTTCCCCGGATTACCAAAGGATCGTAACGTCATCCGCGGATCGAACAGCGCGGATTTGGGACGCCTCGACGGGGCAGCCTTTGGGCGAGGCCATGCGCCACGCCAAAGATGTCTGGTCAGCGGCGTTTAGTCCGGACGGTCGGCATGTCGTAACGGCGTCGGAGGACGGAACAGCGCGCGTGTGGGATGGCATGACCGGCAATCCAGTTTCGCCGCCACTTCGACACCGGCAGGGCGCGGCGGTTTTCCAAGCCTGCTTTAGTCCTGATGGTTCTCTCGTGTTAACGGCCTCTGGCGATGGGACCGCGCGGTTGTGGGATGCGTTGAGCGGCCAACCGGTCAGCGAGCCGATGCGTCATGCGGGCGTTGTGGACCGTGTTCGTTTCTCTCCAGACGGCCGGCGCGTTGTGACTGGATCGCGTGACCAGACCGTTCGTTTTTGGGACGTCATTCGCGCGCCGCGGCCGGTCGCGCCCTGGCTAGCGGAGTTGGCGGAAGACCTGGCAGGGCGAAGTTTTAATGCCCAAGGTAAGCTGGAGACCCGACCGCCCGGGAAATTACAGGAGTTAAAAGACCGTCTTACCAACGGGGCGGCAACCGATTACTATTCACGCTGGGCTCATTGGTTTTTCGTCGATCGATTTCAGGAGCCGGTCAAAAGCTTTTCGCCTTGAAAAAGAACTGGGAATACGACCGAGAGAAATTCTACGACGATAGAAGTATTGACAGAATTCGGGAAACCAAAGGCGGAAGCAACATCAATGCTTTGCCGGAAGGCACAATGCGACGGTTTCAGCGACTCAGACTGGGCAGAATATTTCGTGTTTGCCATTCCACGCCAACGGGTCTTGCACCGTGATGGAATCAATCACCCAACCATCCTCGGCCCAACCAATGCGGACGGCGCAGAGCACGCCTGCTTTATCTTTGACGTAAAAAATGTTGGCATATCCGTTGGTTTGAAGAAACCCCTGCTCACCGCGAGGTTGAAGCCTTAGGAGCGCGTAGGCAGCCATAAACGTGCCTTCGACTTTGGTTTCGCCACCGAGTTCCGCAATGATGGGCCCGTCGGCCGAGATGCGGAGCAGCTTGTATTTGCGGTACGTCACTTCGGGCGTCGGGCTTTCGGTCTTGTCGAAAAACCGCTTCCTGAATTCGGCAAAAATGGTGGAAAGCCTCACGGTGGCGTTTTTTTTGAAGCAATCGCGGATCACGAACGGCGCCGTGCTGGCGGGAATGACCACAGTCGCAACAGCCTCTAAGAGATCCGATTTGATATCAAGCTGGGTAGCCATAATTATTTCCTCTCAATCTATATTTTCTTTGGCCAGCGGTCAATCGGCTCCTGGCGGCGGAGTGTCGATATTCAAACGGTATCCCACCCTGGGTTCGGTGACCAACAGTACAGGCTTGGCGGGATTAGCCTCGATTTTCTCGCGCAGATGTGTCATATAAACGTGAAGGTAGTGGGTCTTATCCCGATGGCCCGGCCCCCACACGGATTCCATGATTTGAGGATGCGTGATAACTTTGCCGGCGTTGCGGACGAAGAGCCGGACGAGCGCGTACTCTGTTCTCGAGAGCTTTACCGGCTTGCCGTTGACCTTGACTCGGCGAGCAGCCAAGTCCACCGTCAGCGGCCCGTTGGTGAAAATGGTTTCCTCGGGGGAGGGCTGGGAGTGTCTTAGCGCCACTTGCAAACGCGCAATGAGTTCTGAGGTGCTGAACGGCTTGGTCAGGTAATCATCGGCGCCGTTGCGCAAAGCCGTGACCTTGTCGTGCTCGCTCTCGCGGACGGACAAAATGATAATGGGGACAGTGCTCCACTCGC
>DASYNM010000338.1:0-10193 GCA_036008545.1 Verrucomicrobiia bacterium
CTGGTGGCCCAGTTGGGAGGCTTCTTGGCCAGAAAAGGCGATGGCGAGCCTGGGTCAATGACCTTGTGGCGTGGCCTGGAACAATTGAGCCAACTGACCCTGGGCTACCAACTAGCAAAACTTTGTGGGTAATGCTCAGCCTGGGGGAGAGGGCTGGGGTGAGGGAGAACTGAATGGTTCAGACTAATCCGTGGAAGCACTGAACTTTGACAGGATTAACAGGATTGAAGAACAGAGCGGGATTAGAAAAAAGCGTTACTGATTGTTGATTAGCGCCTGATCAGTAATCCATCCTGTTTCTACTTTTGCTTGAACATGTCTCCCGCCGGAATCGTTCCGGCCAAGGCAAGTAATGAGGGGACAAAACGTCCGGCTCAAGCCCGCTCCATGTACTTGCCCGTGCGAGTATCCACTTTGATCTTTTCGCCGGTCTTGATGAACAGCGGGACTTGCACCGAGATGCCTGTTTCCAGAATGGCGGGCTTTTGCACGTTGTTGGATGAATCGCCTCGGATGCCCTCGGGCGCGTCGGAAACCGTCAGTATCACGCTCGAAGGCAGTTCGACCGAAACCGCCTTGTCCTCGACAAACGTGATCGTGACCGATCCGTTTTCCACGAGGTAATTTTTAGCGTCGCCCATGATGTCCGGAGTGAGCGTGGTAGTCTCATAAGTTTCCGGGTCGGAAAAGACAAAATCCTCGCCGTCCTTGTAACTGAAATCCAATTTGCGAGTCATCATCGGGACGACCTCCATTTTTTCGGTGGAACTGAAGCGGACGTCGGAGGTCTTGCCGGTCTTGATGCTGCGGAGCGTGGCCTGCACGAAGGCGCGCAGATTGCCCGGCGTGCGATGCTGAGTTTCCAGAACAACGGTGACGTCGCCGTTGTGGATGATCGCCATGCCTTTGCGTAAATCGTTTGCTGATGCCATAAAAAATCGTTAATTTCAGTGCCGCCCCAACTTTCGGACGGCGGAGGGTGGAAGGTAACGAAAGTTTGGCCGAAAGCAAGCCCGGAAATGGAATATTCTCAACCCATCTTGTCCGTCGAACAAGCGCGGGAGCGCATTCTTGAAACCGTCCGGCCTTTGCCTAGCGAGGCGGCCGCCTTAAGCGAGGCGCTGGGCCGGTTCACGGCGGAACCGCTTCGCTCGACCATCGATCTGCCGCCGGCCGATAATTCGGCGATGGACGGTTACGCGGTCCGGACGGATGACCTTGCGTCGGCGACTGCGACTGCGCCGGTCGCGTTGCGTGTCATCGGCACGGCGCCGGCCGGCGTTGTCTTGGACGAGGCGGTGGAAGCTGGGACGTGCGCGCGCGTATTCACCGGTTCACTGCTGCCGCGCGGCGCGGACGCGGTTGTCATGCAGGAGGATGTCAAACAGAATTCCGAGGACTCGTCGAGTGTCTTGTTTTTTGAGAGCGCTCCGCCGTGGGATAACGTCCGGCTGCGCGGCGAGGACGTGAAGACGGGCGCAGTCTTGCTGGAGGCCGGAGAACGATTGACCGCGCCGCGCCTGAGCTTGCTCGCGGCGGCTGGGATTTCCACCGTGCGCGTCGCGCGGCGTCCAATCGTGGGCTTGCTGGCCACGGGCGACGAATTGCGCGAGGCGGGCCGGCCGCTGGAAGCGGGCGCGATCTACGAAAGCAACCGCATCGGTTTGGCGGCGCTGGCACTGCAAGCGGGCGCGATGCCGAAGGTTTATCCGCTGGTACGTGATGAGTTGTCGGCGACCCAAGCGGCGCTCGAGCAGGCGTTTGCGGAATCCGACGTGGTCATCAGCACCGGCGGCGTTTCCGTGGGGGAAATGGATTGGGTCAAGCCGGCCTTCGCAGCCATCGGCGGTCAACTCGATTTTTGGAGAGTGGACATGCGGCCGGGCAAACCGTTTGCGTTCGGGCGTTGGAAGGAAAAGCTTTTCTTTGGCCTGCCCGGCAACCCGGTTTCCGCTCTGGTCAGTTTTCTCCTCTTGGCCAAGCCCGCTTTGCTGCAACTGCAAGGGGCGCGCGAGGTTCTGCCGCGAACGATTTCCGTTGTCTTGACAGAACCGCTTGTCAATCATGCGGAACGCCGCCACTTCATGCGCGTATCGCTCGACGGGCGCGGCGGCGCGCGCTCCGCCGGCAATCAATCCTCGCATGTCCTCAGCGCGATGGCCCGGGCGCACGGATTGGTGGATGTGCCGCCCAGCACCACGCTGGCCGAGGGCGCCCAAGTATTAGTATTGACACTTGACTAACTTTCCGCCTTCTGCACTTCGGCCCGCAGCAGGTCGTGCAGCGTGATCACACCCTGGACGGCGCCATTGTCGCCCACCACCACCACAAATTGAGTGCTGGAATGGATCAGGAGCGTTTGCAAATCGCGGATTGTTTGATCGGCCCGGCAGGTCGTGACCGGCTCCAGTTTGGGCGGCCGCTTTTCGGCCATGGCGGCCTGCGCTTCCTTCCGTGTCAATACGCCCGTCGGCTTGCCATCCTGAACGACCGGAAATCGTTCGTAAGGATGGGCCTTGAGAGTCTCTTGGATGACGGCGGGTGCAAGATCGGCGACGACGATCGGCCGGTCGGTGAGAATCCCAGCCACCAGTGATTGTTGCCAGCTTAACAAGTCGCGCGGCGGACGGATTTTTTCAATGCGATGACCATCCTGCACCAGGAGGGCGTCATAAAAATTCTCATCGTTCATCTTGCGGCTGATGCTCTGACTGACCAGCGCGCCGAGCATCAGCGCCGGCACGAGGGAGAATTCGTGCGTCATTTCGAAGACAATCAAAATGGCGGTCACGGGCGCTCCGACCACTCCCCCGAGCGTCGCGCTCATGCCCACCACGGCGAGGGTGACGAGGTCGGCCTGGGCCATCGGCCATTCGAGTCCGACGATGCCCGAGACGAAAATGCCGACCATGCCGCCGAAAAAGAGGCAGGGTGAAAAAATGCCGCCGCATCCGCCGAATCCGTAACAGCAAGAAGTGGCAACAAATTTTGCCAACAGCAGCAGCACGGCAATATTCCACGCGATCCCGCCCGACAAGCCTCGGGAAAGATCGTCGTAGCCGAGACCAAACACGCCCAGCCTGCCCGTCCCGCAAAAAACGGCCACGCCCAGCCCCCAAGTGATCAGGCCGCCGATGACGGGCAGCAGCCAGCCGGGAAATTTGCCAAAATTCTTCGTCCACTGGCGCAGGCTGAGAGCAAAGCGTTGAAAATAAACTCCGACCAGACTGGCCAGGGCCGCGACGACTGGTGTGAGAGCGTAGGCGAGCCACGACGGCGTGTCCACGCCCGACAAGGCAAAAGCCGGCTGTTTGCCGATGATCCCCTGCACGGCCAGCGCGCCCAAGACAGAAGCCAATAGCACGCTGCCGAGCAATCGGCTGTTCAAATCGCCAATGATCTCTTCGAGCACGAAAGTGGTGGCGGCCAGGGGCGCGTTGAACGCGGCTGCCAATCCTGCCGCCGCGCCGGCGGCTGCGGCTGCGCGCCGATTTTGCTTCGCTTCGCCCGCCAAGCCTGCAAGGGTGGAAGCGACGCCGCCACCCAATTGCACACTCGGGCCTTCTCGTCCGAGACTATTACCGCCGCCGATGCTGATCACACCAGCGACGAACTTCACCCAAGCCACGCGGAATGGAACAGCCCCGAAATCCTTCCAAAAGGCCAGTTTCAATTGAGGAATACCGCTTCCAGCCGCGGCGGGACAAAAGAGGTTGAGCAGCAGACCCACGATCAGCGATGAACCGAGCATGATGGCCAGGCTGCCCAGCGCGAAGGTCAGCTTGGAGTCGTTGGCCAGCGCGACCAGGCCGTTCTTGTAGAGGAGAGTGATGCCTAATTGAAACGCCACCGCAGCCAACCCTGCGCCGACGCCGTAGGCGCAACTGTGCAGCAGCGTGCGCGTCTGCTTGGGCAAGCCTTCCAGGTAACCGGCCAGCGAGTAAGTTTTCAAAATGACAGTAATGTTGAACCGCTTAGGGCATACGAATGTCAATTGGCGATTTTCACGCACATCTCAGTGACGGTTTCTTTCTTTTTTTGGTGAACCGTCGAGCCAGTGTTGAATATGAACAACTTACGATCAATATAGGGGCTCGTTTCGACATACTTCATGGTTACCGACAGGTTTGACTGAGTGCGACTGGATTGGACTAGGGTGCGACTGAGTGCGACTGGGTGCGACTGAGTGCGACTGGGTGCGACTGAGTGCGACTGGGTGCGACCTGGCCTGCTCGACCTGATATCCGTGGAATCCGTGCCATTCGTGGTCCAACCCAGCAAGAGAACTACGGATGGCACGGAGTTTACAGATTGAGTGCGCCAGGCGATTTGTCGCATAGGTTCTATCCCGTCCCGTTCGATGAGCTGTTCCGTGATGATGGTCTATCATGGACACGACTTTACACCCATCCGCGAAAAGCAAAAAACCTACCGTAGGCTTTTAGGCACGATTTTTTGGAGAGCAGTTTGCGCAATGCATATCCCTGAATGGGAATGACTTGCATTCTAAAATACCTTCAAAAAACAGGAAAATGCGAAAAAAAGTTCATTTTCCTTACCGCTGACGCGGCCAAGCTGGCTTCCCGGACCATGCGGTTCTGCATTCTTCCATTTTGTGGACAATAAAACGTTGATCGCGGCGGGATCGCACGTAGGCTGCATGGCCTAAGGTGATGAATTGTGTGCTTGAGGATCAAACGGAACTGTCCCGCGCCCGTCCTTCGCAAGGTCGCGGCGCCACGGTCGCTTCTCGCGGCAATAAAGTTCACCTCGCGTGTAGGCGCCAGTCCGCCGCCCTGCCTCGATTTGCCTGGATATGCCTAATTACTGCATTTGTTTCGGCTTCTCCTGGTGCGCGAGCCGCAACCAACGCGCTTGAAACTCCCGTTTCGCAGAATTCGTTGCCGTATGGAATCGAATCGCGCGTCCCCTGGACGAATTCGCATTTGACCGGCTCGGCGGAACCGCCTCTGCCTTACAGGGTGAAGCGCGTCTTTGCGCATCTCCAATTCAGGGAACCAACCGATCTGCTCAGTGCCCCAAGTCTGGGCCGGCTGTTCGTCGCGGAACGACTCGGTAAGGTTTTTTCATTTACCAACGATGAACAAGTGACCGAGCCTGAGTTGGCGATTGACTTGAGCAAGGAGGTCCCGGGTTTCACACAGCTTTACGGGATGACCTTGGACCCGGGTTTTGCCACGAACAGTTTCCTTTATCTTTGCTACGTGCTGAACGACGGCCTGCCCGAGGGAACGCACCTTTCGCGGTTCAAATTGATTCCCGGTAATCCGCCGCGGTTGGATCCGCACAGTGAAAAGATTATCCTGACCTGGCTCTCGGGCGGGCATAATGGAGGCTGCCTGAAGTTTGGCCCGGACGGTTATCTTTACATTTCGACCGGCGACGGACGAGGCCCCGATCCGCCCGACGCGCTCGATGCGGGTCAGGACCTTACTCGGCCGCTCTCCGGGATTCTGCGAATCGACCTGCATCGCGAGGACAACGGTAAGCATTATGCCGTGCCTTCCGATAATCCGTTCCTCGACATCGCCGGCGCTTGCCCGGAAAAGTGGTGTTATGGCTTGCGGAATCCTTGGAAGATGAGTTTCGACAAGGAGACGGGGGCCTTGTGGGTGGGTGATGTCGGCTACGAAACTTGGGAAATGATCTACAGGATTGAGCGAGGCGGCAATTATGGCTGGAGCATCGTCGAAGGGCCCAAGCCAATCAAACCCAACGGCAAGCGTGGCCCGAGCCCCATATTGCCGCCCGTCATTTCCCATCCGCACACCGAGGCCTCTTGCATCATCGGAGGGTTTGTCTATCACGGTCAGCAATTTGCCGGACTTCAAGGTGCATATATATATGGAGATTACGGCACGGGCAGAATCTGGGGGCTGCGCTATGATGGCAGGCAGGTGACTTGGCAACGCGAGCTGGCCAGCACCCAAATGCAGGTCATTAGCTTCGCGGAAGACGCGACGAACGAGCTTTATGTCATGGACTACGGCGGCAGAATTCACCGTCTGGAACCGAATCCTGCCGAAGATGATAGCTCCGGTTTCCCTCGCAAGCTCAGTGAGACAGGAATATTCGATTCGACCAAGAACGACGTACTGACGCCGGGGGTCATCCCGTTTTCCGTCAACGCGGAAATATGGTCGGACAACGCTTGTGCACATCGTTTCATCGGTTTGCCGAATAATTCGCAAGTGGCGCGCACCAACGATGCGCACAACCTGGCCTGGCGATTTCCCAAGAACGCGGTTCTCGGCAAAACCTTGTCCCTGCCAGGAAAAGACGGCTCGGCCCAAAATTCTCGCCGCGTGGAAACGCAGATTCTTCTATACGACGGCGCCGCCTGGCACGCTTACACCTACGAATGGAACGACGACCAGAGCGATGCCGTGCTCGTCGATGCCGCGGGCGCTCAGCACGTTTACGAAATCGAGGACGCAAGCGTTTCGGGCGGGCATCGCCGCGAGACTTGGTATTTCTCCAGCCGCGCGGAGTGTCTGCGCTGCCACAATCCATCGGCTGGACCGCCACTGGCGTTCAATGCTTTGCAGTTGGATCGAGACTGCTGTTACTCCTCCCATTCTTCATCGAGCACGGGGCGGACGGATAATCAAATTCGCGCGTTCCAGCATATTGATCTCTTAAGCGAGGCAAACGCCGACGCGCCGGCCATGAAGTTGACGAATCCCGACGATGCGAATGCCGATTTGAACGAACGCGCGCGCTCATGGCTCCATGTCAACTGCGCCCATTGCCATCGTTTGGCTGTCGGCGGCGCGGTGGCCTCGGTTTTCAACTACGACCAGAAATTATCCGAGAGCCGGACGATCAACTTTCCTCCATCGCAAGGGACCTTTGGGATTGGAGGGGCGCACGTCATCACGCCGGGCGACCCGTTGCGTTCCATTCTCTACTATCGGATTTGCACTCTTGGGACTGCCCACATGCCGCGCCTGGGGTCGCGGAGTGTCAGCCAAAAGGGGATCGACCTCATTTATAATTGGATAAAGCAGATGCCGTCGCAGCCCCCTGCAAATGACGCTGAACCTGCGCCCGCCGACCCGAACGAAAAGCAAATTTACAAAGCCTTGGACATGCTCGCCGGCAACAACCTTTCGTTCCGTGATCGCGAAGAAATTCTTGGCTGGCTTTTACTTTCCCCTTCCGGTGCCTTGGCGCTCATGCACGAGGTTGATAAGAATTCGCTCTCCACCGCGGTTCAAATTCAAGCGATCCAACAAGGCACGTCACATACCAACAATCTTGTCCGTGATCTGTTTGAGCGATTCGTGCCCGAGGAAAAGCGGGTCAAGCGCCTCGGACCTGTGATTGTTGTCAACGAGATTCTAGACCTTCGTGGAGACGCGGCCCGTGGTCGGGAAATCTTTTTTGCCGAGGGGAGCGCGAACTGCGCGCTGTGTCATCGAGTCAACGGCCGCGGCCGCGACTTCGGTCCTGATCTCAACCAGATTGGCCGGAAATATAATCGCGCGCAACTGCTGGACAATATTCTCAATCCGTCGAAAACCATCGAGCCGGGTTTCGCGACTTACTCGGTGGATACCAAAAGCGATTTGAGTTATTCAGGATTGTTGGTGCGGGAGAATGCGGACGAAGTCGTGATCAAGGACACAAGCCTGAAGGAGACGCGCATCAAACGCAGCGAGATTGCCAGAATGCAGACTTCCAAAGTATCCGCCATGCCCGAGGGTTTGGTGCAAAATCTAACGGCGCAAGAATGCGCGGACTTGCTCGATTTTCTCGGTTCACTGCGGTAGTCGAGTTTTCCCGGAACCATGCAGTTCTCAGGGAGGCCCGCCCTCACCCTAACCCTCTCCCCCAGGAGAGGGAACAATGCAGTGCCGCGCTGGGAAAATTCACTGGACAGTGCTCCTTGCCCAACGCCGAATAGAATTCTCCCTCTCCTTGGGGAGAGGGCCGGGGTGAGGGAGAACGGTATGCCGCCACAGAATGTTTACGACTTAGCCGGACTCGTCCATTTCGAGGATGATGGCGGCGATTTCCTCGTTGGCGGAAAGACTCGGCGTCAATGTGCTGCGCAGCCGCAGAAGCAACGCTTCCAATTCCTGAATCGGCGCGTCAAATACAGTTTCCAGAGCCAGCGGCGAGACGTCGCCGAAATCCTTGCAGAAACTGTGCGTGCCCGAGCCGGGGAACAGGCGCAGGACGACAGCAATGGTCTCGATCCACAATTTCAAATGTATTTTCTCGCGCGCCTGAGCGGGAGATTCGCCTGACTCCGTCAAGGCGTGAGGACTGACCAAATCGAGCAGTCTCTGATCCTTTTCCAGCAGCGACCACAAACCGCCCGCGAGGTTCTCTCCCGCTGCGGGCTGTTTGCCAAGGAGTCGCGACAAACTAAGCGTTTCGTCCAGAATGACCGGCAAGTTGGTGGTGCCGTTGGCGAGCAAAATCCGCACGGCGACGACTCCGAGCGAGAAGAGATCGCAGGGCGAACTGAGCAGGGGCCAAATCTCGTAGGGCGACCTTGGAAAAACGGTGCCGACCACGCGCTTGAGGGCGGCCACCACGGGATCGCTCAGTTTGGCCGGCACGGTTCGGAAGCGGGTTTCGCGGCTCTTGTTGGAATCGGCGTCGGCAATGTAAACGTGGGCGAAGAAGTCCACCCGTTCGTCGGCCAAAGGCAGCCTGAACCAGAGCAAGTCATGCGGGTCGGCGGCCAAATAATCCTCGGCCACCAGCCTGCCGTCGAGCACGATGCCGTCATTTTCAGTATTGACGCTGCGAATGAAAACGCTGCCGACGCCGGTGGCATGGGCCGCCAATCCTTCGGGTAGAAATGGGGAAGGTTCGATTTGTCCCAGGCGGATGAAATAGCGTTGCTCAGTGGACTTGATCTTAAGCGGGTAAGCCTGCCCTGGTTTTACGAGGACCGCTTTGGCCGCCCACAAAGCCGGGAAGACATCGCTGACTTCTGGCAGAGAGACGCGAAAGCTGGAGGGGAAAATGTTCAGCATGGGAAGCTGTTGCGCCTTGACGTAGGCCCGGACCTCCATGAAGACGTCGCGCAATAGCGAAAGTTTCAAAAAGAAAATTTCGTTGAACCGATCGGCTGGGCTCCCGGTGCCGTGAAGAAGGAAAGGCAGTCCTTGCGGGCGCGCGGACCATGATTCCAAGGCCGCATAAATGCTCTTGGGAAAGAGGCCGAGTCGGGGTGGGCGGGCGCCGACATTGCCGCCGCTCCAGGGCCGCCCTTCCAGGATTTGCAAATAATCCTCCAGTTCCAGCGGATGGAACTGGGTGACGCGCAGCAAGCCGGCGCGCGGATTGAATACCGTAGCGCCGCTGGTATCGGAGGTAAGTCGATTCAGGCCTTGGACGTGGGAATTGGAAGGCGCGTTTTCCGTGGTGGCCACAAAAGTTTTGGCTCCGTCGGCGGCCGGATCGTAGAGGTAGCGAAAGGGAGAAGTTGAGTAGGCCGGCAGGCCCAGCGCCACCAACAACTCGTCGTCCTGGCAAATTTTCCACGGGGTGACCTTCGTCACGGCCAGACTTGTCCGGACCTGGCCGGAGCGGGGCAGGATGAGCAAAGGATTCGGATTGTTTTTTTCCAAGCCCGTGGTCACGACTTCCTGGGAAAGCAGGCTTTCAAAGAGCGCCTGCTCTGAAATCCATCGCTCGTCGAAAAAGTGGTTGGAGAGTTGTTCGCTGGAACCGGCCAGTTCCCAATCTTTGAAATCCAGAGTCTGGACCCAGATTTCCAGCCAGCTCAGGACGCGCTCCGAATGATCGCACAGTGCGCCCAGGTAAACATTGGTGCCGGGCAGGCTGCGCAAGAGCACGAAGGAGCCGTAAGCAGGGTCCGGTTGGTCGCGCACCAGCACGCAAATGGTCAGAGGCGAGGCCGAGGCGCCGGGAAGAACGGGGGCAAAAGCGAAACCCGGCTGGGTTTGACCTTTGTCCGCTTGCGGCTCATTGCTCATCGAACGGTTCTTGTAGGGCAAAAGTCGGCGCGTGGCAAAGCAATTCCATCGCTATTGCAGCCCGAAAGCCGGCAGAAAACTTGACAGATTGAACGATGTGCGTTCGGCGGCCCCACTCCTCTATAAACGGGAACAACCAAACTCATTGCGCAAAACTCAAACCCGGGGCACAGACTCTCCTAGCCGGGCACCGGACGGAAGCCGGAATCT
>DASYNM010000339.1:0-10150 GCA_036008545.1 Verrucomicrobiia bacterium
CGGAAAGTATCTGGACGCCATCCAACTCATGCGCGACTACTTGAAAAGGAACCCGCGCGAACTCCATGCCGCCTTGCGCATCGCGGAGATTTACGAGAAGGACTTGCGGAACCCTCTGGCCGCCGCGCTGGAATACGAGGAGGTGCTCAAGCACAAGTTGCCGCCGGAGCGATGGGGTTGGGCGGCCATTCATCTGTGCAACCTTTATTCCAAACTGAACAGGTCCGATGAGGCGCTGGCGTTGTTGCGCCGCCTCGTCGATGAATATCCCAAGACCGCGGGGGCCAAGAAGGCCCGTGAGCGGCTTGGCATTGCGGAACCGGAAGCTGGACTGACCGAGCAGGATGTCAGCGCCGAACCGCCGCCGGAATTGATACAGCATACCCAAGTTATAAAGATGGAAGAGCATCCGCCGGAACTCGAACCGCGGACTGGTCCTCGGCTCCCGCCGCCCGAGCCACCCACGCCGGCCGCGCCAGCCAAGCCGAGCCTGCCGCCAGGCTTCCGCCCCAAGAAGTAAGAGCGATGCGCCAAAGCTTGCCGAGGGTTCACGGGGTTTTTGGTTAAGGACATGCTGGAAATATCGGCAAATATCAGCAAAATCAACGACTTGCGTAAGGTCGATCCTGCAAATCAACGAGTTACGTAGGCCTTGAGCGGTCTGAGCGTTCTGATTGACCGACCTGATCGCACAGAAGGCAACGAAGGTAACGAAGGCGCTTCGCTTTGAGGCCTGTTCCGAGCGAGGCATTTCGACTTCGTTCCCTTCGTTAGCTTCTGTTCGATTCCTCTCCTGGAATAATAAGGTGCTTTCTTGTGCCCATTCTTCTCTCTCCCGCTTTCTCATATACTCATGTTCAACGTTCACACACCGATTCTGGCACAGCTCTCCAAAACCAAAAAACCTACCGTAGGCTTTTTGGTACGATTTTTTTTGGAAGGTCGAAGTCGATGGTAGTCGCTGCCCTGCAACAGCTTGCAACTCAGAAAATCTCAGAAAACCGCGAAAACACGAAAGCAAACTCGTTTTTTATTTCCCAAAACATCGATTTAGCTGCCAAAACGCCCCCAAAAAGGCCTGTTTTTTCTGTCAGTACTAAACTTTTGCAAATCTCATGAAACCTAAGTCGCTGCGGTAGAGGAAATTGCACTTGTTATCAGTTCGGCATTTTTGGAGTAAAAACTCACTATTCTGCTATCCGTGCTTGATTTTCGTCCAGGATTTGTGTAGAAACAAGAAAGAGCAAGTCATCGACATGAATATAAGAGCACAAATTCTTCGCCGCGGCGGAAGAATGGCGTTCACTTTGATTGAATTGCTGGTGGTCATCGCCGTCATCGCGATCCTCGCTGCCATGCTGCTGCCCGCGTTGTCGAAGGCCAAGGCCAGCGCCGTCCAAACCAAGTGCCTCAACAATCTTAAAGAAATCAATCTGGCTATGGTGATGTATTGCGGAGACAGTCACGACACCACGCCAGGGCCGAACACGGCGCCGTTGTATGATCCTTTTGATGAAGTGGGATCCGGGGGGATTTGGTGGTGGTACAAAGAATTGGTCAAGGGCTACGTGGGGATCAGCCAATCCTCGAGCAACGATTTCGTCTTCCAATGTCCCATGGACCGGGGTTGGAAAGGAGTCAGCACCTATTGGGTCAATCCCCTTTATACATACCTGAATCTGGATTACGGCAGCTATAACTACAATGGCATCAACAATACCACACCCAGCACCAACAACCTGCTCAACATCAAACTGACGGAGGTGCGACACCCCACGCGCACCTGGCTGATGGCAGAATGGTGCTTTACGTGGGCTTACTCCTGGCACAACAGCCTGACCGGCGAAAACAACGTCTCCTACAATAATGCCATTGCAAATGTAAGTTTTGTGGATGGCCATGCCTCTTATATCAAAGCCTACTACAAGACCGCCGATGGCACGGCCCCGTTTGCTTATCCCACCGACGAAATCCCCGGTTCTTGCGGCTACCAAAACGCGCCGGATTGATGCGCCATGGTAAGCGGAGCAGATTCCATGTCACAACATAATCGCCTTATAGGCTTGCTTTCGCGTGTTGTTGACGGAACGCTAAAAAAATGAGAAAGGCCGTCCAGCTAATATCCCTTTGGCTGCTTCCGTTGGTGGCCATTTCAACAGATTCATCCGCATCGCCATTCTTCCAGATGCGGCTTGTCCTCGACGCGCCGTCCAACCACTCGACGCAAATGGTTCTCGTTTCCAAGGGCAAGAACGGGGATCGTAAGGAGACTCTTGACGTGCAGGACACAGTTCTCCTCGATGAGACCGCATTAAGTTCTGCCACGGCGACGACCGACGAGATTTCTCACGATCCATGCATCGAGATTGTATTCAACAAGGAAGGCGCTAAGCGGTTCGCCCAACTGACACGCCAGAACATAGGCAATCGCTTGGCGATAATTATTGGTGGCCAGGTTTATTGCGCCCCTGTGATTCGATCGGAGATTACCGGCAAGGGGGAAATTAGCGGGAGCTTCAGCCTGCAAGAAGCGAGAAACCTTGCGGCGACAATTTCAGCCATTTTACCTAACGGATCACGGTAGCTAACTGGAGGCCGTTCGAGCACCGAAGCGGACTTTCCCCCAGCGATTACCGCCGGCGACGGTGAAGCAGCCTCGCGGCGGATTTCGCTTCAACGCAATTTCGAGCAAAATCGCAACAGGTATGGCGAGACCGCGTGCGACAGCCGCCCCGATCTGCCGTAGATTCGCTTCAACGTTTAAGTACGAGAAAGGATTCGAATATGCAAAAGCGTAAACTTGGAAAAAGTGATCTGGAAGTCTCGGCCATCGGACTGGGCTGCATGGGAATGAGTTTTTCCTACGGGCCGCCGAAAGATAAAAAGGAGATGACCGCCCTGCTTCGGACGGCCGTCGAACGCGGCGTCACATTTTTTGACACCGCTGAAGTTTATGGCCCGTTCATAAACGAAGAACTCGTCGGCGAAGCCCTGGCTCCATTCCGCGATAAAGTGGTGATCGCCACTAAATTCGGGTTCGACCTGAGTGGCAGCGACCATCGGCCAGGCGCGGCGGGTTTGAATAGTCAGCCTGCGTACATTAAGCAGGCCGTCGAAGGCTCGCTCAAACGCCTCAAGGTTGCGACGATTGATCTGCTTTATCAGCATCGCGTGGACCCAAACGTGCCGATTGAAGACGTCGCCGGCGCGGTGAAGGAACTGATTCAGCAGGGCAAAGTAAAACACTTCGGTTTGTCCGAGGCCGGCGTGCAGACGATTCGGCGCGCCCACAAAGTCCAGCCCGTTACCGCGCTTCAGAACGAATACTCGTTGTGGTGGCGGCGCCCGGAAGCCGAAATAATTCCGACGCTCGAAGAACTCGGCATCGGTTTGGTGCCTTACAGTCCGCTGGGCAAGGGATTTCTTACCGGCGCGATGAACGAGAACACCAAACTCGAAAGCACCGATTTCCGCAGCACGCTGCCGCGCTTTACGCCGGAGGCGATGAAGGCGAATCAAGCCTTTGTCGATTTGCTCGCCACAATCGCCACGCGGAAGAAGGCGACGCCGGCTCAAATCGCGCTGACGTGGTTGCTGGCCCAGAAGCCGTGGATTGTTCCGATTCCCGGCACGACGAAGCTGAATCGTCTGGACGAGAACATCGGAGCAGCTTCCGTCCAACTCACGCCCGACGATCTGCGCGAGATTGAAAGCGGCGCATCGAAGATCACGCCGCAAGGGGCGCGTTATCCCGAAAAGCTGGAGCAGATGACCAACCGCTGAACGATTGGCAAACAGGAATAAAGATTAACTATGGAAATTAAAAGAAGTGGGTCACAGGCTTCCTACAAGGGACCGGCCGATTGGTTTACCGGCACGGTGCGCATTGACCCTCTGTTTCAGACGGCCGCTCCGGCGCGGGCGGCTGGCGCCAGTGTCACGTTCGAGCCGGGCGCTCGCACGGCGTGGCACACGCACCCTCTCGGTCAGACCTTGATTGTCACAGCCGGTTGCGGTCGAGCGCAGCGCGAAGGCGGTCCGATTGAAGAAATTCGTCCTGGCGACGTGATCTGGTTTCCACCGGGAGAAAAGCATTGGCACGGCGCCGCGCCAACCACAGCCATGACGCACATCGCCATTCAAGAAGCGCTCGACGGCAAAGTGGTGGACTGGATGGAAAAAGTCAGCGACGAGCAATATCAAGGAGAATCAAAAGCATAAGGACAGATAGGCACCGAATTTGTCGATTCGGGAAGAATAGTGGTGCGTGAGGCGGAAAATGATTCTTCGTTACCTTCGTTTCCTTCTGTCAAATACAATTAAACAAACAGAAGCTAACGAAGGAAACGAAGGCTGACCTTCAGCAAGTTTGCCTCTTTAGTCTGGGACGCGCTTGTTGTATAATTGCGGCGTCGATGATGACCGCGATTCATTCATGCCGGACGGCCCTCTGCGGTGGCGCGCTGTTGCTTTGGCTTTCGGCGGGCGTGGTGCGGGCGCAAACTTATTCGCTCGTGCAGGGTCTCGACAAGTTTGATGGCTCGTCCACCGCCTGGCATTTGCTGGAAACGAACGGCTTCGTCGTGACCGATCCCGGTTTCAAACAAATCTACGAGCCGTACCTCGACGACTCCCTGCCCGTCTTCATCACCACGGACTCGGCATGGCATGCGTATCATGTTTTGCTGACGGAAGGAATGAGGCAATTGGAGCTGCCGCCAAGCCGGGGCACGCCGGACTTCATTCCGTTTTTGTGGAATGCCGACGAGCCGAAGATTCCGGGGCGGACCTTTCCCTCGGTTTTGGATTTTTTTGTTTCGTCGCCGACCCTGCGTTCATCCGCGGCAGAGCGGGCGTTGCAGGCGGAGGACGGCGTCACGGTGGAGGAGGCGGTGGGGAAGTCGGCGGGCGGGGCGCTGCCGGACACTTTGCGTGGACGGGCGCTGCGTTTGCTGGCCACGCTGCAGCAACCACTACCGGTGCATCTGGGACCGGCCATGCGCTCGGCGGCATGGGCGGATGAACAGCTTTGGTCGCAACTCGGCGCTTGGACCGAGGAGCAACACGAGGGAGGTTCGTATCACGCAACATGGAACGATCAAGGAGCCGTCCCCAAACCGTCCGGAGGAGTCGTGGCGCCTTATCCGGAATTTTTCGCGGGCCTTGGCAAGCTGGCGTTGGACACTGCCGCCGCCATGGAAAAAGCCGGCCTCGACGAACAGTTCGATCCGAAAGCCGCCGCCCACAGATTGTTGGAATGCATCCTCTGGCAGGAAGGTTTGGGGGAGAGGTCCTCCCAGGAATCGGAACGGATGGCCGGGCAAATGGCGCAATTCAATGAATTCGCCAAACGGTACATGGAATCGCACCAGGCTGAGATCGAGAATAATCCGCCGCTCGCGCAACAATTGATGAACGACCTCGAGGCCCTGGCGCGGCGTTGTTCCACGCAAACGGCTCCCGCCGAAGCTGACCGCAAGGTGTTGCTGGACTTTTTCCAGGAACGGCAGACGCCGGCGAAGTTGATGCGCGATTTCGCCCCCGTTTGCGACAAGCTGGCCGGACTGGCGCGCAAACTTGTGGAAGGCAACGCTCTGACCGACGACGACGCGAAGTGGATGGCGGATTACGGGGCGACGCTGTCCCGGTTCCAATTCTTTACCAGCGAAGGGTCGGACGCGCACGCGGACGATTTACCCATTGTGAACCGCGTCCAGAGCGATCCGTCGCGCAAGACCATCGTTTACGCCGGATTGGGGCGGCCGCAGGCGCTTTACGTCATTTTGCCTTCCCAGGGAAGATTGCGGCTCTATCGCGGCGCGGTCATGACTTATCGATCCTTCGTCCGCACGAACGCAGAACTGTTGGACGACGAGGCGTGGCGGGCGGTGGCCGGCACTGGCGAAATCCCGCCGCCGCCGGCTTTCACGCGGAGCTTTTACGCCGCAAGGAACACGTCGGAATTGATCAAAGCATTCACGGAAATCAATGCCGAGGGCCAGGGATCCTACAAGCAAATCGCCGAAGTGCTGGAGGAACTTCAATCGCGCGTGACCGATCGGGACTTGCCGCAGTTGATCGCCGCGCTGGGCAAAACCGAAGGCGGCCCGGATGAGCCGGTGGCGGATGGGATTGCCGCCGCCATCGGAAAACTGCACTGGGAACCGCACCAGAAGGAACTCCTGGCGTTGCTGGCTGAGAACGACGGCCTGGTGGCGCCCAAGGTCGCGCCCCTTCTTTTGCAGCATCCCGAGTGGCTGGATGCGAATTATCTGAGCAGCAGCTTCGATCACGCCGCGGCCCGCGCGCGCCGAATTTATTGCGCGCTGCTAAGCCGCGTCCCGCAAACCGATCAGACGCGCAAGGTTTTGCTGCGCGCGTTGTCTGATCCCGCGCCCGCCGTGCGTTGGGAGGCGGCGACGGTCGTTGGGACGGCTTCCGGCTCCGCGTCGGAAAAGACCGCACCGCTTTTGGCGCGGTTGGACGATGAGAACGAATATATCGTCGCCGCCGCCGCCCTCGCCTTGGGCGAGATCAAGGCGACGAACGCCGCGCCGGCGCTGCTCACGAATTTGGTGCATCGCCTGGAAATGAAGGAAGCAACCGTGGAGGAATTGCGGCAACAGATGCAAGCCGTGCGCGATTTCGCGTTGAATCCGGGCGATGCCATGCGCCTGACGCCCTACGGAATGCGGCGTTCCAGTTTTCCGCGGATGGGGCCGCGGCAGAGGTTTGGCGGCGGACTGGGCCCGCGTTTGGAAGAAGCCCCGACGGTGCCGGCGCTGGTGGAAGCATTGGGCGATCTTCGTTATCAGCCCGCCGAGGAGCGGATTTTCGGTTTGCTCGACGGCGCCCACGGCACATCGGCGGCCAAGGCGTTGAAACAATTGGCGCCCGAAAAACTCGCCAAGCGACTGGTGGCCGAGGCGTGCGATAAAAAGGCCGACCCGTCCACGCGTGACCGCGCCTTGCTCCTGCTCTCCACGCCACCGGGCAACGGTTCGGTCACGGAATTGATTCCGCTACTGGACGACACCACCATCGTGCCCGGCATCCGGCCATTGCCCGGCCGGGAATGGCGCATTTGCGACCGGGCAGCCGACGCCATCTCCGGGATGATGGGGCACCAGGTGAGAATGTCGCAGGCGCAATCGGTCGAGGAGCGCGATCAGCAAATTGAACAAATCCGCCAATCGGTCAAGGCGGCTTATTAATTAGGCTGCAACATAATGGCGCCAGCGTTCGTTTTCGTGACAAAGTATCCGCCGCCATTAGTGGAGTCTTGCAGAATGGCGCCGAAGCCGACGGTGGTCGCCTTGCCCACGCCATTGCCGAAGGTAATTTGCAGCAAACCAGTCTTCAGCGCGATGGTCCCGGTCAACGAATTGGTTGTCGTGTCGCTCGACGCTTTGACCACCGTGTCGTTGGTAATCGCGACGACAAAATCCAAGGTGATGCTGGTGTTGGAGATCGTGAGTCCGCCGTCGGCAAGGGAAACGGCGAAGGATTTTGCTGGCGGATTAGTCCAACCTGAACCAGTCACCAGGAGCAAATTAGTAAAGCCTGCGGGGTAGATGCCCGAAGTGGCATGAGGTTTGATCCACGTCATCGGAGTCGGCGCCGCGACCGTGCCGTTGGAAAGATTGAGCCAACCCAGAAGCAATCCCGCTTTGCCATAGAGATTGGCATAGACGGGCACATCGCCATTCGTCCCCAGCGGCGGCGCCTGGCTGAAAGTGGTGCCGTCCGCCAGCGCGCCGCTGATGGCCACGCTGCCGTTGTGATTGGTGATGAGCATGTAGCCAAAGCCCGGCGGAATTTCGCCAGTGGCGTTGGTGCCGGGACTGAGCAGAACCGTGTATTGGGCCGAAGGCGACGACGGAGCCGAAAGCTCGGCTTCGAGCGGCGAATCCCACCCGCCCAGATTGCTGCCTGAAACGCTCCCGGAAATCTCGCCATTGGTCCAATTGAGCGTCATCGCGAGATTCAGCGGACCGCCCTCAGCGGTGGTGCGTTTAACATTGGTGTTGACAATGCCGGAGCCATTGAAACTGCCGGAGAGGGCGTAGGAGCCGCCGCCCAGCAGCAGGTTGCCGCTGTAAGAACCCGTCGAACGGACGGTCAGATTTTGCAGCATCCCGGCGGTTTGTTCCGTCGCTTCGTCGCCGTAGAAAAGTCCGTTATAGGTGCCGGCCGCGCCGACAAAAAGGTTGGTGGTGAAATTGGCCAGAATGCGCAATTTGGGCTGCATGACGAAATGAAGGGTGGGCGAGTTGCCGATGACCCCGGCGGCTGACATCCAATTAGAAAGCACGTAATTCTTGCCCGGAGTCGCGGTCAGCGTGTAGCCCTCGCCGACGAACAGCATGGCCCCATCAGTCGGTCGAGGATCACCCGTCACGGAGGCGCTGCCGCTGATAGTGCCAATCCCGTTCTTGTTGACGTATAAAAGAAATGTCAACGGCTGCTGGTAGAAAAACTCGCGCGTGACGAAAGCGGATTTGTTGCCGGCGTAATCGACGCTCTGCACGGTGACAAAATTGGTGCCGGCCAAGGGCTCGTTGGTGATCGACCACGTTTTAGTCGTTGTCCCGTTGGTTCCGAGAATGGCCGTGCCGGAGTTGACGTTGGTGGCCGGGTTGTTTGCGGCATTGATATTGGTCACCCAATAATCGACCTCAACAACTTGCGCGTTATCGGTGGCCGTGCCGGTGATGACAAAATTGGTTGTGCGCGCACCAGACAACGGCGTGGAGAACGCTACTTTAGGCGCAGTCACATCCGATACAATGCTCAGGCTGGCCTCAGCGGTGGTGACGGTGCGGTAGGGGTTAGAAACCACGACGAAATAACTTCCTTCATCGTCGGCATTGGTTGTCGCCGGGTTGATGATTAATTCGCTGTTGGTAGAGCCGGATATTTCATTGGCGTCGGTGAGCATGTTGGTCACGCCTCCTGCCGTTACGTGATACCATTGGTAGGTCGGCAGCGGCGAACCGGTGGCGGTGACGCTGAACGTCACCACGGATCCGCTCGGCACATTGCGCTGGCTGACGGGCTGAGTCTTGATCGCCGTCGGGCTGATGATGACCAGCGAAACGACGGAGCTGGTGGTGACATTCTCCAGCGTGGAGACGCCGACGATGACTTGATACGATCCGCCAGCAGCAGCCGTCGCGTCGTTAACCGTCAAGCTGCCAGTGGTGGTGCCGACGAAAGTTTTGTTCTCGGGCAAATTTGTGCCGTTGAGCTGCCATTGGTAGCCAAGATTATTGCCGTTCTCGTCAAAATTCGTGGCGCTGACTGACATCGTCACGGTCGCGCCGACATTGGTTTCTATGACCGAGGCCGTATCCAGCGTGACGGTGGGAGAAGGCGCGTTCGTGTCGATCGTGATGGGGTTCAATTCGTAAGCGCCCGCGCTGGCCGGTGAACCGCGAGTGTTGCCCAATTCATCGTCCGCTGGAAAACTGATGCCAGGTACTCCCGGAATAAAGTTGGTGGCAGGACTCCCGTCCACAATCGCCAGCGTCAAGAACGGCGGCGGATCGAGGATGTTGTCAGGGCCGATGTACGGGCCGCCATAGTTTGCCAAACCGGAATCCAACACTGCGTTGGTATTGATGAGGGTGTTAGTGGAAGCCCTCACCAAGCTGGCGTCCGAACTGACGTTATAGCCTGAATCGGTTACGCCGAAAGCATTGGGCATGACGTTGGGGGTGACATTGGTTCCGCCAGAAAGGATGGAGCCAACCAGTTTGATCGTGCCCGCAGTGCGGTCGATGTCCCATCCTTGGGCGGCGCCTTTCACGCCGTCCTGGACCGTGCCGGTGCCAAGGGCGCCGGCGGTCAGCAAATTAGTGGCCAAAGTGCAATTGTGGACGATCGTCTGCTGGGCCGCGCTGGCCAGTCCGCCGCCCAGAGCGGAACCGCCGTTGCCGCCGTTGACCTCGCCAACCGTGGCGCTGCCGCCGGCGCCGCCCGTGCAAGTGTTGTCAAAAAACACGGTGTTTTCGAGGTAAGCGTTCGTTACGTTGACATAGAGGTACATCCCGCCGCCTTCAGCCACGCCGCCGTTGAAGCCATTGTTGTTGCCCGACGAGTCGGTGCCGCTGGCGCCCGCTGTGATGGTGTTTTGCGCGAAAATGCA
>DASYNM010000340.1:0-15745 GCA_036008545.1 Verrucomicrobiia bacterium
AAACGTGCCCGCTGCCAGATGGGCCCGGATTTCTCGCATCACGTCGAGGTAGAAATGCGAGTTATGCACGCTGAGCATGCGCAAGCCCAAAATCTCGTTGACGTTCAAAAGATGCCGCAGATAGGCGCGGGTGAAATTTTGGCAGGCGAAACAGCCGCATCCTTCCTCGATCGGGCCGAAGTCCGCCTTGACCGCGCCGCCTTTGATGCTGATGGTGCCGCGGCGCGTGAAAGCGGTGCCGTTGCGGGCCACACGGGTCGGCAATACGCAGTCAAACATATCGACGCCGCGCGCGACTAGCTCCACCAATTGCGCGGGCGTGCCCAGGCCCATGGCGTAGCGGGGCAGATGCGCCGGCAGAAACGGCTCGGTCAATTCGACCGCCTTCATCATTTCGTGCTCCGGCTCGCCGACGCTGACGCCGCCGATGGCGTAGCCGTCGAAATCCATCGCGGCCAACTCCTTCGCGCAACGCTCGCGCAAGGCCGCATCGATTCCGCCCTGCACGATGCCAAAGACGGCCTGGCCGGTGGCGCGCGGTTGCGCCCGGCATTCGCGCGCCCAAGCCAGCGTACGCTCGACGGCTTCCAGCGCGGCCTTGGGAGGGCAATCGTGAGGCGGACATTCGTCGAAGGTCATGGCGATGTCCGACCTGAGCACGCGTTGAATTGCCATCGCCTCCTTGGGGCCGATGAAGAGCGGGGAGCCATCCAGATGCGAACGGAACTCGACGCCATGCGCGCGGATCTTGCGAATTTTGGCCAGGCTGAAAACCTGAAATCCGCCGCTATCGGTCAGGATCGGCCCCGGCCAATTCATAAAGCGATGCAAACCGCCGGCGGCCTGGATTATTTCCAACCCGGGGCGGATGTTGAGATGGTAAGTGTTGCCCAGGATAATTTGCGCGCCCATTTCGCGCAATTCGCGCGGATCGAGCGCCTTGACGCTGGCCTGCGTGCCGACTGGCATGAACACGGGCGTGTCAATCACACCGCGCGTGGTCGTCAAACGCCCGAGCCGGGCGCGAGAGGAGGCATCCGTCTGCAACAATTCAAACATCGCGTTGCTGAATCTCGATAAGCTGGTGGGATGTCAATTCAAAAATGCGGCTGTGCGACCTTCAGTCCCATTACCGTCACTTGGTGGCGCGGTAAAATTCATCTCCCTCAAAAATTTCAGGGCGCTCGCGGCGCTCGCCCCTCCCGAATCTTCATCGGGAGGGCGGAGCGCTGCGACGCCCATTTTTCAAATATTTTTAACTAGCTCTTACGGCGAAATATAATGGTAAGTGGCAAGCACGCGACCATGCGAATCAAGAGCTATCCACCAACATTCGGGTGTGAAGAATGGGTAATACCAATATTGCTCCATGCAACCTGGAACGCGATTCGTGACGAATTGCGGCGATCCAAACCTAATCCAACTGCAATTCCTTCTTCACCTGCGCCCACGGAATGCGAGGCTTGTTCCCATTGGCGCGTTTGGCGCGTTCAATGGTTCGGGCGTCCTCGATGTCCTCGACGGTTCGGCTCAATTGGCGAAGCAAAGCTTTGGCCTGGACGAGCTGTTTGTTGAGCTGCGTCCAGTTGCCCGGCCTCTTGGCGGTCAAAGTGCCGTTACTCATAAATGTCTTTTCTGTCGCCAACATTATACACCACAATCACATCTCCTTCCAACTCAAAGAGCACACGGTAATTGCCGGCTCGCAGGCGATATTTGTTCTTGAAACCCTTAAGTTTTTTGACATCGCCAGTCAGATCTTGCTGGGCGCGGTCAAGTTTCGCGCCGATCAAACGACGGGCGTCCTTCGGCAAAGCGCGGATTTGCTCCAATGCCGACGGCATGAATTCAATTTGATAGCGCATTTTGCCGACGACGGACAGTGGCGATTGAACTTCAAGTGGCGGGCACGCGCAAGCGGAGTTTTGACGGGTTTCCTGCGTGTAGGCCTTTTCGTGAGCCTTTGTCGCGCCTTGACCGTCGCGCCTCTTCCTTCCAATATGCAGCCATGAATCGTAGAAAATTCCTCAAGATGTCGGGTGCCGCGAGTCTGGCCCTTTGCGCGGCCGGGCCTTTGGCTGCCGCGGCGGACGGCGATACGAAGCGCGTTGGTCTCATCGGCTGCGGATGGTATGGCAAGAGCGATCTGTGCCGTTTGATCCAGGTCGCGCCGGTCGAAGTCGTTTCGCTCTGCGACGTGGACAGCGCGATGTTGTCCTCCGCCGCCGACTACATCGCCACGCGCCAGAAGTCGAAACAGAAGCCGCGCATGTATGGCGATTACCGCAAAATGCTCGCGGAAAAAGACCTGGATGTGGTGCTGGTCGGCACGCCCGATCATTGGCACGCGCTGGCCATGATCGCCGCCGTCGAGAGCGGCGCCGATGTGTATGTGCAAAAACCAATTAGTGTTGACGTTGCCGAAGGTCAGGCCATGGTCGCCGCCGCCCGTAAACATCAACGCGTCGTGCAGGTTGGCCTGGAGCGCCGCACCACGCCGCACATGGTCGAAGCCCGCAACGACATCGTTAAAGCGGGCAAGCTCGGGACCGTCAATCACGTGGAGATTTACTGCTATTATTCCATGGGCGGCGCGCAGAATGCGCCTGACATCGCTCCGCCCGCCAGCCTGGATTACGAAATGTGGACCGGACCGGCGCCGAAGCGTCCTTACAACAGACTGGTTCATCCGCGCGGCTGGCGCAATTTCATGGAATACGGCAACGGCATTATCGGTGACATGGGCGTCCACATGCTGGATCTGACGCGCTACACACTCGGTTTGGGCTGGCCGATCTCGATCAGTTCCTCCGGCGGCATCCTGGTGGACAAAGGAGGCAAGGCCGATCGGCCCGACACCCAGACGGCAGTCTTTGATTATGGGGATTTGCAAGTGGTCTGGCAGCATCGCACTTGGGGCGACCCGCCCGACCCGGACTACTATTGGGGAACGACGTTTTACGGCGACAAAGGAACCTTGAAAATCGGCATGACTAGTTACGATTTCATCCCCAAAGGCCGTGGTGTCCAAAAGATTCACCGCGATGTCACGCTTGAATTGGATCAATACCCCGACGACCGCACCGAGCCAGGGATCGAGACTTTCGCCGCTCCGGGCAACCGAGCGAACATGCGCGATTTCATGTCGTGCGTGGCCAGTCGCGGCCGGCCGATTTCGGATATCGAGGAAGGCTACATTTCCAGCGCTTCGTGCATCCTGGCCAATATGTCCATGAAACTGGGGCGCTCGCTGAAGTGGGACAGCCAGGCCGGCCAGGTGGTGGGGGACGCGGAAGCCAATGCCCTGCTGCGGCGGCCGTATCGCGCACCGTGGACGCACCCGGAATCCGGCGCAGTCTGACCGCGTGGCAGGCAAGAAAATACGAGGAATCTCCAAAAAAGGGTGAGTCAAACACGCGGCTGTGATATAATTTAAGAGCCGTCGCGGTGTGGGAAGCAACCCACCTGTGGCCAGAAATGAAAAGATGCATTTATATTGTTGACGATCAGGTCGCCGTGCTGGAAACGGCCGTCATGATCCTGCGCGGCAGCGACGAATCCTGGGAAGTGGCTGGTTTTAGCGACCCGTTGGAGGCCTTGACCGCAGTCAAAACTAAGGCGCCCGACCTGGTTCTATCCGACCAACTTATGCCCGGTATGCTGGGCAGTCAATTATTGGAGGAAGTGCGGAGCATCGCCCCGTCGGCCATTCGCGTCATCATGTCCGGCTACGTTTCGCTCAACAAACTCACACTGATCACCTCGGCCCATCAGTATATCGCCAAGCCCTTTGACATCAATAAACTGCGCGAGCTGGTGCAGCGCAGCTTTTCGGCGCAGGAACGGATTGTCAACAAAGGTTTGCAGACGATGGCCACTTCCCTGCGCTCGATTCCCTCGCTGCCGCAGGTTCACCAATCGTTGCTGGCGGAATTGCAAGACAACCGCACCGCCGGCTCGGTCATCGCCCGCATGGTCGGGGAGGACCCCGGGCTTTCGATCAAGGTATTGCAACTGGCCAATTCCCCGCTCTTCGGGCAAGGCTCCCTCATCACCAATCCCACTGACGCGGTGATGTGCCTCGGCACCGAAATGATCGCGGCCATTGTGCTCTCGCAGAGCCTCTTCAAGCACTACGAGACATTGGGTCATGCCGAGTTGGATTTGCCGAAGGTCTGGAGCCACTGCTGGGAAACCGCCTATCTGGGCCAGCTCCTGTGCCGGCACAAGAGGCTCCCGCGTAAGACGGCCGAGGAAGTGTTTCTGGCCGGACTATTGCATGAGGCGGGTCGATTCATTCTGGTGGATAATTTTCCCGGACAATTCGCCGCTGCTTGCCAGGGTGCGCGCCAACTCAGGTCGCCGCTGGCGCCGCGTCTGCTCGAAACCTTCCAGACCACCCCGGCGCAATTGACGGCTTATCTCATGGAGCTTTGGGGCATGCCGCCCAATGTCGTGACCGCCATTTCGCTCCAGGACAATCCGCAACAGGAGCCGGGCGGCGCGTTTTCGCTTGCGTCCGCCCTATACGTCGCCGAACACATCGCCTCGCGCAAATCGCCGGCGGATACGTTCGCCGCTGAGGAATGGAACCTGGCCTATTTGCGGTCGATCGGGTGCGAGCCCGACATCCCCATGTGGGACGATCCGGCTTTCCCGTTCGAGAACGGCCAAAAACATTAATTCAAATTCGCCGCCCGAAAAGGATTGAACTCCCGGCTCGGCGCGGATTTCATTTGCCCCACTATGTTAGCTGGAACTTATACCGCCATCGTGACTCCGTTTCGCAACGGCACCTTCGACGCGCCTGCCTTTAGAAGGCTCATCGACATGCAAGTCAAAGGTGGTGTTGATGGCATCGTGCCCGTCGGCACCACTGGCGAATCGCCTACATTGGATTACAAGGAGCACGGCGAAGTGATCAAGCACGCGGTCGAGTACGCGGCGGGACGCATCAAGGTCATGGCCGGCACCGGCGGCAATTCGACCAACGAGGCGGTTTTTCTGACGATGGAAGCGGAAAGAGCCGGGGCCGATTCCACGCTGCAAGTTGCGCCTTACTACAACAAGCCAACCCAGGAGGGGATGTTCCAACATTTCCTGGAAATCAGCCGCGCCACCAAACTGCCGCTTATTCTTTACAGCATTCCTTCGCGTTGCGGAGTGGAAATTGGAATTGATACCGTCCGGCGATTGGCGGGCGCGACGCCGCGTCTGGCTGGCATCAAGGAAGCCGGAGGAAACGCCGACCGCGTGAGCCAACTGCGCGAGGCTTTGGGGCCGAAGTTTTCCATTTTCTCGGGCGACGACGCATTGACGCTGCCTTTCATGTCGCTCGGCGCGCAGGGCGTGATCAGCGTCGCCTCCAACATTGTGCCGCGGCAAATCTCGCGCATGGTGTCGGCTTACCGCGCCGGCAATGCGTCCGCCGCGCTCAAAATACACCAGCAACTTTACCCGCTTTTCAAAGATTTGTTCATTGAGACCAACCCGCAACCCATCAAAGCCGCCTTGGCCATGATGGGGCTTATCCAGGAGGAATTCCGCCTGCCGCTGGTTCCGATGAGCGCGAAAAACCGCGGCGTTCTAAAATCCACCCTTATCCAATGCGGGGTAATTCGCCATGACTAAAATAATCATCGCAGGCGCCAAAGGGAGAATGGGACAGGCCTTGTCGCGTTGCGCGGCAACCATTCCCGCCATCACCGTCAGCGGTAAGATCGACTTGGGCGACGATTTGGGCGCGGTCATAGGTGAAGGCGACGTGGTAATCGATTTCACTTCACACCAGAACACGCTTGCGTTCGCCCGCCTTTGCGCGGCGCGCCAAAAAGCCATCGTCATCGGCACCACCGGGCACTCCGAGGCGGAGCGGAAGGAATTGAAGTCGATGGCCTCGCAAATTCCGATGGTGTGGAGCGCGAATTTTTCCACCGGCGTGAACGCGTTATTCTGGTTGACACGAAAAGCGGCCGAGATTTTGGGCCCGGGCTTCGATTTGGAAATCGTCGAGATGCACCATCGCCTCAAAAAGGACGCTCCCAGCGGCACCGCCGCCACGCTGGCGCAAATCCTGGCCGAAGCGCGCCGCCAGTCCTTGGATAAGGCCGCCCGTCATGGCCGCCACGGCCTCGTGGGCGAGCGCACGGCGGCGGAGATCGGCATCCACTCCATTCGCGGTGGCGATGTCGTGGGCGACCACACGGTTATCTTCGCGGCGGAAGGCGAACGGTTGGAATTGACCCACAAAGCCTCCAGCCGCGACACGTTCGCACTCGGCGCGCTCCGCGCCGCGCAATGGGTCGTCAGCCAAAAGCCCGGCCTTTACGACATGCAGGACGTGCTGGGGTTGAGTGGGTGAAGCGCACGAAATATTTCGTTTGACCAAATGAGTGATTTGCGCGATAGTCAGGTTACCGACGACCTCGGACTATAGATCTGATTCGAGGTTGTCTTATTAGCGGGCTCCTGCGGGAGCCCTTATTCTTATAATGGACAGAGTCGCGATCTTCGTTGATGCGGGTTATTTGTTTGCGCAATCTTCCGTCCTCCTTTCTGGAGAAAGGCGGACACGCGGAGAGATGGAACTTGATTTTGACAAGGTGCTTGAATGCTTGGAATCCTTTTCTCGCACGATTGCGGGAGTGCCACTGCTCCGAATTTACTGGTACGATGGGACTGCAACTGGCCCTTCCGCCCAGCACCAAGCGCTGGCCTTCAAGCCACGCGTCAAAGTGCGCTTGGGATTCGTCAATAACGCAGGTCAGCAAAAGGGAGTGGATTCCCTGATCATCACTGACATGATTAGCCTTGCCCGGAATCGCGCGATGAGCGATGCGGTTTTGCTTTCTGGGGACGAGGATCTGCGTGTGGGTGTACAGCAGGCCCAAGAATTCGGAATTCGCGTCCATTTACTCGGCATTACTCCCTGTCGTGGCAGTCAGTCGCAATTCCTCTTGCAAGAAGCGGATACGACCCATGAGTGGACGCGTGAAGAAGTTGCCAAGTTCATGTCTCATGTTCCATCGCCGATCATGACGAGTGTGCCAGCAGTCAAGACGCCGACATTACCGACCACGGCCAGCATACCCAGATCCACCGAGCCGCTTACCGTGGCCGCCGCGGCGAGGTTGGCCGCCAACGAGATCGACATGAATTTGATTGAAGCAATATTGGCAAATTATGAGTCAACCAAGGTGTTGAACGCTCAAATCGATCGACCGCTCTTAGGGAGAGCCAAGCGTTCCATCGGCATGTTAAGTCCAAGCCAAATCCGAGAGCTCCGAACTGAATTCATTGCAGCGCTGAAAACTCGTCTTCCAAATCCTACCAAATCCTCATGAGAGGTGTCTAATGAGGGCGCCGGTGTGCCATGAACAATAATGCCCATGAACTGGCCTTTATCGCCCTCGGCTCGAACTTGGGTGATTCGGCGGAAATCGTCCGGCGCGCTTTTGCCAGACTCCAGGCGCTATCCGACACGCCGATACTTCGCTCCTCGCTCTGGCGCAGCACTCCGGTCGATTGTCCGCCCGGCTCGCCGCTTTTCATCAACGCCATGGCCGGACTCCACCTGCGCGCAGGTGAAACGCCACAATCATTGCTCCGTCAACTGCAAATTTTGGAGACGAAATTTGGGCCGCGACCGCGCAACATGCCCAACGAACCGCGCCTCCTCGATCTCGATTTGATCGCCTTCGGTACGCGCGCGGCAGACCTGCCCGGACTGGTTTTGCCCCATCCCCGCGCGCATTTGCGGCGATTTGTTTTGCAGCCATTGGCGGAAATTGCGCCCGAGTTTGTTTTGCCGGGGCAGGGTAGGGGAGTGGCGACCTTGTTGGCCGACTTGTCAAATACAGAGACCTTGATGAAATTGGAGTGATTCCAGTCTCCTCTTGATTTCCCCTCCTAATCTTAATCGTAATCTTAATCCTAATCTCCTGAAGATTAAGATTACGATTAGGATTAGGAATGAGCATCAGATTACTTCCACTCGCAAAGCGATTCGACATGCGCGGCGGAACCGTCGCGCAACCATCCGTCCAACTGCGCCGGGTCTTTGAGCTGCTGCCCGCGCAGGCGGGGCACAATCACGAACTGGCAGCGCGCCTCCGGCAACGCACTCATGTCGCCCCACAACTTCTCAAATTGGGCGACGGGGAAAATGTCCTCCTGGCCGTGGCCCCACCTTTTCTTGACTTCCTTGAGCGTGATGTAAGTAGGCATCCGCGCGGCTACCTTGCGGATCGCGGCAGAAACTTTCTCCGAGTTGGACAGGTCGCTAGCGGACAACTGGAAGAGCGCCAGCAGTTGGGGAAGGTCGATCCACGTGCTCAGCGAATTGTAATAGGAAAGCGCGAATTCCTCCTCCTCGCGCGGCATGGCCAGGCCCTCGAGAATGCGTGGTCGGCCTTGCACGCGCGCCAACCCGCCGCCGCGATCGTCCAGGCGGCGTGTGATGACTTCGTAGGTCAAACAAGCGCCTTGCCGGATGTGCATTCCCAACAGGGCCGGATTTAAATCGACGCCAAGGCAATCGATGTTGTGAACCAGCAGATAGCGCAAGTTGGGCCGGTCTTGCAGGAGTCGGAGCAGCACGCCGTTGCGCAGGAGGTTGGAGACTTCGTACCAATGGCCCACGGGATGCAGGCATTGCGCCGGGACATTGTCGGTGTAGTCGCTGCCTTCGCCGGCTTGCTTGGCCCAGCCGATGAGCGCGGCGTGCAGGCTCTCGCGAACTTTCTGCGCTTGTTCATCGAGCAATTGCTGGGGCATCTCTTCCCACAAAAAGCGCAAGTCGCGCTCCATCGGCACGAGGCGCAGCCCGATGGCGCGGCCAGGCGAAAGCAACAACGGGCCGGGATAGCCGTAGTTGTTTTGCCGCCGGAGAAATTCCTCAATTGGCGCGTGTGTCAAATAACTGGTCGTGACCACGTGCGGCAGCTTGACGCCGTATTGGCGGCCGACGCGCCGGCTCTTGGCCAGATGCACTTCCAAAAACGTGCGATGGCGCCCGCTCCATTTGCAAAACGGATGCAGCGCCTTGACCACGCCCGCCCCTTGCGTCCATCGGCTGCTCACGCCGGCCGCAAGCGTTACAATCGCTGCCGCACCACAGGCAATGGCCTCGTGACCGCAAGCCGCGTCTTCCTCGGGCAGAGGCACAGTGGCGTCGAGCACGTCGCCGGCCTGGACATCCTGGATGACCACTCTGGCAGGCAAACGGTTTTGGGCCAAGCCAAGGCGGCCATCTTTAAGGTCGGCGCGGATGTGTTCGTGTTCGGCACGATCAAAACCATTTTCCAACAGCATGGCCTCCAGGCTTCGCTCCGCCGTGGACTCGCGTTGCAAACGTGGGAGCAATCTGTCAAATACATCCCGTACCACCGCGCTCAACTCAGGTTTGCTGTGGCTGGCGGCGGCGAATTTATCGAGCTCGGCGCGGCGCATCTGCGGCAGAGTGTGCAAATCCAGTTTGAGCAATTGCGGCACGACCATCGCGTAATAGGGCGCTGGCAGAAGAGCGTCGTCGCCCTCCAGCACGTCGGCCCAGGTACCCCGCTCGTTGAGCGCGAAATCATACACGACCGGTTCCATGGCAAAGGGCAGGGCGGTTTCCAGGTCGCGTTTGGTTTGCGACATGATGGCTTGCAGACGGTCCTGTGCCTCGGCCTTGCGCGCAGGGGCAAAAATGAAACCCATGCCGCCGCCGGACATGCCGCCGAGCATCCAGAACCCCCAGAAATCCGCGCCAAACTCGGTGCGCGCCTTGTCAATCAAAGTTTCTGTGTAAAAATTTCCCGCCCAAGGGATGATCGTTTGCAGCGGTCCGGCGAAATTGCGTGACGTGGCGGCGCCGATGCGCTGCATGTCCTCCGACTTCAGGGCGGCCAGAATTTCGTCCAGAATGCCCAGTGCCTCGCCCCGCGCCTGCCACTCCGGCTCCGAGCGCAGCAGGTATTTCTCCGTCACCATTTCCAGAATGGGGCCGACGTTCTGCGCCATGCCGCCGTGGACGAGCACCAGGCTCTCCTGCAATTTGCGGCGCGCGCCCTCGGAAGCTTCCTCGAGGCCGAACACCTTGTGCGTCGGCATCAGGCATCCGCGGCTGAGGCCGAATTCCGCGTCGCCGGGTCCGGCCAGCGCGCCCTGTATGAGTTTGAGGCCGGGCCAGACGCCGCCGGAATCCTGCCAGCCGCCGCCCGAGCCGCCCAGCCATTCGCCGAGAAGGGCCCGGGCCAGCACCAGCCGGCGCTCGTGCTCGGCCAGCGCGCCTTCCAAGGAACGAGCCTGCCCGGTGGCACGCATGCCGGCGGAAATCAGCGCCGCCAGCAAATTGGTGGAGACGGCCAAACGCGATCCTTTTGGAATATTGTTGACGCTGCTGACCACCTCCAGCCCGCGGCCCGGCCCGACCAGGCGAGCCAGCAATTCAGCCAAACTTTGCCCGGAGCCTTCCACGCCCGGCGGCACGATGCCGGCGGCGATGACCGCCGCTTTCAAAAGACCCAAATAATCGCGCGCGAAATCAAAAACCTCCGCCAAGCTGGAGATGTCCACAGCCACTCCCAGATCGATGCTGGCCAGGCGTAAGACCGGTTCCTCGATGACGCGTAGATAGACTTCGATCGGAGGTTTGGGCGCGCGATCACGACCGCGCACACCCAAGTTCACCGACGCATTGAGAACCTTTGCGCCTTCCGGGTAATCCATGCCCAGGAAAAAAATGTCACTCCAAGCGCTGTGCGTCAGGTCCATGCGCACGGGCGTTTGTTCGCGCAGGACGGGGTAGCAACCGTCGGCCCCGCGCTGCAACAATTCGGGTCGGAGGCGCAACGGCTGATCGGCGGGATGGCCCATGCGGAACATCCATTGGTTGCCGGGCACCGAACGCACACTGCGGCGGACCTGGTCGGCCAGCGTTTGGATGCCCAGTCGGTAATAGGCGGCGGCCAGCCCGCTGGAGACGGCGTCGTTGGGGCCGTCTTTGCGTTGTGCGTCAAGAAAAAGTTTGATCGCTTCCTCGAAGCGCCGTTGTAACAGGTGCGACCAACCGGCGAAGGGAATCCAGCCGCGACGGTTCAGTCCCGGTTGCAACGGCAGATGAAAGCGATGGAGAGCGTAAAGAAAAAAAAGGGCGCGCACTCGTTCGTAAAGGCTCTCGCTGCGTCGGCGAAACAGCTCCAAATCGTCGCATTCCGCCAGCAATTGCTCCAGCGAATCGCGGCGGCAGACGGCGTCGAGCGATTGGTGGCGCTGCGCGGGATCGGTGGCGGTGATGATCTGGCGCAGGCGCGGTGTCATGGGGACGTGGTCTGCTCCCCTTTTAAGGCGAGCATTTCAACGAGGGTGGAGAGCACTTCGTCGCGGTCGCGGCCATCCAGGGCCAGGGCCAGTTGCGCTGTCAACAATCCGTATTTAAGGCCGATGTCGTAGCGGCGCCCTTGCAATTCCAGGCCCAGGTAGCGCTCCCGGCTGGCCAGGGCGTTGAGAACGGAACTGAGCGTGACGCCGTTGGTGCCGGCGGTGGCTGCCTCGCGCAGTCGCTCCATGACGGTCGGCGTCAAGACGTGCATGCCGAAGAAGCATAGGTAGCGTCCGGCCCTCAGGCCGGGGACGATCAACCTTTGCTCCGCTTCGGTGGGCGTCGGCTTCTCAATCACGGTCTCAATCTGGTAAAGGTGTTGCCGTCCCGGCGCGAGTCGGCCACCGGCCGCGCCGTAGAAAGGCAATTTGCTCTCGTGCGTGGCCTGCACGGCCGAGACAGAGCACGATTCGGCGCTGGCGGCCTGGACCAATTGTTGCGCGCAATTTTTCTCCGCGCGGCTGACGTAGAGGTGGTCGCCGACCAGCAGAAGAAATGGATCGGCGGCGGTGAACGCGGCGGCGCATTGGACGGCATGACCGTAACCGAGCGGGGCGGGTTGCTCGACGAATTGCAAGCGCCCGGCATGAGGACCGGCGGCGGCGCGGTAGGCGTTTTGGTCGCCGGGGCTTATGACGACGCACAGTTCCTCGATCCCGGCTTTGAGCACTTCCTCGACGATGATGGTCAGGGCGGTTTTTTGCTGGCCGTCCCGGTCCACCAACGTTTGAAGCGGCAAGGTGCGCTGGTTTTTGCCGGCGGCGGTGATGACGGCTTTCTTGATTTGCACAGGACGGCTTTCGTTAATTGAAGGACACAATTGCAAATGCGCGCATATATTCAACTCTAATCTCCAGCAATGTGGCAAGCAATTGATCGGCAAATTCTGTTGCAATTAATCACGCAAGGAATACAAGAGAGCAATAATCATGATGCCTAAAAAATATTTCCCGATGGGACTGCTCACCTTGCAAACGATGGCCGCCCTTGTGCTGTTGCCAACCTTGTCGGCCCAGGACAAATCCGGCGCCACTGCGCCTGATGCGGCCAAATCGAACAACCAAGCCGCCCAAAATTTCGCTGGGGTGGCCGATCAAGCCTTGGTGGCCATGAAAAAACGCGCCGAAGAACTCGACATCAAAGGCGTGGCGCTTGTCGCCTTTGCCGAGGGAGACACGGTCAAATCGTGGACTTCCAAAATGGTGGTGGTTGGCAATCTGACCTCAGGCCAAGGCCCGAACCAGAAGGGGAACAATTTGCTCGGTATCGCTTATTCCAAGGCGGCGGAGATGGCCGACACACTGAAGGATAGCGGCAGCAAAGTTCGTCCTCCGATGACTGGCGAGTACGGCTGGCAAGGCGGGTTGGTCATCAAAGGCAAGACCGGGATAGTGATCGTTGCCTTCAGCGGCGGTTCTTCTGAAGACGATCTGAAAGTTTCGCACGCCGGCATGGACGTCATGGCTAATAATCTGTGAGCTGAAACGATTCGGATGGAAGATCGAATCAAGCAGAACTTTAAACAGGATGAACAGGATTAACGGGATGCAAAGTGGACCGAAGGGCAATTTCTGCGTTGTGACGGCTTAATCCGCGGCAACCCAGTTTTTCTATCCTGTCCATCCTGTTCATCCTGTCAAATTTCAGTGCGTCAACGGCTTCGTCCTTGGTGAGAGTCTGTATGTTTCGGAGCAAAGGCTAAAATCTTCTCCCCCAAAAAAAGTCAATCCTCCGGCTTCGGCTCTCTGCTCATCAGATCTTGCACGGCCTGGCGAACTTCCTTGCCCTCGTAAAGCATTGCGTGGACTTCGTCGATGATCGGCGATTCGATGCCCAGTTTGCGCGCCAGGTGAAATGCGGCGCGCGCGGTGGGATAACCTTCGGCGACGCTGGGCGTGTTGGCCAAAATCGACTCCACATTTTCGCCCCGTCCGACGCGCTCGCCAAAAGCGCGATTGCGGCTCAGGCGCGAATAGCAGGTCACGGCGAGGTCGCCCAATCCGCTCAAGCCGGAAAAAGTCTCGGCCAGCGCGCCGCGCGCCACACCGAGTCGACGCATCTCGGCCAAACCGCGCGTGATCAACCCCGCTTTGGTGTTGTCGCCAAACCCAAGACCATCGCCTATGCCTGCGGCCAGTGCCACCACGTTTTTAATGGCGCCACCTAGTTCCACGCCCGCCACGTCCTGAGTGGTGTAAACACGAAAAGATGGCCGTCCAAAAAGGGCCTGCACCTGTTTGGCCGTCTCTGATTCCGGATGGGCCGCCACAATGGCCGCCGGTATGCCGCGCGCCACTTCCAACGCCAGAGTGGGGCCGGAAAGTGCGGCCGCGGCGGCACGGGGCATCGTCTCCTTGAGCAGGCCGGACATGGTCAGGCCGCTTTCATATTCGATGCCTTTGGTTACACTGACGGCCAGTCCGTCGAAGTTGGAAAATTGGCTTGTCACCTCGCGGAAAAATTTCGATGGCACGGCGATGACAACGCACTCGGCTCCCTGCACGGCTTCCTGCGCTCTTTCCTGGAATATTATTTTCGGCGAGAGGGCGACGCCGGGCAGATACACCGTATTGGTGCGCGTCTCCCGAAGTTGGGCCAGGTGCCTGGCATCGTGTCCCCACAGAGTAACGGCGTGATCGTTCTGGCACAATACATTGGCCAGCGCGCTACCCCACGCTCCCGCGCCGATCACGGTCACTTTCACGTCGTTCTCTTTCCGATGCGGCTTTCCTCGCCCTTAAGCAGGCGTTTGATGTTGGCTTTGTGTTTGTAAATCGCCAACAAACTCAATCCCGTCATCGCCCAGGTCATGGTCGGGCTGCCATTCCAAAACCAGACGGCGAAGGGGAGGATAATCGCCGCCGCGATTGAGGCCAGCGAAACATATTTGCTAATCACCAGAACCAATCCCCACAGCACCACCGCCGTTAAACACGCGGCTGGCGCCCAGGCCAGCACGACGCCGCCCGAGGTGGCGATGCCTTTGCCGCCCTTGAAATAAAGCCAGAATGTGTAAATGTGCCCCAGAATCGCCGACACGCCGCCGACCAGCGCTAGATTCTCCCGCGACGTGGCTAACGATGGGAAAATGTGCAGTGCCAGCAACGGAATCCAGCGCGCGGCCACGAAGCCTTTGAGCGCGTCTGCCGTCAGCACGACGGCGCCGGCGTTGCGCCCGAGGATGCGGACGACATTGGTGGCGCCGATGTTGCCGCTGCCCGCCGTGCGGACGTCGATGCCGCAAGCCTTCCCTACCAGAAAGCCCGACGGCGTAGCTCCCAGCAAATAGGAGATGACAACAACAAAAATGTAAGCGCCGATGTCCACGTCTCTTTCGTCTCAAATTCCTAATCGCGATCATAATCCTAAACGCCATCGAATTGCACGAACGAGATTAGGATTTGGAAAGAGCGCTTGATCGAATAAGAACGCGGCTCGACGCCCCGAAAAGTTGACATCGTCAGCCGGGCGTGGCTCAGTTCACGCGTTGGCTCGTACGCGTGTGTCCTGTGAAAAAGGTTCTCGTCTATGTTCTGATTGTCGTCCTCGCCGTCTTCGTCGCCGGTCTTTACGGCGTCATGCACAATCAAATCAGCTATACCGTCGCGCCGGAGTATTTCACCAAGTTCAAATTCAGGCAGTTTGGCCTTACCGACTCGCCGCTGCCGGAGCGCGTGCGGGCGTCGATGGTCGGTTTCCTCGCTTCGTGGTGGATGGGCATCCCGATTGGCCTGCTGGTTGGCGCGGCTGGCTTCATTCATCGCGGCCCTCGCCGGATGCTTCGCGTCTCGCTCTGGTCCCTGCTGGTTGCGGTCGGATTTACGCTTCTGTTCGGCCTCGGTGGCTTGATTTATGGCTATTGCCAAACTGCACACATTGATTTGGCGGAATATCGCGACTGGTTCATCCCGGCGGATGTCACAAATTTGAGGCGGTATCTGTGCGCCGGCTATATGCATAATTCTTCCTACTTGGGCGGAGTGCTTGCCATTTTGGTCGCCTGGGCCTTTCACATTCTCGTGAAACTGAGGACGAAAAGCGCTGACTGATGGCATTATTCGAGCCTGGGAGAATGGAACTTAAGATTTCGATTGCGACCCACTAATGCCTGCGCGCGAAAAAGCAGAACAGGCCGAAGAGCACCACCACGAAGACCAGTGTCAGCGCGAGGAATCGATTGCGCGCCACGCGCTTCTCGTAGCGCAAGGGGCGCAAGCCTTGAATGTTGCCGGCGGCCAAATAGTTGAGCAGTTTCGGATTGGCCGCAGGCGGTCCGCGGAAACGCCGTTTGATCCTCTCCACCAATTCCATCAGATCAAATTTGCGCGCCCCCATGTCGTTGTAATAGTGTGCGGTGGCCAGCGGTTCAGGATCGGCTTT
>DASYNM010000341.1:0-11648 GCA_036008545.1 Verrucomicrobiia bacterium
TTTTAACCAAAGGAAAAATTGTGAGCACTATCGGCGTTAAAGAATTGTTGGAAGCAGGCGTCCATTTCGGACATCAGACGAAGCGTTGGAACCCCAAGATGAAGCCTTTCATCTTCGACGCGCGCAACGGGATTCATATCATCGACCTGAGCAAGTCGCTCACTCAACTGGAAACCGCTTGCGATTTCCTGCACGGCGTCGTGGCCAAGGGCGGGAGTGTGCTCTTTGTCGGCACCAAGAAGCAGGCGCAGGAGGCGGTCAAGGAATCGGCTAAAGGCTGCGGCCAGCTTTATGTGACCGAACGCTGGCTGGGCGGCACATTGACCAATTTCAACACGATCAAACGCTCCATCGCCCGCCTTAAACAGATCGAGCGTTGGGAAACCGATGGCAGTATTAACCAGTACGGCAAACAAGAGCAGTCGATGTACAGGCGCGAAGCGGCCCGACTGTTCAAGAATCTCGACGGCATCCGCACAATGGATAAGTATCCTGCCGCCATGTTCATCGTCGATATCAAGCGCGAGCATAACGCAGTCGCTGAAGGGCGCCGCCTGAAAATCCCCATCGTCGCGCTGGTCGATACGAATTGTGACCCTGAATTAGTAGATTATCCCATCGCCGGCAATGACGACGCGATCCGTTCAGTCCGCCTGATCCTACAAACCGTCGTGCAGACGGTGACCCAGGCCCGCGCCGAGTATGAGGCCAAATATGGCCGCCGCAAAACTCAACAAGGCGAGGAATCCGCGGAAACCGCGGCCACGCCCGTTGCAACTGAGGCTGTGCCCGAGGTTGCGGCTGGCGCTCCTGTCGCTCCGGCGACGCCTGTTGGGGCGGCGCCCGCGCAGGTCTCAATTTAAACCTTCAAATATTCTATTAGATATATATGGCTGAATTTACTGCCGCCGATGTGGGCAAACTGCGCGAAACAACTGGTGCAGGGCTGATGGAATGCAAAAAGGCTCTGGTCGAGGCCAAGGGCAACCTCGAGTCCGCTGTAGATCTTCTGCGCAAGAAGGGCATCGCTTCCGCCACCAAGAAGGCGACGCGCGATACCAAGGAAGGCGTCATCGCCCAATGCATCCTCCCTGGCGCCAAGACCGGCGTCCTGGCCGAGATCAATTGCGAAACCGATTTCGTCGCCCGCAACGAAACCTTCCGCGCCTTTTACGACGATGTCACGCGCAAGCTGGCGTCTGGCGCAACGCTGGAGTCGCTGGAGCCGGAGCGAGTGGCGGCGGTCGCGCGCATCGGCGAGAATATTCAATTTCCGCGCTTTGTCCGATACGAAGTGGCCGGCAACGGGATCGTGGCGGCCTACATCCACACCGGCGCCAAAGTGGGCGTGCTGGTGGAAGTAGGCGCGGGGAAGGAGGCCACGGTGGGGACGGAGGATTTCAAGCAATTGGTCAGGGACATCACGTTGCAGATCGCTGCCGGCAACCCGGCGGTGATCTCGCGCGACCAAGTTCCCGCCGCGACGGTGGCGAAGGAGAAGGAAATCGCCGCCGAGCAAGTCAAGAACAAGCCGCCCCAGGCCATCGCCAAAATTGTTGAAGGCAAGCTGGAGAAGTTTTACCAGGGCGTCTGCCTGTTGGATCAGGGCTTTGTCAAACGCAACTCGGAAGTCTCGATCAAGGAACACATGGGCAGCATCGCCAAGCAGCTTGGAGACGAGCTTGTCATCCGGCGCTTCGCCCGGTTCCAAGTTGGTGAGAGTCCGGCGGCTTGAGCGAGCATTTTTTTCTTAATCCTAATCTTACTCCGATTTGATGGCGGGTTGTAAAGGGGAGATTAGGATTAGGATTAAGATTAAGATTAGGATTAGGGGGAAACAAATTGTATCGTCTCATTGACGGCACGGCGCGCCGCTTTTTAAAACGCCTATGAAGAAAGTCTTTAAAGCGAAATACCGGCGGATTCTGCTCAAACTCAGCGGCGAGGCCTTGGGCGGCAAGAACGGCGTCGGCATCTGCCCCGAGGCCGTCCATGAAATGGCGCGTCAAATTGCCGAGGTGCGGGAGATGGGGGTGCAAGTGGTGGTTGTGGCGGGCGGCGGGAATATTTACCGCGGAGCGTCCGGCGGCGAGAAGGGCATCGAACGAGCCACCGGTGATTACATGGGAATGCTGGCCACCGTCATCAACTCGTTGGCCCTGCAAGACGCGCTGGAAAAACTGGGCGTGGAAACGCGCGTGCAAAGCGCCATCGCCATGTCGCAAGTGGCCGAGCCTTTCATCAGGCGGCGGGCCGTGCGGCATCTGGAGAAAGGGCGCGTGGTCATTTTTGGCGGCGGCACGGGCAATCCGTATTTTTCGACCGACACTGCGGCGGCCTTGCGGGCCAACGAAATCGGGGCGGAAGTCATTCTCAAAGCCACAAAGGTCGATGGCATTTATGACTGCGACCCTACCAAGAACTCCGCCGCCAAGCGTTACACGCAAATCAGCTATTTGGAGGCGTTGCAGAAACGATTGAAAGTGATGGACTCGACCGCCTTTTCATTGTGCATGGACAACAAAATGCCAATCATCGTTTTTGATTTCTTTAAAGCCCATAACCTCAGAGGCGTGGTTATGGGTGAGCCAGTCGGAACTTTGGTGACAGGCTAGGGATTTTGTGCTATTGAAACCTCGAACCTTAAACTGATTATGGCCTTAGACGACATTCTCCTTGAGGCGGAAGAAAAGATGACCAAGACGGAACAGATCGTGCAGCACGAATTGTCGGGCTTGCGCACTGGCCGGGCCTCGCCCGTGCTGGTGGAAAATATCATGGTGGAGGTTTACGGCTCGAACATGCGCATCCGCGAATTGGCTGGTATCACGACGCCGGAAGCGCGCGTCCTCGTAATTCAACCTTGGGATATGAGCACAGTGCACCCGATTGAAAAGGCGATTCTCAAAAGCAACCTCGGCGTCACGCCCGCGGTGCAGGGCAAGGTCATACGCCTGGTGCTGCCGGAATTGAGCCAGGAGCGCAGGCACGAGATGGTCAAGATCGTTCGCAAGTTGACCGAGGACGGGCGCGTCGCCATCCGCCACGTGCGCCGCGACTCGATTGAGGCGGTGAAAAAAGAAAGCAAAGGCGGGGGCATCGCGGAAGACCAGGTCGAAGGGGCGGAAAAGGAAATTCAAAAGCTAACTGACGAATACATCGCCAAAATCGACGCCCATTTGGCGGCCAAGGAAAAAGAGATCATGACCGTCTGAAGACGATCAGGAGTTGGAAATAACCAAGCCTGCTCCTTATTGTGTTTGACTGACGCCGGGAGGCGGATCGAAATGGATCACGCTCTCGCCAGGTTTGGCGTAACTGAGCTTTTCACGGGCCAGGCGTTCGATGGTGGTGGGATTTTGAAAGGCGCGCAGGTCGGCGTCCAGTTTCCGCGCGATCTCCAGTTCCTTATCGATTTTCTTTTCGAGTTCCAATTTGTCGCGGCGCATATTCTGGTTCTCCTGGATCACCGGCTGGTACCAAAAGAAAATACCCAGCAGTCCGGCGCAGACCAGCAACGCCAGCACCAGCCGGAACAATTTGTCCCAAATGCTCTGACCCGCATTCATGGGCGCCAGTTAACCACGGCCGTGTGAAAAACAAAAGCAGGAAGTTTTTCTGATGGCATATTAGCCGTTTTAGTCAATCATTTGCTGTTCGCGATGGCCATGACGTTGCTGGAGATTTCCCAACTTAAAAAATCGTTCACCGCGCCGGATGGCGCGGAGCACGTCGTTGTTGATATCAAGGAGTTCAGTCTGACGGAAAAGGAACAGGTGGCCTTGCAAGGGGAAAGTGGCTGCGGGAAAACAACCTTTTTGCACCTCATCGCCGGTATCCTCAAACCCGACAGCGGCACTATTAAAATTGCCGGACAGGAGATGTCGGCTATGCGCGAGGCGGCGCGGGACCGGTTGCGGGCGACGACCACAGGCTACATTTTCCAGGTTTTTAATCTGCTGCAAGGCTACACGTGCCTGGAAAATGTATTGTTGGGGATGTCCTTTGGGCCGGGCACGGATCGCCTCTTCGCAGAGGCCCTGCTGCAGCGTGTCGGCTTGGGGCATCGGTTGCACCATTACCCGCGCCAGCTCTCGACGGGTCAGCAGCAGCGGGTTGCGGTGGCGCGCGCGCTGGCCAACCGGCCAAAATTAGTGCTGGCGGACGAACCGACTGGAAACCTGGACCACAAGAACGCGACGGAGTCCCTACAGTTGATCCGGCAAACCTGCCTGGAAAACGGCGCGGCGCTGTTGCTGGTCAGCCATGACCGCGAAGTGCTGGCCCAATTTGAAAACGTGCGCGAATTCGCGGCCGTCAACCAAGCCGCGCAGGAAGAGGGACGTTTGTGACGCTGGGGCTCATTGTTTGGAAAAGCCTCCGCCAACACGCGCTTTCGACCATCGTCACGGCTCTCTCCATTGCTTTGGCCGGCGGGTTATTGATGTCGGTCTGGGCCGTCAAAGAGCAATCGCAGGCTACGTTCACCGGAGTCAACGAGGGTTTTGACGCGGTGCTGGGGGCGCGCGGTTCAAAATTGCAACTGGTGCTCAATTCGATTTTTCATCTGGAGTCGTCGCCCGGCAATTTGGCCTGGCAGGACTATCAAGACATCGCGCACAATCCGGGCGTCGAACTGGCGGTGCCGATTGCCGTGGGCGACAATTATCACGGCTACCGGCTGGTGGGGACGACGCTGGATTATTTTACGCAGGCCGAATACGCGCTCGGCCAAAAGTTCGCCGTGCAAGCAGGCGGCGCTCTTTTCGACCCGGCACGCCGGGAAGCATTGGTGGGTGATTTTGTAGCGCGGAAAATGGGTATGAAAGTGGGCGATACGTTTCATCCTTTTCACGGACTGATCTTTGATGAGAAGAACCAGCACGCAGAGACTTATGTAGTAACAGGGATTTTGAGGCCGTCCAATACGCCCGCCGACCGGGTGATTTGGATTCCGTTGGAAGGCATCCAAAAAATGGCCGGGCATGATCCGAAAGCGGCGACGGAAATCAGCGCGGTGCTGGTCAAGCTCAAGGCGGGCAGCGCGATGGCTGGCTTTCGCATGGACATGGTGTATAATAAACAAGGCAGCCGGCTTACATTCGCATGGCCCATTGGCCGGGTGGTGGCCGATTTGTTTGACAAGATCGGTTGGTTTGACAAGGTGCTGGCGCTGATTTCTTATTTGGTGGCGGTGGTGGCGACAGCGTCCATTTTGGCTAGTATTTACAATTCCATGAACGAGCGGCGACGTGAAATTGCAATCCTCCGCGCCTTGGGTGCGCGGCGCGCCACTCTTTTCGCAGCCATCCTTCTGGAGTCCGCTTCCATTTCCGCCTTGGGTATGATGGCAGGTTTCCTGGTTTATGCGGCCATCCTGTCGGTCGTGGCGCAGATCATGCGGGCTCAAACCGGAGTGGTGATCGATCCTTTCAAATTCAGCCCCATTATGTTGTGGGCGCCCATGGGTTTGATTGCTCTGGGGATGCTGGCCGGCGTAGTGCCGGCCGTCAAAGCGTACCGGACCGCTGTGGCGGAGAATCTGGCACCGCTTTCTTGACAGTCGAAGCCGTGATGAAATCTTTTTTTGCAAACCTTGCTGGAGCCGCGCTGCTGTCTTTGTTCTATGCGGCCGGCACGCCGCCGACGAGCGCGCAAACCGCGCCTACGCAAAGCGCGGCGCCGGTTCACGGGACCGCCATTGACGCCTCTGCACCGGTCACGACGCCGCCGGCGGCCAAACCCGAAACCACGCGTACCATGCTGGTAGGTGGGCGGGAATATCGCATAGTCGATTTTCAATGGCTAGCTTCTTACCCTTTCGACTCGCCCAATGAGAAGCTGACCAATGACGCCGCCGTGGCGCAGTTGGAGAAACAGATTCCCGCCGGCATTAAAGCGCTGGACGGCAAGAATGTCATGATTCGAGGCTTCATGGTGCCGGTAAAGGAAGTGCAGGGTCATGCCACGGAGTTTCTCATCGTGCGCGATCAGCCGACCTGTTGCTATAGCGGAATGACGACGATCACTGAGTTTGTCAGTGTCAAGGTACCGAGTCCGGGCGTGGCCTCCATCATGGACCAACCGATCACGGTGCAGGGCATACTGCACGTCGGCGCCGTGCTCGAAGGCGGCTACGTGATGGGAATTTATCGGATGGACGGCGAGAAACTGGTCGATTCAGCCAAGTCATAAAAGGAGTTTTTGCTTCAGGGGGTTAAGTCGTTTACGGAAAAGCCGATAAGTGTCTTGGGCGGTTCAGTGGCGCTGCAACCGTTGAGCATAAAAATGGAAAATAGGGCTGCTCTTGACAACGTGGCTTGTGTGGTGAAGAGTGACACGAAGTAATTCGTTTAGTTGTCACTTGCAAAGGGACTATGGGTGTGAATATAACTGAACGCGCCTGATCCATGATATTGTTTAATAAACAACAAAATGGGAGTAAGGCGAACGAGGCGAGGGCTGGAACTGTCACGGATGACCACTGCAATAGCTGCGTCTCGGGGAAATTAAAAATGGAGAGCGAAAATGATTGGCCCGCCGCTCGGGGCCAGCATAACTGACAAGTATGTCGATACGCATCAACCTTTTGGCCGAAGCTCAAGCCGCGGAAGAATCGCGGCGCAAGAACCCGGTCAAATTGGCCATCTGGATCGGCAGTTTTGTCGTGGCGGTGGTCTTGCTCTATACTCTCAAGCTCCAATTAGACATTGTGTTCAGCAAGAAAAGCCTGAATTCCGCGGAGCAGTCGTGGAAGGAAAATAACGACAAGTACAAAGAAGTGACCAATAACATCGCTAAAACGTTTGAGATGGACCGGAAATTGGCGGCCCTGGATCAACTGTCCACCAACCGCTTTTATTGGGGCCCGGTCCTCAATGCCCTCCAGCAGACGACGATCAAGGACATCCAAGTCATCAAGGTGTCGGGCGATCAGAAATACTTCAAACTGGATGCGAAGACGACCGGCACCGGCGCTAGCAAAGTGACCATCCCGGGCGGCGTTATTGAAAAAGACAGTTTGTTCATCGACGCCAAGGATTTCGATCCCAACGGACAAAACTACGACAAGTTCAAAGAGACGCTCAGCAATTTTGGTTTTTTTGCCAAGCTGTTGGGGCCGCGGAATGCTTTCGTGCTGGACGGCACTTTGAGTACGCCTACGGTGGATCCGACCGATCCAACCAAGCAATTTGTCGTCTTCAGGCTGGCCTCGCATTTTGTGGAGGTGAAGCGTGAATAAGTTTTCCAAGGCCCAGAAAGAGCAGTTGACAGCCATCGCCATCGGCACGCTCGCTTTGGTGGCAGTGCTTTGGTATTTCGGCGTCACTACCAAACAAACGGAATTGTCCAAGACGTTGGACAATACTGCCCAAACTCAGGACAAACTCAGAAGAGCCGAAAGCACCATGCGGCAAGGAGAGGAAATTGCCAACAGACTGCAAGCGCATCGGGAGATTTTGGAAAAACGCGAGGCCACGTTGGCGCCAGATCGGGATGCCTATGCCTGGATCCTCAGCACGTTTAAGCCGTTTCTGCAGTCTCGCAAAGGCGTGGACATCTATCACTATTCTCAACCCGAAGTCAGCGACTCCGGCATCATACCTGGCTTTCCTTACAAGTGGGCCACCTTTCACCTTGAGGGCACGGGTTATTACCACGATTTTGGAAAATTTTTCGCCGACCTTGAAAACGACTTTCCTTACTTCCGCGTTCAGAATCTGGAAATGAGCGCCAATGCTTCAAGCGGGGTGGAGCCGGATAAACTAACCGTTAATTTTGAATTGGTGGTGCCGATCAAAGCCAGCGATACAAAATGAGAACTTTCCCCCCATTTTGCCATGGCATTAGGGCTTTAGCCGCTGGCGGGCTGATGTTGTGCTTTGTACCAGCGTGCAAACCAGCGGCCCCGGCAGCGCCCCCGGCCAAGCCCGCGGCTGTCAAACCAAGTGCTGTTGCGTTCCCGACCAATAGTGCCACTTTGGCCTCTGCCTCGGTCTTCGAGCAACTTATGCCCCCCAAGGGGCGGGATCCATTCTTTCCCAACTCCCACCGCCGCGACCCTCAGCCGGTAAAAGGAAGCCCGCAGGAAAAACCCTTGGCGTCCGAGTTGGTGCTCAAAGGCATTGTCGGATCCGCCAACCATCGTTTGGCGCTCGTCAATGACGACATTCTGGAAGTTGGTGAACAAGGGTCGGTGAAGGTGCCGGGTGGGCACGTGGAGTTGAAGTGCCTGGAGATCGGCGAGGATTATGCTCTCATCAAGGTAACAGGTGAGTTAGAAACGAAACGATTGCAACTAAGTAAGAAAGGCTTATGAAGAAATACTTTCTTCATAAGTCCCCAAATAATGTCGAGAATGCATATAGTCATATGAAAATCCAAAATGTCTTTGCGGTTATCGTGGCGGTTCTCGTCCCTTGTCTGGCCGCGCACGGCCAAAACGCCAACCAAGCACAGGCCGCGGCCAACAACGGGGGGGTGCCCGTCAGCAATGCGCCTGTGCCTGTGCCGGAGCCGCCGCCCCCGCCCATGCCGGCCGACCGCGCCGTCTCCTATGGCCCCTTGGTCGGCGGGGATACCGTCACTACCAACGCGCCGATCACCGAAGAGGGTCCCACCGACGTAACCTTCAAGGACGTCGAACTGCCTGATGCCATTCGCTCCCTGGCACTGCAGGCTGGGCTTAACATCCAATTCGACCCCGGTCTTCTTATGTCGGCCGACGGGCACCTCATCCCGCCGCCACTAGTGACCGAGAAATGGCACAACTTGACCGCCATGCAGGCTCTACACGCCTTGCTGGATAACTGGGGCTGGCAATTGCTTTGGGATCAACGCACCAAGGTGGGACGCATCACTAAGAAAGACCCGGCTGCCAAGGAACCGCTGATCGTTAGCGTTGTTCAGTTGAGCTATGGCAATCCGACTAACATTCTCCAGGAAGTCCAAAGCACACTTACACCCGGCAGCGCCATCATCGCCGATTTGCGCACGCACCAACTTATTATTCGCACGACGGAGAAGGAACTCCTGGGCGTGCAGGCGTTGATCAAGAGACTGGATTCGGCCACTCGGCAGGTATTGGTGGAAGCCAAGATCGTAGAAACCACCAAAGACATTACTTCGGCCAAAGGCGTGGATTGGACCGGAACGCTTGCGTCCCAGCACATCAGTTTTGGTAACGGCTTGACCCAAGGCACAACGGGGATTGGATCGGCACCTTTCACCAACACCGCCAGCAGTGGAACCGTTTCGCCTGGTGGATCCAGTATCCTCGGTGGTCTAGGGAACGTGACTACGATCTCCAGCAACGTGCCCAGCTATATTACCACCATCACCGGCAATCCTGCTGCAGGCGGCGGTTTTTCCATGAATACCGCCCACGGCTTCAGCCCGGCCACGGCTTTCCTCAACGCCGATGGTGTCTCAGCCGTGTTGTCGTTTTTGAACACCGACGCCGACACCAAGACGATTGCCTTCCCGCGCACGGTAGCTTTGGACGGAGTGCCTACGTCATTGATGGTCGTTGAAAACGTCCCGGTCTTCATTCAGACGCAAAGCGCTCCCGCCGGTGGGTCAGCCTCGGGCTTGGCCACGATTCAACCCAACTACGACTTGAAAGTAGGAACCACCATCCTGAACGAAGTCGGCGTTAAGTTGGTGGTGACGCCGCGCATTGCCGGCCCGACCAATGTGCTCATGAAGTTGCAGCCTGAGCTTTCGCAACAGGGGCCGACGGTGACGGAGACGTTGAACGGACAGCCCAATTCTGCGCCCACTTTCAACCGCAGCGTTGTCGTGACCGAGGCTGCAGTGCCCAGCGGTTACACGCTGGTATTAGGGGGCATGGATCAGGACATTGTGGGCAAGACCTACACCAAGGTGCCATTTTTCGGCGATATCCCCGGCTTAGGCAGCCTCTTTCGTAGTGACAGCAAATCGCACGCCGCGCAAACCACGCTCATATTCGTCACCCCGACGATCATCAGCGATTCCGATTTCCAGCTATCCAACAGCAAATTCCTGAAGCGCAAACCGATTTCACCTTCCGAGGTCGGCGAAGCGCCGTGGGACACGGGCGAGCCATACGACTGGACGAAACCCAGGAACAAGGTTGCCCCGGATTACCAGCCTTAACGCCTAAACGCCTTAACGCATAAACGTTGTGTGCATCTATGAGTGCAATTGACATAAAACAAACGGGACGCGGGCGGTGGTGGGGTGGGTTGAGTTCGACGCTGGCTGGCTTTGGCTTGCTGGCCATGTGCTTCACTACCAGCGCCCAGGTAGAGCCTGTAACGGTGGACACCATTGGCGGGGGAGTGCGGGTAGAGTGCGGCCACTCCTATGGATTCCTCGGCGGCAACACCTACGAAACGGCGCAATTCAACGACCCCAATTCCTGCGCGTTCGATACTAACGGCAATCTGTGGATCGCCGACAAAGGTAATTCGGACTTGGAGCAAGTCAGCGCGGCTGGCAATCTAAGCGCCAGCATTACGACTGAGTACTACGAGACGACCGGGAGCTCGCCGCATGTGGTGACTAATTTTCATTTCTTGACCAATATCACCAGCGTGGCGGTTGACCCGGCCAATAGCCTGTACGTGATGCTGCCTTCGCCACCGCAAGTGTACAAGTGTATTCTCACGGCCCAGTCCCCCACCCTCAATGTTCTTTCCTACCTGCAACTTACCGGCGTGCCAGCCGGTGTCGTGGCCACGGCTATGGTGGTGGACGGTAATTCCAACGTCTTTCTGGCCTTTACCAACGGAGTCATTCTACGGGTGCAAATGCTGGACAGCAATCCGCCGCCCACCCGTTACTCGGAACCCTTTGCGCTGGGAGCCTCCCCGGCGGTGTCTTATATTGTCCCCGCCTTCAATTGGCAGCCCGCCGGCATGGCGTTGCTTCCAAACGGGAATCTGGCGGTGAGTGACACCTTGAGCAACGCCATTTACGTCGTCTCGACTAACGATTTCGAATCCAACCCCGGTCCGCAACTGTTGTCGGGCGCGCACGGCGCGGGTTATGACGATGGCCCCCCACAGTTCGCCTCGTTCAATCAGCCTCATGGCTTGGTCGCTTCGTCCGACGGCCGTCTCATCGTTTGCGACACGATGAACAATCGTTTGCGAGTGATCGACACGTTGACTAATACCACCACTCTGTACGGAACCAGCAGCGACGTTTGGACGGCTACCTGTTGCACCTGTGATCCGACCTTCTATGCTGGTTGGGTGGACGGCGCGGCTGGCGCTGGCACCACCAATGCCTCCGGTCGCCAACCCGTCGGCGTGACCATTGGGCCCGGCGGCTCGCTCTTCGTGACGGAGAGTTACTATAGCTTGATTCGGCAAGTAACCAATACTGACTTTACGCTATTCAACCCCAGCGCCAAAGCCCCGGTTGCAATAACACTGCCTGCCTCTGCCATCACCTCGACCAACGCGACCTTGAATGGCTCGATCAACCCGGAGAAAGCGTTGACCTCCTATTACTTCGAATGGGGCACGACCACCAACTACGACAATTTCACGCCGACCAACTCGCTCGGCACCAACTTGACCACCGTCCAGTATGTGTCGATGACGCTCAGCAACTTAGTGCCCGGAACGACCTATCACTACCAATTGGTGGCCTAC
>DASYNM010000342.1:0-8254 GCA_036008545.1 Verrucomicrobiia bacterium
GTATCTTTGCGTGAACATCGGAGCGTTGCTGCTGCTGGCCCACCTGATAAGGGAGAAACCTTCCCCGAAGAGCGCATGAACAAGAGCAAGTGTCTGGTTCTGGCGGTGGCCTTGGGCATGATGGCGACAACAGGAGGTTACCTGCTAAGAATTCACCAGCGTATGCGCTTAGGAGAGCCGGGCGTGAAGGTAGGTCCGGGGCTGTTGTACGATGAGGTAGGCCACTTGGCCGCACAACAATCTGTGCTTTTGCCGGATGAGGTTCTGGGTTGCAAGGGCACGAACATGCCGGTGACGCTCGGAGAATTGGGCCAATTACCCAAAGACACAACCTACGGGCGGAAGCTCTATCAGCAGGATGATTTCGCCGTCCTTGCCAACGTGGTGTTAATGGGCACCGACCGCACCAGCATTCATCAGCCGCAGTATTGTTTGGTGGCGCAGGATTGGCAGATTGAGAAGACCGAGCACGTTCTGTTGCCGATGGATCGTCCCTACCCTTACGATCTGCCAGCGTTGAAGTTGACGACCTCCCGCGTGGTAAAGAATAAATATAATGAGCCCGTCGAGTACAAAGGAATTTATGTCTATTGGTTCGTCACGGCGGACCGCCTGACGCCGGACCGGGGAGCGCGATTGTGGTCGATCGCCCGGACGATGGTTGAGACAGGGGTATTGGAAAGGTGGGCTTATATTTCATACTTTGTGACTTGCCTTCCGGGAGAGGAAGCAGCCACTTTTGAACATCTTGAACGATTTATCCGGGCGTCAGTCCCGGAATTTCAAACCGTTGCGGGCCAGCCCGCCGCGGGGCGGCTGCCAGTCGCCGCGCGGTAGGAACCATGTCGTGGCCTGCCGGAAAACGATCTACTGCTGCCGAACTGTGATGGATTTGAGTCGATATGTTGCTTCGTGACCGCCAATTCCGCGTCCAGGTCAATCAGGTCATAGATGGATGCCTCTTCGCGCTGGGGCTATGGCTGGCTTGGGTGATCCGAAATTATTGGACTCAGTTTGGGCCCAAAGCGGTGGACGCGATTTTTGGGGACAAGGTGACCCATGCGATTTTTGGTCTCAAAGGCGTGGACGCGATTTCGCCGTTCGGGGATTATTTGTGGCTTTTTTTCGTGGTGATTCCGATGGCGCCGCTAGTGGTGGAATGGCAGGGCTATTACGAGCGGTCCATCTTCTCGTCAGTCAAACAGACGGCATGGCAATTAGCCAGAGCCTGCTTTTTCTGCGTCGTGGGGTTGATGGTGATCGATGTCATGTTAAAGCGGGAGGCGGCGCGGACGGTCTTTGTGCTCTTTGGTTTTTGCGGCTTCGGGTTGATGTTCTTGAAGGAGGAAATGGTGCGTATGGCCTACAAGACCAAGCTGGCCCAGTCGAAATTCAAGCGGCGCATCATGTTAGCAGGTGCGCCAGAGGACACCCAACGGTTGCTGGTCGACATCGGCCAGCGGATGGAGGAGTTGGACGTGGTGGGGGAGTTCGATCTGAATGAGAGTCCCGTCGAGGAATTGGTGGCCGCACTGCACGAACACTCGATCTACGCGGTGGTGATTGCGGCGCGGCAGACCTTTTTCGACCGGGTGGAAAAGGCCATCCGGGCCTGTGAACTGGAGGGGATCGAATGCTGGCTCCTGGCGGACTTTTTCGAGACCAAGATATCTGAAACAAGCGTGGACCGTTTCTACGGCCGTCCCGTGCTGGTGTTTCGCCGCGGAACGGGGACTTCGTGGCCGCAACTGGCCAAACAGATCGTGGACTTGGCGGGGGCCATGGTGGCGGTGGTGTTGTTGTCCCCGGTCATGCTGGCGGCGGCCATCGCCATCAAGATGACTTCGCCCGGGCCGGTGCTCTTCCGCCAGCAACGGGCGGGGTTGAACGGCAAACCATTTGTCATGTATAAGTTTCGCTCCATGGTCACCAACGCGGAGCAGATGAAGCAGGAGCTGGCGCGCCTTAATGAAATGTCGGGGCCGGTCTTCAAGGTGACTGACGATCCGCGCGTGACCAAAGTGGGAAAATTCCTGCGCAAGAGAAGTATTGACGAGTTTCCCCAATTGTTCAATGTGCTGCGGCTGGAGATGAGTCTGGTGGGCCCGCGGCCGCTCCCGCTGGAGGAAGTCAGACGTTTTGATGACTTGTCGCATCGCCGCCGCCTGAGCGTGAGGCCGGGGCTGACTTGCACCTGGCAGGTGTCGGGACGCAACGACGTGAAGGACTTCAAGGATTGGGTGAGAATGGACCTGGAGTACATCGACAAATGGTCCTTGCGGCTGGACTTCAGCATCCTGTGGCGCACCATCTGGGTCGTGCTGCTGGGCACGGGAGCGCGCTGATCGATCTAAAATTGAATTATGGCCAAAAAAAAATCAGTCAACAAAAACCAGCCCCGCTCAGTCGTGACGGGCGGGGCGGGATTTCTTGGATCCCACCTGGTGGATTATTTGCTGGCGCGTGGGCATCATGTCGTGGTGTTGGACAATCTGGTCACCGGCAGCGTGGAAAACATCGAACACCTGGCGGGGCGGCCGGATTTCCGGTTTGTCAAGCAGGACGTGACGGAATTTCTTTTTTTGGACGAGCCGGTGGATTACGTATGGCATTTTGCCTCGCCAGCCAGCCCGGTGGATTATCTGGAGTTGCCGATCCAGACCTTGAAGGTGGGATCGTTGGGGACGCACAAGGCGCTGGGGCTGGCCAAGCACAAGGGGGCACGGTTTCTGCTGACGTCGACTTCCGAGATTTACGGGGACCCACTGGTGCATCCGCAAAGGGAGGATTACTGGGGGAATGTGAATACGATTGGGCCGCGGGGTTGCTATGATGAATCGAAGCGGTTCGCCGAAGCGTTGGTCATGGCCTATCACCGGCAACACGGCATCGACACGAAAATCGTGCGCATTTTCAACACCTACGGGCCGCGCATGAGGTTGCACGACGGGCGGGTCGTGCCGGCGTTTATCGGGCAGGCGCTGGCGGGCAAGCCGCTGACGGTTTTTGGCAAGGGTGATCAGACGCGCAGTTTTTGTTACTGCTCCGATTTGATCGAGGGGATTTATCGTTTGATGATGAGCCGGAGTAATGAGCCTGTCAACATCGGCAACCCGACGGAGTTGACCATGCTGGAATTTGCGCGCGAGATCATCCGCGCCACCGGTTCGCGCAGCAAAGTGGTGTTCCGTCCGCTGCCGCAGGATGATCCGCGCCAGCGCAAGCCTGATATAGGCCGGGCCAGGGCGCTTTTGCGATGGGAACCGCGGGTGCCGCTGGGGGAAGGGCTTGTCAAGACTATTGAATATTTTCAAGGGCGAATTTGATTGGAACGGATGCTTTTGGTTGCGGCAATTTCACGCATTATGCGTGAGAATGCTGCGTAAAAATGGGCGATGACTGTCATGCGGGCTGGACTGCCGTTGTCAACAGTGCGGCTTTAAATGCCCCTCGCTCTGGCACGTACCAAGCTTTGGGGATATTTCTTGATCAAAACAATTGACCATTTTATGGATTTGCTGTAACTAGCACGGACTTTTTAACGAATGATAAAGCCCAGGAAGCAAAGCAAGCGGTGTAATCTCGCGCCGCGCCCGCATAACCAATGCTAAACACGAAATCATTTTTAGCCGTCGATTTTGGGGCGGGCAGTTTGAAGCTGGCGGAGTTTGAACAGAACGAGGGCGGCGGGTTGCGGCTCAAACAATACGGGATTAAACCGTTGGGGATCGAGGGGTCGCAGGAAACCGCGCGTGAAGCGGCCATCCTCAAGGGGTTGACCGAGTTGCTGGGGGAAAAGAGTTACTCGGCGCGGCAGGTCAACGCTTGCGCGCCGGGCTTTCACGTCTTCTCCAAATTTGTCAAATTACCCCCGGTCGATACATCCAAGGTGACGCAGATCATCCGCTACGAGGCGCAGCAGAACGTGCCTTTTCCGCTCGACGAAGTGGTGTGGGATTATCAAATCCTGGGCACCTCCGCTACGAATGAACTGGAGGTTCTGCTCGTGGCGGTGAAGTCGGAAATTATCGAGGGACTGTTCCGCGTGGCCGAGGGCGCGGGTTTGCACATGAAGCTGGTGGATGCTTCCCCGGCGGCTCTCTGCAATGCTTTTCGCTACAATTACGGGGACCTCGAGGGCTGCACCATGCTCCTGGACATCGGGGCCAAGACCAGCAACCTCCTCTTCTTCGAGAAGGGCAAGGTCTATTCACGCAGCATCAACATCGGCGCCAATTCCATCACGCAGGATTTCGCTAACGAGGCGAAATTGAAGTTCCCCGAAGCGGAGAGGATTAAGATAGAGAAAGGCTCCGTCAGCCTGGGCGGAGCTTATGAGGAGCCCGAGGACCCGCAGGCGGCGGCCATTGCCAAAATCGCGCGCCAGGTGATGACGCGGCTGCACATCCAGGTCAACCAAACCATTCAGTTCTTCCGGGGCCAGCAAGGCGGCACGGCGCCGCAACGACTCTTCCTCTCCGGCGGGGCCTCCATCATGCCCTACACCGCGCAATTTTTCGCTGAGAAACTCAATGTGCCGGTGGAGTACTTCAATCCATTCCGGAACATCGAGATTGATCCCGGGTTGGATTTGGAGGAGTTGTCCAAGTACGCCCACTCCTATGGAGAAGTGGTGGGGCTGGGGTTGCGCGACTTGGCCCACTGCCCGGTTGAATTGAATTTGATGCCCAAGAGTTCACTGCAACGGCAGGAATTCGGAAGCAAGAAACCTTATCTGGTAGCGTCGGTTTTCAGCCTGGCGTTGGTGGTTTTTGCCATCTACAGGTCGGAGGTGCGCATCGGGGATGAATGGCGTAAGAAGGCGGCCGAGGTTGCGGAGCCGTTGTCCAGATTGCAAGCTCAGGATCAACGAATGCAAAAGGCGCTGGGGGTGCGGGAACAATTGAAGAAGCAGGCCGACGATATGAAGACTTTGGGCGATAACCGCTTCTTCTGGATTCGGGTCTTGACGGATTTGCGGGCCGCGCTGATGCAGGCCGAAGCGGCGGAGAAAGTGAACCTGACCACGCCCGAAAATGGCGGCACCAACACGGACGCAGGCGTCTGGGTGGATACTTTTACGCCCGTTGTGCCCGATAGTTTTGGGGCCGGCACCCAAGCCACCAGTGGTCCTGGGGGTGGGGGATTTAATCGGCTTGGAGGCGGACGAGGGGATTATAGAGGAGGAGGGGCGTATAGAGGACGCGCCCCGGGCGGGCCGGCTCCGACAGTGCCAACGCCAGGGGCTGCGGCGCAGTCCGGACTGAATGAGATCAGCAGCCTCAAACTTACTTGCAAAGGCATCAATCGAACCAGCGTGGCGACCTCCGCGAACTCTGACTTGGCGTATTCCGTCCGGCAGTTTTTGAACAGCAGTCCGAGCTTCACCAATGCGGTGTTGGGGTCGGAAGGCATCAAACCAGGCGATGATACCAATACGTTCATTTTCGAAATGACGGTGGAGTTGCGACATCATTTCAAGCTCTGAACATGGCCTGGATCAAACGCAATCTATACTTCGTCATCACCGTTGTCGTGGGGCTTGGTCTGACTGGATATTGCGCCTATTTGCTTTTTTCCGCTCTGGATCAGAACAAAGCGGACAGCGATAAATATTCTTCCGACCAGGCCAGCCTGCATGCCTTGCAAACCAAGAGCCCCTTCCCCGACCAGCAGAACATCAAGGCGGCGGAGACGGACGCGGAACGAGTGCGGACATTCTTGTCAGAATTTCGGAAACCCTTCGCCGGCTTCCCTGAGCCGACCAAACTGGATGACCGTCATTTCAAAGAATACCTGCAAAACACCATCGCTCAACTCGGCCTGGAGGCGACCAATGCCGGTGTGGGCTTGCCTGCGAATTGCACATTTGGATTCTCGCAGGAGGTCAATCTGCTCAATTACCCTAGCGAGTCCATCGTGCCATGGATGCAGGAGATGACGGAGATGAAAGCTATTCTGCACATCCTTTATGCCGCGAAGATCAACTATTTGGAAAAGATAAAGCGCCCGGTAGTCGTAGGCGAAGATATGCTAGGCGATGATTACGTTGCAGTCGGCCCCACGACCAACACATCGGGTGTGGTGGTCCCTTACATGGTCAACTTCCGGGCCTTCAGCGCCGAGATTGCCAACGTCCTGGCCGGCATTGCCGCCTCCAGCAACTGCTTAATTGTCAAGACCATCCATGTGTCGCCGTCCAGGGAACCGCTGCCGCAACTGACTGATCTCCAACCTGCCGCGCCCCCGCCAGTGCAGATGGTGTATCAGCCTATACCCCAACCCTTGAATCCGTTTATGAACCCGAACGGGCCAGGTGGCGGCGGTCGCGGAGACCCCAGATCGGAACGAAGACGGGGGCTAGTGCCGCCGCCGCAGTTCGCTCCAGTCGCGCCGACGCCAACCGTCCCGACTGGGCCGGTGATTGTCCTGACGGAAACTCCTTTGTTCGTGACCATTTATATCGATGTGGTTAAACTCAAAGCGGCGGACGTGCCAGCGCCCGCCGCCGCGCCCACGGCCAATCCATCAAGAAGGGGAGAGCGTTGATGGAATTCCTCAAGAAACATTACGAAAAGATCGTGCTATGCGTGGTTCTGCTGGGATTGGCGGGGGCCGTGCTTTGGATGAAGTCCGCCTTGGAGAAAGTGCGGGAAGAATTGGCCACTACCGCAGCCGCACCGACGCCCAAGACAACGCCACCGACGCCCATGGACCTTACGAATTACCAACAAGCGCTGGCGCAAATCACCAATCCCCCAGCAGTAGTCTTGTCCGGCGACCATAATCTCTTCAACCCGGTAACTTGGAAGCGCTATGGGAACGGCGAACTGAAGAAGGTCCTTAAAACCGGACCCGACGCGCTGATCGTCACCAACATTATTCCGCTTTACACGATCATCTCCTATGAATCCACCAGTCCGGGCACTTCCGTGTACCTCATGGGCGTCGAGACGAATGTTGACCTGCGCAAGCCCAATCCCCGCAAGCATATCGACCACGCGCACAAGGGCGAAAAGATGAAATCGGGGCTTTATACCGTGCTCGGCATTAAAGGTGCTGAGGATGACCCATCGGAAATAAATCTAGAAATAATTCAGACCGGGGAAACGAATGTGTGGGTGTCAACGAACACTCCATACAAAAGAGCGGATAGTTTCCTGGCTGACCTGAAATATGATCCGGATCCGACGCTGGCTCTGCAAAAGAAGCGAGTCAACGATGAATTCAAACTGGACAACGAGCCATATATAATTGTTGAAATCACTAACGATGTCGTTAGAGTGAAGTCCAGACGCACGACCAAAGTAACAGAACTCAAGTGGATACCGTCTCGAAACGGGGATTAATTTTAACAAGATACGACGCCATGACATCAGCCGCAAAAACTAGCCTGCGATTGGCCTTTCTTTTGGCCCTCTCGTTGCAGGCGCAAACCACCCCACCGGTTGAGAATCCGGTGGAAATCGCCAATGACGAAGCCGTGCGCCGCGAGGAGGCCACTATTCGTTTGCACCAAACCCTTGAGCGGGCGCGCGACGCGCTCCATCGTAATCAATTGGTGGAGGCCGCAAAATTCTATCAAGAGGCCGTTAGGGACATCCCTAATGTCCAAGTCACAAGCCCCGGCGTGGACGCCGAAAAGCGGGAAGCGGTGGCGGGCTTGGATGCCGTGCGATCAGAGCTGGCCCGCCAAGCCCTGGTGGCGGGTGATATGATTGAGGCCAATGCAGAAATCGATGCGGCCCTAAAGGTCGATCCCAACAATGACGCCCTGCGCAAGCTCAAGGCGGAGATCAAGCAGCGTGAGTCCGAGCAAGTGGGCCGTGTGCCCAGCGTGGATGTCCTCAAGCGGATTCCGGAGTTCGAACAACACAAGATCGACATCGCCACGCGCGTGCAAAACGGCAAGCTCCTTTACGAGATGGGCAAGTATGACGAGGCGGAGGCGATCCTGGTTCAAGTCGTCAAGGACGATCCCTCCAACCGGAGCGCTCCCTATTACTTGGATTTGATCAAGGAAGCCCGTTACATGGATTTCGCCCGGCGACGGGAAGAAGGGGTCAAGAGTGCCATTGGCAACGTGGAAAAGGCTTGGATCGAGAGCAGGAAACGGGATAGCCTGCCCGTCCCCAACCCGATGTACAGCACGAACTTGGTTTATACAACCAAAGGACGACAATATATCCTCTCCAAGCTCGACAGCATTATGCTCAACGACGTCTCGTTCGATTTGACGCTCAAGGACGTTTTG
>DASYNM010000343.1:0-6530 GCA_036008545.1 Verrucomicrobiia bacterium
CCGACGAACGAGTAGCGGCCAATATGCTCGCCGCCCTCGACCGATTCGCAGAGAAAGGACTCGCCTTGGCCGCGAATTTTTTGGTAGGCCGAGAGCGGCGTTTCCAAATCCGCCAGAATGCGCCGAGTGACCGGAATCAGGTTGCCCTGGGCGGCCAGCCTCACGAATTCATTTTGTCCCGGATAATACACGGCTCTTACTTAACCTCGCGCCGTCGCAAGCGCCACAAGGAAAGCGAAGTGTAGAAGAAAACGATGGCGGCGTAGGCGACGATACCGTAGCCGATGGCGAACGGAATGGTGTCCTCGTTGCAGAACCAGATCAACGCCACACCGGGCAGCGCTGTCAATATGGTTTCCCCGCACAAGCATGCGAAATAAAGGCGGCGCGGCGTCTGCGCCATGCGCTCCAAAAACCAATCGCGGTAGGCCTCTTCGCCCATCGAGCGCATGAGCCAGGCCGAATGGAAATTGTGTGCCGCCACCAGCAAGCCGGCTGTCGTCACGATGATGGCCGTGGGCGGCCAGAACCCGAAGGCGAAGCAGAGAGCCAGGTTGACCAGCGCGCCCCATTTCCAGCCCATGCGGCGTGCCAGCGGGTTGCCTTCCAGCAACAGCCTGGGCGTCGCGACAAAAGTGCTCAGAAAATCCATGCCGCGCGCGAAGAGCAGCAGCGTAAAAAAGATCCAGTACTCACCGCTGCCAAAAGGAAGGAATTCGCCGGTCATTTCTTGCCGTAAATTTCCTCGGGCGTTTGCAGACGGTCTTCCGTCACACGCTCCGTTGCGCCGCCCTCGGTTATCGAGCGGAAAAAGCACGACCGGTATCCCTCGTGGCAGGCCGCTCCGACTTGATCGACCTTTATCAGCAGCGTGTCACCGTCGCAATCAAACGCGATGTCGCGTACCGTCTGGACGTGGCCACTAGACTCGCCCTTGACCCAGAATTTCTGGCGCGACCGGCTCCAAAAGTGAGTCCGGCCGGTGGTGACGGTGGCCTCCAGCGAGGCGCGGTTCATCCAGCCCATCATCAACACGCGGCCATCCTGGTTATCCTGGATGATCGCTGGGATCAGGCCGTCGGCATTGAATTTCAATTTGTCATAGACACTCATAATGGCCGTCATTGCGCCCGTAGCATAGCAAACGCTGCCTCAATGGAAAGAAAGAAGGGCGCGGCCCGGCCTTTGCCGGAGTCGAAAGAGGCTCGGACCCACTTACCCGCTGGCTGTTCGGGAGATATTTTTAATTGCGAAACGGTGCGATAGCCCGCGATAAAACCCAACACGGAACAGTAAGATTTCAGCGGTTCAAGAATAGGACATTCCCCAACGACTCCAGGAGTCTCTCCAGCAAAGCTGAAGGATTTATGGCGCACTAAGATTGGGAACACTCGCAGTTTCAACTTGGAACCCGCCCGCCAGAAGGGTTATTTTCCTGGCGTGGTCCTTGAATTCACCAAAATGAACGGCGCGGGCAACGATTTCGTCTTGATTGACAATCGCTCGCGCCAGACGGAGTTGCAGCCCGCGCAAATCGTGCGCCTCTGTGATCGGCACAAGGGAGTCGGCGCCGACGGCGTGATTCTCCTGGTGCCGTGCGTGTCGGGCAAGGCCGATTGGGCCTGGGATTTTTACAACAGCGACGGCAGTTCGGCCGAAATGTGCGGCAACGGCGCGCGCTGTTTCGCCCGTTTTGTGCGACGCCTGACTGGCGGCGACGGACCCATCTCTTTTGAAACTCGGGCCGGCGTCATCACCGCCCTCTTTAAGGACAGCAACGTGACCGTCAACTTGACGCCGCCCAAAGATTTGAAACTGCGCCAGCAAGTCCCCTTGACCCTCGGCGTGGCCAAAATTAATTCGCTCGACACCGGCGTGCCGCACGCGGTTCTTTTCGTGCCCGACGCCGATAAAGCGATGGTCTCAATCTTGGGCGCGGAGATTCGAAATCATCCGCATTTTGCGCCGAAAGGGACCAACGTAAATTTTGTGCAGGTGCTAGGGCAGGGCCGAATCCGCGTCCGCACCTACGAGCGCGGCGTTGAGGGGGAGACGCTGGCCTGCGGCACCGGCGTCACGGCCTCGGCGCTGATCACGGCCGAGCTGCGCGCTTATCCTTCGCCCGTCCAGGTTCAAGTGCAAAGTGGGGACACGCTGGAAATCAGCTTCGAGCGCAGCAACGGGCAATTCACCCAAGTTGGCCTGACCGGGCCGGCCGAGTTTGCGTTCGAGGGAAGGATCGAAGTGTAATGGAGCGCGCTCCAAGCCCGTACGCCATCCTGCGGAACTGGGATTTTTTGTTCTATTTGATAGGGCGATTTGTCGCCTCCTTCGGCCAGCAAATGCTGACCGTGGCGGTCGGCTGGGAGCTTTACGAACGGACCCATTCTTCGCTGCTGCTGGGCTTGGTCGGCCTGACGGCGTTCGTGCCGATGGTGCTGATGACGTTGCCTGCCGGGCATGTGGCCGACACGCGTGAACGCAAGAAGGTGATCATCACCATGCAAGCCGTGCTGGCCTGCACGTCGATGAGCCTGGCGATCATCTCATGGAAGCAGGAACCGGTGGTGTGGATGTTTGTCTCTTTGTTTGTGGCGGGAGTGGCACGGACATTTTTGTGGTCGGCCAGCGCCTCGTTTCTGCCGCAATTGGTCGCGCGCCAGGATTTTCCGCTGGCGTTGACGTGGTCTTCTAGCACCTTTCAATTTTCGGCTGTGGCGGGGCCGGCGGCAGGCGGGGCGCTGATCGCGCTCGGGCACACTGCGTTCGTCGTTTACGTTCTCACATCGGTGTCATCCGTGGTTTGTTTGGGCATGATCTGCCTGGTGCGCGCCCACAGCAAGCCACCGCCCAAAGAGCCGGTCTCGATGCAAACGGTCCTGGGCGGATTCCGCTTCGTGTTCAATCACCGCATTATTCTGGGCGCGATCACGCTTGATTTATTCGCGGTACTTTTCGGCGGCGCGACGGCGCTGCTGCCCGTTTATGCGAAGGACATCCTGCGCGTCGGCCCGCAAGGGTTGGGCTTGTTGCAAGCGGCCTTGCCGGTCGGCTCGATGCTGTGCGCGATGATCATGGCGCACCGGCCGCCGATGCAAAATGCCGGGCGATCCCTTATCTGGGCGGTGGTGATTTTCGGGCTGGCGACTGTCGGCTTCGGTTTTTCGAAGTGGTTCTGGCTGTCGTTGGTGATGCTTTTCATCTGCGGCTTTGTCGATAACGTCAGCGTCATCGTTCGGCACACTCTGGTGCAGCTCTTGACGCCTGATTTAATGCGCGGGCGCGTCTCATCTGTCAACAATCTGTTCATCGGCACCTCCAACGAACTGGGCGCCTTTGAGTCCGGCCTGGCCAGCTATGGCGGCGACCTGTTGCGGCCGGGCCAGAATTTTGGTCCGGTCTTTTCGGTGGTCTCGGGCGGGATCGCGACGATTTTGGTGGTGGTGGCGGTGGCCTGGTATTGGCCGGAGATACCACGTTTTGGCTGCCTAGTGCAACCGGCCGAGGAAGATGCTAAGCCCGGCCCCACCGACTTGGAGAAGACAAGGGTTGTGGAATAGACGAAGCCGCTTATTAAGCGGGCGCGTTACCGGATTTCCATTTGATGTTGCAGCCGATGCTCGGAGCTTGCCGTCCAGGCACAGACTTTCCGGCCAGCACGGCGTCCAAGGCGGCGCGCAAATCGCGGCCGGTCACCGGCACGCCGTTGCCAGGCCGACTGTCGTCGAATTGGCCGCGATAGGCCAGCTTCCGGGCGGCGTCAAATAGAAAGATATCGGGCGTGCAGGCGGCATGGTAGGCCTTGGCCACGGCTTGCGACTCGTCGTAAAGATAGGGGAAGGTGTAACCGGCGGACTTGGCCTCTTGCGCCATTTTGGCCGGGCTATCCTCGGGGTAATTTTGCACGTCGTTGGCGCTGATGGCGATGATAGCTGCGCCGCGCGGTTGATAATCGCGCGCTAATTGCGCCAGGCCCGCCTGGATGTGTTTGACGTACGGGCAATGGTTGCAAATGAAAAATACGGCGAGCGCGGGAGCGGACTTGAAGTCGCCCAGCGCAACCGTTTTTCCGCCGGTGTCCGGCAGCCGGAAATCCGGCGCCAGCGTCCCCAGCGCCAGCATAGTCGATGGAGTTAATGCCATAGGGAAATTCTAATGCGCCACGGTCGCGTTGCAATTTATTTGATCACCGCATTTACATTCAATCAAACAGGTGTGGCGTGGGGGCTTCTCAAGTGCTGCGTGGCGCCAGAGGAACGCCCGCACGCCGATAGGTTTCAACAAGCTATTGTGTCAAATCGCCGTTTTGGCTAAACTGAACGGCATGAAATCACCCATGTTGCCGCATTTGACTTGGGTCGGATTGTGCATCGCAGCCTGTATGACCTTGGTTGCCTGCAAAAAGCACGTTGGTTCTGAAACACCTTCCCCCGAAGCCCCCGCGTTGACGCGTCTGGATTGGAACCTTAAGACCATGGTCAATGCCTACCAGAAAGCCGGCCACACCAATCCAAAATGGGATGAACCGGCCGAGCGCGCTTTGACCGAATTCGCCCGCGCGCGTTCCCAAAGCACTGTCTCGAACGAAGCTTGGCGTACGATTATTTCCAACAATTGCCTCAACGCTGTGAACGCGGGATGTGATGACCCAATGATTCGTTATTTGTTCATCCGCCAGTGCATGGATCAGAATGCCAGCAAGAAGGCCTTTTTCGATGCGTATTGCAAAGCGGCCATGGACCTGGAGCAAAGTTCGTATCCGAACATCCGTAAGTTTTACGCATGGGAACGGACGAGTCAACAAGTTGCTTACACCTATGGTTATGGCACGAACATTCCTGGCGAGGTGCGTCGCTTGCCGATCTGGCAAGATGAGCAGGCAAATCTTCAGGCTGCGCTCTCAGACGGGACGATGCCGCCTGATGAAGTTTACGATATTTGCCATGATTTTCTGGAGGATTGGAGGGGTGACCCAGACCATTACGATGCCCTCTACCACGCCATGGAGGGCGGGTTTTTTGAAAATTGGAAAAAATCCCCCGTGATGCTGCTGCTAAAAGGCGAGGCCTACATCGAAATGGCGTGGCACGCCCGAGGCGGCGGGTACGCCAACACGGTCACGAGCGATGGCTGGAAATTGTTTAGCCAGCGTCTCGCTGTGGCCGAGAAGGCATTAACCGCTGCCTGGGAATCAAATACCAACGACCCTCGCATCGCGGTCAAAATGATCACGCTGGAACTGGGCCAAGGCAAGGGCCGTGACCGAATGGAACTCTGGTTTCGTCGCGCCATGGCGCTGGACCCGAATGACTACGATGCGTGCGCTGCCAAGGTCTTCTACCTCGAACCGAAATGGTACGGCTCAACTCAGGATATGCTGGCCTTCGGTCGCGAATGCGTGCAGAACAAGCACTGGGGAGGCCACGTCCCCCTCATCCTGAGAGATGCTCACGTTTCGATTCAACGGCAATATGTGGAAGGTTTGGAGAAAACCAATTATTGGAAGCAGCATGAAGTCTGGCTGGATCTCAAAAGTGCGTTTGACCGCTTCTTTGAATTGAATCCTGAAGAGATCAGTTGGTATCACAACTATGCCTGGTACGCTTATCAAGCCGGGGATTGGGCTGCTCTCAACACATCGATCCCCAAGCTCGGACCTGTGAATTACGATTTCTTCGGCGGAAAAGATGAATTCGAGAAAATGGTGGCCCAGGCCAAAGAACATGCCGGCCAAACTAAAGCAAAGGAGTAGTACCGAAAGACACACAAGATGATAAAGAATTTTGACGCGGCCAGGTTTTGCTCGACGCAATCGAGCGGGAGTCTTAGTCTCTGGATTGTTGCATGAGAATAAGATTATTTCTTCTGGGCGGCCTGCTGGCCGCGGCCGCTTCGCTCACTCAACCTGCCGGCGCTTCTGATTCGTCGCCGTTGTGCGCGAAGTTGAAGGAGTTGCCGTTCAAGATCGCTTATGAGAGCTACGTGGATGGCAACTGGGAAATCTTTGTCATGAACGCCGACGGATCGCATCCGGTCAACTTGACCAAGACGCCGGACCTCAACGAGCATTACCCCCAGATTTCGCCCGACGGCACCCGGATGTGTTTCGTGGCGGACAAGGGCGAAGGACGGGATGCCATCCGCAGCCTCTATGTGATGGATGTTGATGGCCAGCATCGCAAGAAGATCGCTGACTACGCGCGCGAACCATTCTGGTCCCCCGACGGCAAAGTCATTGGGTATCTGGATCAGGAATTTCCCAAGTTTAATGTCATCGATTACTACACCAAAGGCATGAATTTCTACGATCTGGAGACGGGCAAGATTACGCCGCACCCGAACTACACCAATTTGCACCATCTCTATAACCCGAATTTTTGCGCGAACGGCAAATGGATCGTCTCCACTGTTCATGCCGGCATGGGGTACGACCACACGATTCTGCTCATCGAGGCGCACGGGAATAAAATCATCGACTTGAAAATTCCCGGCTGCCGGCCGCGCTTCAGTCCCGATGGTAAACAGATCGC
>DASYNM010000344.1:0-5928 GCA_036008545.1 Verrucomicrobiia bacterium
GCCCTCGATCCAACTCAAGCCCCAACGATTCCTGTGTAAATTTTCCGCGGGCCTCGCGCTGGCCATCCTGCTGGTCCCCGCTGCGCGCGCGGGCGACGAAGATCAACAAGCCTATTGCAAATATGTAGCGCAGCAAGCCGCGGCCCAGCGCGATCTTCTGCGCACGCCCGACGCCGTCGCCGGCTTCACCCAGCCCAACACTGGCCTTCCCACGCAGGTCGTCTGGGGGCTCACCGGTAGTCTCTCCAACGTCCGCAAAGCCGGACTCACCATGGACGCCGCCCGCAAAGACTGCGAACTCTACACTGCCTCCGCTTCCGCCCAGCAAGCCATCCAATACGCCATTCCCGCCCTTGAAAAACAAGCCCTCCAAAACAGATTGGCCCTCATTCAACAAGCCTCCGAAAACCTCGACACTCTCCTCGCCACTACCACAAAGATGGTCGACGCGCAAAACATGACCCGCCCCATGGCTTTCGCTCTGCAAACCACCAAAATCAAGCTCGAAGCCGATCGCGCCGACACGCAATCCAAAATTGTCGCCATCTATGCTCCGCAACTCAGCGACAAGCCGCTAAAGGATCTAGTCGCCGAAAAGCAAGCCCGCGAAGAAAACGAGCGCAGCGCCATCTACAAACTAAATCGCCAAAATGACTGGGACGTCGCGCTTTCGGTCGGCGCCCACCAGCAGGTCAATCCGCTAGTTGGCAATCCCGGAGCCTACGGCGAAGTCACCGTGAGCTACAATCTTGCCAGCCACGCCATTAACAAACACCTCGACCAAGCCGCCGCTTCCTACAATGATTGGAAGAAAGTGCAAGAGGGCGATGTCATCCGCAACGCCGAAGTCCTCAAGCAACAAGTCGCCGACACCATTTCCGTTCAGGGCAACCGCCTCAAAACCCTCCAGGAGCAGCAGAAACAAATCGAAAGCAATGTCCAACTCCTCGGCCGCGCGGAAACCAGCGCCTCCCTGGACTTCAGCAATCAGCTAAGCACCGCAAAACTCCTTCTCCAAATCGAAATCGGCGACGCCAACTTCCGCCTCGACCAACTCAAAGAATTTCTCGCTAGAAATTTCTAATCATCGGCACACCTGGGCGCCCATCGTGGCCGTAGAGTCGGCCTATGCGCAATCAGGGATAGCTGCTCTCCCAGAAACCGCGCCGCGCTGGAGATCCAAATCGGAGATTCTCGGTTACACCGGGGACCGATGGAGGTCTTACTCCTTCCTGAACATTTGGCTAAACCTTTGGCAAACATTTGCCAAGTCACTGCAATGCACTGGGATGTTTTTTTGCCCAGCGTTGGCCGTTCGGAGCGTAATCTTCACATTTCACAAGGGTTAGGAGCAACCCAAGACCTGGAATGTCGATTGCACTGGAATCAGCATTCGCACCCCGCGAAGTTGACGGCGTTACAGAAATAGGTGTGCTTGCCTGAACGCAAAAGAAGGCCAAATGAGACACGGATTGTAAAGCTTTGTGCCGTGCTTCCCAGGAGACTCGACCGTGAACCTTGGTGAATTGAACCGCATTTCGCGCCCCCTGCGTGCGCTGCGCCTGCTCCCGGTTGCTCTGCTCGTTGCGATGGTCATTTCGCTCCTGGCTCTCGCCGATGGGCCTATCGCATCCTCAAGTTTCGTAGGCGCGGAGGATCCTCTCTCCGAGAATGGCACTTGGGCCCCGGTCATGGCCTATTCCCCCTACGGTACCCTATTCCAGAAGAACAACGGTGCCCTCGCCGACCGCCTCAGCCCACTGAATCACGCCGCTTCCCGCACAACCGCCGTCGTCCCTTCCGATCACTACTCCGAAATCGTCGTCGGCCATATCGCTAATGCCCGTAACAACGTGGGGCCTATTGCTCGCGTTCAGGCTTCTGGCGCCACGACCGACAGCTGCTATCTCTGGTGGGCCAGCATCGCCAGCGGTGCCAACTACCTTTATCGCTTGGACTCCAATGTCCCCGACAGCACCCGCGGAACCACCTACACCGCCACCAACCTCATTCCAACTTCCCCTGTCGTTGACGGTGACAGACTCCGCCTCATCGTGCGCGGCCCGGTCATCTACGGACTCAAAAACGGCGTGCGCGATTTCATTTACAATACCGGCGCCGACCCGACCAATTACTCCAACGGCACATCCGGAATCATGACTTATGCCGATGGTGCTGTGAACAACGCGGTAATCGCCTCATGGTCCACCGGCCCGGCCCCCGCCTCCTCTGGGACCTGGGCCTCGTCCAGCTTTACAGGAACTGAGAATCCCCTCGACGAAGGCGACCGGTGGTATCCCCTGCCGCGCTATCATGGATTCACCAAGGCTGGAGGACAAGTCAGCGGTCTGGACTCGAATCACAACGCCTCCGCGGTATGGAGCATCACGCCGCCTGCCACCCAGTATTCCGAGGTCACCTTGGCCTCGGTGGCCAGCGGCGGCGGCGGTCCCATCGTCCGCATTGACCGCAACAATCCTGGGCAAACGGGATGGTTGCTGTTTCTCTACGCCGACAACCCCAGTTCATCCGGCATCTACAAGATGACCCCCGACGGCGACTTTAGTGGAGTCCAATTCTTCACTCCCACGATCGTCGCCGGTGATAAGTGGCGCCTAACCGCCACTGGAAATACGCTCAATGTATACAGGAATGGCGTAATCCAAATCACCTATACGACCGACGGCTCCTATGCCACCGGTGACGTAGGTATGGAGGCGTTTACTCCGGCGTTTACCTACTCCGGTTGGCAGGGTGGCGATACAACGGGCCAGACTGCGCCGGCACCCACGGTTAGCAGTGTGTCGCCTGGCACTGGCTCGACGGCCGGTGGGACGACAGTGACAATTACCGGCACGAATTTTGGAGCGGGAGCCACGGTAAGTGTGGGCGGTGGCACGGCAACAGGCGTCACGGTTGTTAACAGCACAACGATCACTGCCTCGACGCCTGCACATGCGGCAGGCACGGTGAGTATTACCGTAACGAACACGGACGGCCAGAGCGGCGCGATTACGGCTGGCTTTACGTATGTGTTGCCAGCGCCCTCGGTCACAAGTGTCACGCCCGTTTCAGGCCCCACGACCGGCGGCACGGCTATCACGATTACCGGAACAAATTTCGTTGCGGGCGCCACGGTGACCCTCGGCGGAAATGCGGCAACCGCCGTCACTATCGTTAGCAGCACGAAGATCACGGCCACAACTCCTGTCGGCGCCGCTGGGGCGGTCAGCGTGAAGGTCACGAATACTGATGGTCAAATCGCCACTCTGGCCAACGCCTTCACGTATAGCGTTCCAAACCCCGCTCCAACCGTTAGCAGCGTTTCCCCGACCGCTGGCCCAACGAATGGCGGCACTGCGCTGACCATCACGGGCGCCAATTTCATAGTTGGTGCCACGGTAACCCTGGGTAGCAACGCGGCGACCGCCGTCGCCGTCGTCAGCAGTACAACGATCACGGCCACAACTCCTGCGGGTGCCGCTGGTGCCGTCAGCGTCAAGGTCACGAATAGCGATGGTCAGAGCGCCACTCTAGCTAACGGCTTCACGTATATAGCCCCAGCGCCGACGGTTACCAGCGTTTCTCCGAACACTGGCTCGACCAGTGGTGGCGCCGCAGTGACCATCACTGGCACGAATTTCGCAACGGGTGCTACTGTGGCCTTCGGCGCCAATGCGGCCACCGCCGTCACCGTCGTTAGCAGCACAGGGATCACGGCCACAACGCCTGCCGGCTCGGCTGGAGCTGTGGGTGTCAAGGTCACGAATAGCGATGGTCAGAGCGCCACTCTGGCCAGCGGCTTCACGTATGCCGCCTCAATCCCGGCGCCGACGGTTAGCAGCGTTTCTCCCAACACCGGCTTGGCCAGTGGCGGCACTCTGGTGACCATCACGGGCACGAATTTCGTATCTGGTGCCACGGTGACCCTCGGCAGCACTTCGGCGACTGCTGTTACTGTCGTCAACAGCACAACGATCACGGCCACAACGCCTGCCGGCGCGGCTGGAGCCGTCGGTGTCAAGGTCACGAATAGCGATGGTCAGAGCGCCACTCTGGCCAACGGCTTTACGTACACTGCTTCGAACCCTCCTCCTACAATAAGTAGTTCAAACTTCGCTGGCGCGGAGGATCCCCTCTCCGAAAATGGTGCTTGGGCACCGGTCATGGCCTATTCCCCTTACGGTACCCTTTTCCTGAAGAATAACGGAGCCCTCGCCGACCGGCTCAGTCCCCTGAATCATGCCGCTTCCCGCACTACCGCAGCCGTCCCCGCTGACCAGTACTCAGAAATCGTCGTCGGGCATATTGGAAGTACGCGTAATAATGTGGGGCCCATGGCTCGCGTTCAGACCTCTGGGGCGGCCACCGACAGCACTTATCTCTGGTGGACGAGCATCGCCGGCGGAGCCAGCTACCTTTATCGCTTGGACTCCAATGTTCCGGATACCGGCCGCGGAACCAGCTATACCGCCACTAATCTCATTCCGACTTCCCCGGTCGTTGACGGAGACAAACTTCGCCTCATCGTGCGCGGCTCGGTCGTCTACGGACTCAAAAACGGCGTACGCGACTTCATTTATAACACCGGTACCAATCCGACCAAGTACTCCACGGGCGCGACAGGAATCATGGCCTATGCCGATGGTGCCGTGACCAATGCGATGATCGCCTCCTGGTCCACCGGCCCCGCGCCCGCCTCCTCAGGCACTTGGGCCTCGTCCACGTTTATCGGGGCTGAGAACCCCCTGGACGAAGGAGATAGTTGGTATCCGCTGCCGGGCTATTCCGGATTCAGCAAGGCCGGCGGCCAAGCCATCGGTCTGGACTCTAATCACAACGCTTCGGGAGTCTGGAGCATTGCCCCGCCTGCGAACCAGTATTCCGAGGTCACCTTGGGTTCGGTGGCCAGCGGCGGCGGCGGTCCCATCGTCCGCATCGACCGCAGCAATCCTGGGCAGACGGGATGGTTGCTGTTTCTCTACGCCGGCAACCCCGGCTCGTCCGGCATCTACAAGATGACCCCTGACGCGAACTTCAGTGCAGTGCAGCTCTTCACTCCCACGCTCGTCGCCGGTGATAAGTGGCGGCTAACCGCCATTGGAAACACCCTCAGTGTATACAGGAACGGTGCGCTCCAGTTCACCTATACGACGGATGGCTCCTATGCCGCCGGCGACGTCGGCATCGAAGCGTTCACTCCGTCCTTTACCTTCTCAGCCTGGCAGGGTGGAGATACTACGGGGCATTAGAAGCGCGTGCACGGCGCAACACAAAGATCCAAATCGGGAACTACTAATAACGCCGGAGATCGATTGCATCCCTATTCGTTCATATGGCTAAATATTTCCCTAGTCCTGGCAATGCAATAGACCGTCTATTTGCCCAGCAGTGGTCCTTTGGCTCGTAATCGCCACATCTCACACCGGTTAGGGGCAAGCTAGACTTGGAATTGCGATTGCTCTCCGGTAAGTACTCGCCCAGAAGCGAAGCTGACGGTCCTACCAAGACTAGTGTGTTATCGAAGATACAAGAGAAGGAAGACTTGGCACGGATTCCAAGACTGCCAGCAATGGCTCCATAGGAGGCTCTTCATGAACCCTGCCAAATTGCGATGCACTTCGCGCGCCCCTCGTGCGCTGCGCTTACTCCCGCTTGCTCTGCTCGTGGCCATGCTCATATCGGTCTTGACTCTCGCTAATGGGCCTATTGCATCCTCGAGCTTCGTTGGTGTGGAGAACCCTCTTTCCGAGAACGGCTCGTGGGTTCCCATCATGGCCTATTCGCCCTACGGCACACTGTTCCAGAAGAACAACGGTGCCTTCGCCGACCGCCTCAGTCCTCTCAATCATGCCGTTTCCCGCACCACGGCCGTCGTCCCTGCAGACCACTATTCCGAAATCGTTGTCGGGCATGTCGAAACCACCG
>DASYNM010000345.1:0-5781 GCA_036008545.1 Verrucomicrobiia bacterium
ATACAGTTGATAGAGAGGCTCTCCCTCACCCTAACCCTCTCCCCCAGGAGAGGGAAAAGTGATTGGATGGTTCTGGTTTTGCGGATGATGGTCACGCAAATCCAGCGGCGGGATTTTTCGACTGAGCGGCGAATGGTTCTCCCTCTCCTTGGGGAGAGGGTTGGGGTGAGGGAGAACGTTCGCATATTCCGCCTAAAGTCCGGTTCATCCCAGCCGATACTAACGGGATGACGGCAAGAAATGGTGGGTGCGAGTGACGTTCAAGACGCGCCACGCTCGAAGCTGCAACCAAGCATGAATCGCCTGCCAAAGCGCACGTTCGCCGCAGCCTGCCGGCCCGGGCAGACCGAAGCTTTAGTTGACTCAACCGCGGAAAAGCCTGCGGGCCATCGGCGCAGCGCCCCACAGAACGCCGAGCACCAAGCCAACGGAGTGCGCGGTATTAGCCACATTTCCGATAACATCGAAAAGACAGAGAAAGTACCAGACCAACATCATCCAAACGGTCGTGGAGGAGAGGCCCAGACCCGAGGCAGGATCGCATTGACCGCGCAGGCAGATGTATCCAAACAGGCCGTAATCAACCCCCGACATTCCGCCGAAAAACGGTCCTGCCATCCAATACTGGCCGAGATTGGAGGCGATGGCCAAGATCAGGACCAGCATGGCCAGCTTGAGCATTCCTTGGCGCTTTTCGATCATGCCGCCAAGATCGTTGAGCCAGAGCATATTGAACAAAAGGTGCAAAGGGCCATAGTGAATGAAGATCGGCGTGATCAAACGCCACACCTCTCCGTTGCGAACTTCGCCCAGAAACTCCATGCCCCCATTACTGATGACCAGCCAACGCGTCGAATAACGGGTGGGATTCAAACCAATCGCCAGCGCCATGGCTACTGTCAGTCCTACGAGGGAAAGGGTGAAGGGCGCCAAACCGCCGATGGCCCAGATTCTGTCCCGGTCGTGAATGCGTTTGGCCGCCTTGGCATCTTCACGGACGCGCTCGCGCTCCATCGCCTCCGCCGTTTGGGCGGCGATTTGGTATTTTTTGTCGGCCGGATTTTGGAGATAGGCCGCCAAAGCCTGCTGCCCCGACTCGATTTGATCCTCGGAGTGAATCCAAACCGCCCAACCTTCGGGGTCGGGCTCGATGAGATTACGTACGTTCAAAGAAACCAAGTAGCCCGAAAAGGCCTTGGCGGACGCTTCGCTTTTCAAATGACCAATCAACCGCATAATGCGCAGCCTGAGAGCGTGGCTCAATCGCCGCAGGAAAACAGTAAAAATCTTATTGGCGCCGATGTGGCTGCATCTGTGGCTGTCGATCCAGGCCGAAGCACTCCCGCCTCGAAGGGGCTGGCTGCAAATCTCCCAAAATCTCCGCTGGCAAACCGGCGGAGATTTGTTAGGTTATGTGGCGTTGGGACAGCTTTGCCCGGCAAACAGGCGGGTATGCTGTCCCTGTTGACTATTAACAGCAGCATTAATTTAATGAGATTTCGATTCTTGTTCGCAGCCCGGTGCCTGGCCTCGGCCCTTGTTCTTCTCCACGTTCTCCCCAAAGCGCATGGCGCGCCGCCGCCGGAGCCAAGGACGGTTGCCGAAATGGCAGCGGCTGCGGACCCGAACGACGCCATCGTCGCCCAAATTGCCGCGGCCAACCTGCAGCACTATCATTATACGCAGCGTCCCTTCGACGAGGAAATGTCGTCCAGGTTCCTGGATCGCTTTCTCGACTCGCTGGATTACCTGCACATGTTTTTCCTCCAGTCTGATATCGCCGAGTTTGAGCAGTATCGGACGAAATTGAACGTGATGACCCTGGAGGATACGAATATCAGTCCATGCTGGGTGATCTTTTCGCGTTTCATGGATCGCGTGCATCAACGCGTTGATTTCGCCAGCAATCAACTCCAAACCGCCACGTTTGATTTCAAGGGCCACGAAAAGTTCGTCCTCAATCGCCACACGCTGCCTTACGCCAAGGACCTGGACGAAGCCAAAGAGTCTTGGCGCCAGGCTTTGCGTTGCGAATACCTCGATCAGCTCCTGACTTCGCCGGACATCCAATTCACGGGACCGGTCAGCTTTGATGCCAAAGGCAATGCGGTGGTGACGCTGACGCGGGACAAGATGCATCCGTTGAGTTTTGATTATTTAACCGAGAAATACATGGCCAAGGATGGTCATGCCATCGGCTGGCTTGAGGTTGCCGCCAACCAATCCAACGCCACTTTGCGCTTGGAATTGGCTTCGCACGAGAATCTGAGGAAGACCACCAACCAACTATATTCGGCCAAGGGCGAGGAACTTGGCGATGTGACTTTCCGCAGGGAGAAGGTGGATACCGATTCCGCCCGCAACACCGACGCCCCTGCACCCGATGGGCAACAAGTGAAGGACGGGCAAAAAGTCCCGGAGGTCCATCCCGGCGGCAACAACAATGACGCCACCGCTGCCGCGCCGCGCGCCGCTGCCACGACCAACTTGGAGGCCGTCATTCGCCTGAACCAGAAGAACATGGCCGAGATTCACAAGACGATGACCAACCATTACGCGTCGATGCTGCGCAATTACAAGGAACTGGATCCGGACCGGGCTTTCGAGCTTTACGTCAATTCGCTGGCGCGTGCTTACGATCCGCACTCCGATTTCATGGGGCACATCTCGGCGGAGAATTTCAACATTCAGATGAAGCTCTCCCTAATTGGCATCGGCGCGCTGTTGGGCAAGGATGACGATTATTGCACGATCGAGGAATTGAAGGAAGGCCCGGCCAAGAAAAGCGGCAAGCTTCATGAAAAGGACCGCATCGTGGCCGTCGCACAAAGCAACGCTCCGCCAGTCGATGTGGAAGGGATGCCGTTGGACAAGATTGTGGAAATGATTCGCGGCTCCAAGGGCACACAAGTGACGCTGACCGTCGTTCCGCACGATGCTCCCGATTCGTCGGTGCGCAAGAACATCACGCTCATCCGCGATGAAATCAAATTGGAAGACATGGACGCCTGGGCTCGCCTTTACGAGAGTCCTGAACCCTCGGTCACCGCCCGCGCAACCATTGAACCGACGGCGCCTTTCCATGCGAACCCCGCGAACCCCGATGCCAGCCCTTCCACCCGCTTGGGTGTGATCAATATTCAGTCCTTTTACGGCGACAACGAAAGTTCAACCGGGTCGGATGACGGCTCCAAGCCGCCCAAGAGTATGACGACCGACGTTTCGAATCTGGTCGCGCGGTTGAAGAAAGAGAATGTCGGCGGCATCATTCTGGATTTGCGACACAACGGCGGCGGCTATCTCGAGGAAGCCATTAGTTTGACAGGACTCTTTGTCCCGCCGGGCCCGGTGGTCCAGACCAAGGACCCTAACGGCGTCGTGGACATCGAATCCTGCCGCAGAACACCGGTTCTTTATGACGGACCGTTGATCGTGTTGACCAGCCGTTTCAGCGCCTCCGCCTCCGAAATTCTGGCCGGCGCCTTGCAAGACTACAATCGCGCCCTCATCGTGGGCGATCATTCCACCTTCGGCAAAGGCACGGTGCAAACCATGCAATCTTTGAAGCCCAACCTCGTCCGCTACCTCCAGCACCGGCACATGGATTACGACCCGAATTACGATCCGGGTGCGCTCAAGCTAACGATCAAGAAATTCTATCGCGCGGGCGGAGTTTCGACCCAGTTCAATGGCGTCGCCTCCGACATCGAATTGCCTTCCATTTGGAATTACGACACCGACGAGGTGGGCGAAAGCGCGCTTCCCTACGCGCTCCCGTGCGACGAAGTTGACAGCGCCAACCCAGCCTTCCTCAATCGCGTCAAACCTTACCTGGCAGAACTCCAGCAACGCTCCCGCAATCGCGTCGCCGCGAGCAAGGACTTCGCCTACATTCAGGAAGACGTCACCGAGTTTCTCAAACAAAAGGCCGACAAGAGCCTCTCCTTGAACCTCGCCGAGCGCCAAGCTGAGCAAAAGACCAAATTGGCCCGTTATGAGGCGATTAAGAAGGAGCGTCTCTCCCGCGGCAAGACGGATGAAAAGGTCTTCGAGATCACACTGCGCAATGTCGATCTTCCGCAGTTGCAGCCGCCTCCGGTCAAGAGCAACACCGTTGCGGTCGTTGACCAACCCGCTGTAGGCGACGATTCCGACAATGACCCAGACGTTGAAGCGTCCGCCGCGGAGTCCGTCATCGATCCCACGCTTGAGGAAGCCAAGCATATTCTGGCGGATTACATCGCGCTGGTGAACAAGCAGCCGGGACTCTCCAAAGTACCTTGAGCCTGAACTAGTCAGTGTGGGGCAAGGTTCTCCCTCACCCCCAGAACAGAACAACAGACGGGATGCACCGCCTACGGTGCTGCCGTCTCCCCAAGGAGAGGGAGAAGTTCATTCAGCGTTGGCCAAGAACTACAGTTCCGTGACTTTTCCCTGCGCGGCGGCGGAAATTATTTCCGTCACCTGGGGGAGAGGGTTAGGGTGAGGGCGAGCTCCTCTGTTAACTGAATCGTTGCAGTTAAGTTCTACGTTATTCTGGCGCCTGGCTTGAGGTCGTGCCCGGCCAGAAATTCCGCCGCCGCCATTTTGCGGCCGCCTTCCAACTGCAATTCCTCGATGCGGAGCGCGTCGAAGCCGCAGGCCACGACCAGACCCGCCTTGTCGGCTTGCAAAACTTCGCCCGGATGCCCCTGGCGGCGCTCAATTTGTGCCCGCCAGATTTTCAATAATTTCGGTTGGCCCAACTCCGTCCAATTTGCGAAAGCGCCGGGCCACGGCGTAAAAGCGCGCAGGCGGGTGCGCAGCTCCTGCGCCGGCTTCGACCAATCCAGCCGCCCATCGGCCTTGGTGATTTTTCTGGCGTACGTTGCCGCCGCGTTGTCCTGCGGCTGCGGTGTGATGGCACCCGCGACATAGGGCGGAAGCGTGGCGGCCAGCAATTCAGCTCCAATCACGGCTAGACGGTCGTGCAGGGTGGAGGCGGTTTCGTCTGGATCAATGGGCGTCGCACGCTGGCTGAGAACATCGCCCGTGTCCAGGCCCGCCGCCATTTTCATGATGGAGACGCCCGTCTCGGCCTCGTTGTTCAGGATGGCCCATGGGATAGGCGCCGCGCCGCGATACTTGGGCAGTAGGGAACCATGCACGTTGACGCACCCGAATTTCGGCAAATCCAGAACTGCCTGCGGCAGAATTTGGCCGTAGGCCGCCACCACCGCCACGTCGGGCTGCAATGCGGCCAGATCGGCGGCGAAGGCGGGGTCGCGGGCGCGCTCGGGTTGCAAAACGAGCAGGCCCGCTTGCTCTGCAATCGTCTTGACAGGCGGCGCTTGCGATTTTAGGTCGCGTCCCTTGGGCCGGTCGGGCCGCGTGACGACCGCGAGAACGAGGAATTGCCCCGACGCCAGCAACGCTTTCAAGCTGGCGCAGGCCCACTCCGCGGTTCCCATGAAAACAATTCGCAACGGCATTGAAACTGAGTGTAGCCGCCGACGTAAGGAGGCGGATTTCGGCCTCGAACCGGTGTGCGTCCGCCGCCTTACGTCGGCGGCTACGATCTTCCAGACACGCTCTACGTTACATTGCTGGGGGCGGTCTTGGTCAGTGCTTGGAGGATGGCGCGCAAAACATTGATCGGCGATTGAGTCGAATCGATCTTCTCCACTAAATCCGGTCCGTAGAAATCGAGCACGGGATGGGTTTCGCGCTCATAGATTTGGAGACGCTCGCGGATGACCTTGATATTGGCGTCATCGAGGCGGTTTTCGCGCAAAGCGCGGC
>DASYNM010000346.1:0-6542 GCA_036008545.1 Verrucomicrobiia bacterium
AACATCAAGCAGCCGAAACCGGTAAGCGCAGTCAAGCCTGATACCAACACCGCTTTCCCAGTGCTCTTGCCCAGGATGCTGGCTTTTTGCTCCTCTGCCACACGGTTGAGGATGTGAATACCGTTGGTCACGCCAATACCAATGACCAACGGCAGAGTCATTATGTTGGCCGGGTTAAAGGGCACGCCTGCAAGTCCCATCACACCTAAAGACCAAGCCGATCCAATGGCGACTGGTAGGAGCGAAAGAATGACGCACACCAAGGAACGGAAATGAACGTAAACCATGAACGCAATGGCCACCAACGAATAAAGCGCTGCCTGCTGGTAGCTGTCTTTGAGCAGCTTCGTGTACTCATAAAGTTGCACCGGCGTGCCGGTCACTCTATCCGCCTGTCCGCCCATGGCCGTGCGTAGCTCGGTGATAAACCTCTGCTGATTATCGTGCTTCCAGACGTCTTCCCTGGGAAAAACCTGTACCATATACTTTCCCGTGCGTCCGACGAAGCGCGCGCGCAGCGCCTGCGGCAAATCCATGGGCCCCAAGCGGCTGCTCGTATCCTGCGTCTGGATGGATTCAAAGGTCTGACGAATGTCGTTGAAAAGCGCTTCCTGAAAATCTTTGAGCCGGTCCGGAACGGCCGGGTCAACACTCAGCATTTTGACTCGGAAATCGCTGATGGACTGCGCCAGAGCGCGCAGTTCGCCTGCTAACTGAGGACGTTCCTTGGCTACCTCGTCTGCGGCCAGGTTAAGGTATCCCTTCGTGCTCCAAAGCGTGCGGCTCAAATCATGCAAGGCCACTCCATTGGAGTCTGCGCAGGCGAAATTCAGGCCGGCAACATCGTCTTTGATCTGACGGACCAGTTTTATCTCCGGCGTCTGGTCTTCCGTCAGCAGTTGGAAAATCGCGTCCCCCCTGTCGCTGCCATCAACGCTTGAAACGCTCGCCAAATTCGTGACCGTTCGTTCGATTTGCGCCGCTTGTTCCAGAGTGTCGGCCACAATGGCGGCAAAGAGGATCGATTGCCCGGGGCGCGGCGTGATCTGGTCCGGGTAAGCGTCCTGCAGGAGCATTTGATTGAGCTGGATCAAGTCCTGCCCCTGAGGTCTTGTTTTCAGCAGTTCCTCCGTCTTGGGGCGCAGCACAACCGATTGAAAGCGGACGGGATTGTAAATCAACGGACCTGTAATGATGCGGTTGAGGTTTTTGGTCAGCACAGATTCCAATTCGTCCGCCTCCGAATTGGTGCCGTGATAAGAGGCCAGCAAAGTCCTAGCCGTCGAGTCCAACTGATCACTCACAAACTCGGAAACGGGGTCTTGCTTGGCGTTCAACTTCTTGACCAGGGAAGGCAGGTTGGTGATGTCGTCCGAGGAAAAAGTCGAGGCGCCTGAGAACAAAAGCTTCTTCTCATAAATTACGGCAGGCAGGCCTTTGCTCTGCATGTTGAGCAAATTGTAATCGAACTCCACCTTGTGGTACTGCGTGGCCGCGACCAGGCAAAGCGTTAGGGCCGCGCCCACGATCCAGGCCGGCCGTGCCAGCCAGAAACTTTCGATGCGCGTCCGGCTTTCCGAGGGCAGGCCGACGGCGTGATCCATTTTGTTCTGCCGGCCGCGCATCAGCAGGGCTGGCAACATCGTCATCATTGGAATCAGGCAAAGCGCCAATCCGCCGCCTGAGATAATGCCCATCTCCTGGATGCCTTTGAAATCTGTCAAACCCATCGCCAGGAAAGCAGCCGCCGTCGTTAGCGCGCCGGTGACAATGCCCTGGCCCGTAAACACCAGCGCCTTTTCCACCGCCTCCACGGGGCTGCGCCGGTTGCGGATTTCCTCCTCGTAACGGGTTATGAAATGAATGCCGAAATCGATGGCCAGGCCGATCAAGATGGGAGCGAAGGTAACGGTCAAAATGTTCAGATGCCCTATGACCAGAGTTGTGAATCCCATGCTGTAGCCCAAGCCCACCACCAGACAAACCATGGCCTTGAGCGGGCGTCCTGTTTCGCGGTAGGCATAAATGAATAACAGCAAACAGATCACCAGCGAGACCAGCGTCGCCACCGTCGCATCGCTTTCCGACTGCAACATCTGATCGTAGTCCAGCACCGGCTCGCCCGTGAGGCCAACGTTCAAGCCTGGCACTTCGAGTTCTGTTTGGTGGATCAATTGCCGCATCCGTTGCACGCAATCCGAAGTGACATCGGCATTGCGAGGGCGGGCAGTGACAAGATAAATGCGCCCGTTGGCGAATGTAATATACATCCTTTGCTGGGCTTCCTCGCCCGCGCCGAACAAAGCGGTCACTCCCGGTGAAACCGGCCGGCCCGGGCGGCTCAGACTGTCCGTCGCCGAATCGATGATGCGTTGCAAGGCGGGCAAAGCGCCCAGGAGAGCGTTGTTGGAGGCATTCTCCTCCTCCTTGGCGGTTCGGATCTGCCGATTGATCAGAGTAAAGAATGAATCCAAGTTCGTGGCTTGGGTAAATTGCTCGATGAATGGCCGAAATTCCTCCAGCTTCTGCTTCATTTTCTGCAAATCCGATTCCGGCACGAACAGCAGCGCCTTGCGGCCGAGCGAAGGCAAGTCGCCCTTGTAAAGAATATCGGTGAACAAGTTGGTTTCGGGCATCAACCGCGCCGCCAGTCGCTCAACGAATTGGCGATTCCGCTCCATGTCCTCGCTTTCCACCACCACCGCCAATTCGTCCTCGCCCGGAAATTCCTCCCGGAATTTCATATAGACCTGATGGTACTTCTTGTCCGACCCGACCAGATTGTCCTGGCTGGGGTCGTACTTCAAAAAGAAGCACGTATACACCACGCACGCCGCAAAGAGGCCCAATTGAGGCAGCACGAACCACCCGGGATGTTGGCACACCACTCGCGCCACCACGCGCAACACGCGCGCGAAATACGTGTCCGACACCGAGGTCAGACGTCCCTCCGTTGCTGGTGGGGTTTAGAATTCAAGATTTAAAATCATCGCCGATACGGTTTCCAGCCGCGAATATTGCGGCTGCGGCAAGAGTTCACACTCATGCCCGGAACCGCGCTCGTTCTCAACTCGGAAATTCCGCGTTGGAATGAACTTCTTTGACATCGTCGTGTTCTTCCAGGATGTCAATTAACTTGGTGGTGTCCTCAACCGCCTTGCCGTCCGCCAACGGCACCGTGATGACCGGCAGCCAGGTCACTTCTGCCGCTGCCGGTTTGATTCCCTTGCCTTCAATCGCCTTATGCACGGCCTCAAACTGCCCCGGCTCGGTCACGACCTCATAGCCGGCGTCGTCGGTTTTGAAATCTTCCGCCCCGGCGTCCAGAGCCGCTTCCATCAACACTTCCTCCGCGGCCGATTCTCGCGGCACGATGATCTGGCCCTTCCGTTGAAACAAACGGCTGACCGATCCGGCGGTGGCGATCGTTCCCCCGTTCTTGGTCAGCAAACTACGGATTTCCGCTGCCGTCCGATTCCGATTGTCGGTGCTCAATTCCACCAGCATAGCCACGCCATGCGGACCGTACACTTCGTAGGTGAGGTCCTCGTAAGTAATGGAGTTGTCGCCGCCTGCCCCGCGCTTGACTGCGCGGTCGATGTTATCATTAGGCATGTTGGCCGCGCGGCACTTGAGCAAAACCATGCGCAAACGCGGATTCATCGTGGGGTCGCTGCCGGCTAGTTTGACGGCGATGGCGATTTCCTTGCCCAACTTGGCGAAGATTTTGGCGCGTTTCGCATCCACCGCCCCCTTGAAATGCTTCACCTTGGCCCATTTGCTATGTCCTGCCATAACAGCGAAAGCTCAGTGAGCCGGTTCGACTTGCACCGCCGTCCCGTAGCACAGAACTTCGGTGATTCCCGGCGCGATCTCCGTCGCATCGTAGCGCACGCCGATGACGGCGTTGGCGCTGAGTTGATTGGCGTGGGTGATCATGTCGCGAAAAGCGTCATCGCGCGCCCGTTCACAAAGCTCGGTGTAAATGGTAATATTGCCGCCAAATAAACTTTGGATGCTGGCGCCCAAATTGCCAACCACCGAGCGCGACCGCACGATAATGCCGCGCACAACGCCAAAACTCTTCGTCACGCGAAAACCGGGAATCTCAAATGTCGTGGTGGTGAACGGATGTGTTTCGCTCATAAGACCGTCAATTGAACACCATCCCATCCGGCGACGCAAGCCCGTAGCCGCCGACGTAAGTCGGCGGATTCATGGAAAGACCAAGCTTCCAAGTCTTTCGAGCGACTCAAAGCTTAGCGGCCCAGGACACCAAAGTGATTTTGTGTTTCCTCGCCAGCGCTTCCGCTTCCGGTTTTTCCAAGAGCAACGTCTTGTCCGCTTCAAACACGAGCGCGGAAATCCGCGCCGTCTGGCACGCCTCCAACGTCCGCGCGCCCACGCACGGAATGTCAAAGCGCAAGTCGTGCTTTTCCTTGGCCACCTTGACCGCCACTGCCCCTTTGCCTCCGGCCAGTTGCCCGCCGCGTCGCAAGCAGGCGTCGGTGCCCTCGAATCCTTCCACCGCCAGCACCGTTCCTTCCTTCACCACCACCGACTGCCCGATTTCCAAACGTGAAATCTCCTTGGCGATGCGAAAGCCGAAGGCCGCATCCTCTTTTTGCGCGTCCGTCAATGCCGGTCCGAGTACGAAGCCGGCCCCCGGCATGAGAGGCCGCAGCCAGCGCACCGGTTCGATGAGCTCGATGCCTTCTTTTTTCAATTCGTCCGCAATCGCGCCGAAGATGGAATGCGCGTTTTTCTCCTTCAATTTCAGCAGCAACGCCAGCGCGCGCATGTCCGGCCGCACGTCAAATAGATTTTTTGGCGCGATCTGCCCCAGCATGACGCAACGCCTCACGCCCCGCTCCTTGAAAGCCGCAATCATCTTGGACAACTGGCCCACCTTGACCCAGACAATCTCGTCCACCTTTTGCGCCAGCGCGGGATCCGTTTCATTGTCAAAAGCCACCGCCACGAGGCGATTGACGCCTTGGGCCTTGGCCTGTTCCGCAAAAGCCAGCGGCAGCGAGCGATTGCCGGCAATGATGCCAATGGTGTCCACTTGTTGATCCACGATGAAACCGTAGCCTTATCCCCCGGCGCGAGCAATCCGTTTCAAACCCAACCATTGACGCGATTGATCGTCGCGATGATCTGCCTCTTACGTTCGGCGCTGACCGCCCCGCGCCGATTCACCAGATTTGCTTTCTGGATCGTGTAGAGCAGGTCACACTTGCACAAGGTAGGCCAATCAAGGCCATCGTTCGCATCGAGAATTACCTCATTGGGTTCCGGTTGCCGGGTGGTCCTTCGCGAGGCGCAGACCAGCACCGTCACTTCCGGTTTGTTGGCAACCCTGTCGGGGTGGGACACGATGACCGCCGGATGCGGCTCCGGCCAGCCCGGAGCCTGCCAGCTAAAAATCTCCCACGCTTTCATTCCTCTTCCGGCGACGGACAGGGCAAGCCGGCTAAGTGATGTTCCAGCGCGTCAAATTCACGGTTCGGTTGTTGGTAGCAGCGGCGGGACTCCGCTTTCGAAAGCGGCTTTAAATTCTTTAGCGGATCAGGGGACAACTGCTCGCGAAGTTTGGGCAGCCCGAGCTTCATACTCTGCCGCATGATGTCCGCCATGGACAACCCCAAATCCTGAGACGCCTGCCGAACCTCACCCAGCAGATCGGGCGGCACGGCCAACGGATACGTATCGGTCTTCATGGAGGAATCCTACATCATTCTGTCCTGCTGTCAATCCGCTCCAATGGCAAGCAACCCGACTAGGCCAATCCGATATTCAGAAGTCGTTGAATTCCAAGCGCTTGAGGCGACGCCGCTAGGCGTGCTGGACCATTCTGCCCTTTCTCCACTGAGCAACAACCAGGCCGATCCAAAATGCGACGAGCGTTGAGAGGTAAACTCGAAATCCAACACGCCGATATATAGTCAGTCATGAGAACACTTAGAGAATCTCTAAATCAAATAAGAGTTCGGCGCATCGTAAGAAAGGCGCTGGCGCTGGCCCCTCGCGGTTGTGTCCGCAACGACGTGCTCATGCTTCATGAATTAAGGGAGTTCTCGGGCCAGGAATTGCAGCTTCATTGGTGGGCGCGCAATGTGCATCCTTGGGATCACAACTTGTCCGTGGCGCGTCAGTCCGAGTTATTCTCCCAACAAGCCTTGCACGATACCGAGTCGGCGCTAATTAGGCTTTTCCGGCGACTTCCCGACCTCCATGAGATTGCTTTCCGGGTGCTCTATCCCGGTGTCCCTAACCCCGTTATCCCTGGCGAAAATGAACAGCGCGACGAGGTGCCGCTTGAGCGTTATGAAATTGAGCCCAAGGTGATTCTTACCGGGAATGTGGAGCGCAACGATGTCATTCCTGAGCCTTTTTCGCCGTCCATAAAAATGCGGCTGTTAATGATGGGCGTCCGGTTTTTGATGGTTGGCGGCCACTTGGAGCCGCTAGCCGCTGGAAATCTCTGCCCGCTCGAAGGCTAGCTCTCCCAACATGGAATCTCGCGCAGCGTGATCGCG
>DASYNM010000347.1:0-19806 GCA_036008545.1 Verrucomicrobiia bacterium
GCCTATTCTACGTCCCCAACGACGCGTCCGTGGAAAGCTCCGGCGCAATTAGCGCCAGTGTGACGAGCACAGGAGCCTACTCGGCCAGACTTGGCGTTGGAGCCGCAAGCTACGTTCTTTCGGGAGAATTCTCCCCCCTCACTGGCCTGGCCTTTAATTCCATCCCGCGCCGTGGATTGACTCCCATCACCGTTCAACTCCAATTGGATTTCTCCAACGGCCCGATAACCGGGTCAATCAGCGACGGCGCTTGGGCGGCGAACTTGATGGCGTTGCCCTCCATTTATTCCAGAACGAATCCCGCCCCGCAGGTCGGAAAATATACTTTGGTCTTCCCGGGCAGTGACAATGCCTCTGCCCAGCCCGGCGGTAATGGCTTTGGCGCCGTGACGGTCAACACCTTGGGCGATGTCAGCCTGAGCGGAACCTTGGGCGACGGCACGCCGTTCACCTCCTCCAGCGTCGTGGCAGGTGAGGGGCGGTGGCCGTTTTATGTTTCACTTTATGGCGGCAAAGGATCCATCCTTGGGTGGCTCTCGTTTACAAACGGCGACAACATCAACGGGCAAATTGAGTGGTTCAAGCAGCCCATATCCACGGCCAAGCTTTATCCGGGCGGCTTCACCAATGGCACCGAGGCCATTGGATCGGTTTACCATTTTACCAACGAGGTGCCGGTTCTCGGCTCCGTGGATGCCTCGCTCTCGCTAATCAATGGTGATCTGGACGACGGCGTTACCAATCAAGTTGCCCTTGGGCCTTATATCCCCGCCACCGAAGCGACCACCACCAAGCTCTCCTGCTCGACTTCGTCGGGCATATTCTACGGCAGCGTGATCAATCCAGAGACGGGCAAAGCGATTGCCATTCATGGCGTCGTATTGCAGAACCAGAATTTTGGCGCGGGTTACTTCCTCGGCACCAACCAGAGCGGAAGCGTTCTTCTTTCACCGACGCCATAAAACGTGTCCTTGCAGCTACCGCGAGGGCACCGTTCTTCTGCAAGAATTCTTGCCGCAATAAATCCATGCGGTCTTCGAGCGGGCGGAATCGAGGAATGCTGGTTTTGGTTTTGCCCGCAAGCGCGAGTATCCGACCATAAAAGCCTTATGCCCCAGCTCGTGCATCTTGTCAAAGGACGGGCACAGACGCGGCTTTGACTTTGCGCCCGCTTCGGCCATATTGTCCAAGGCCTGCTGTTTATCTATGAGTGACGAATCGATCGAAGCCCTGCGCGCGGAGCGCGACCGTCTGGCTTCCGCGCTGGCAGATCGCTCCGCTCAACTGGACGTCATCGCCAAGGAATTCGAGCAATTCACGCAAATCCTCTCGCACGACTTGCGGGCGCCATTGCGCGCCGTCGAAGGGTTCGCGCAAATTCTGGTGGAAGATTACGGCGACAAGCTCGACGCCGATGGCAAACGGTTCGTCCAAAACCTGGCCGCCGGCGCCCGCAAGGCGGCCGCGCTCATTGCGGACCTGCACGGGTTTTCGCGGTTATGCCGCAAGCCGTTTAATCCGGGCGTCACCGACATGCGGCGGCTGGCCGAAGAAAAAACGGAGGAACTAAAGGCGGAGGGGGCGGCTGCTGAATTTCGCATTGACGCCCTGCCCGAAGCCTGGGGTGATCCGGATTTCTTGAGCGCTGTCCTGGAGGAGTTGCTGCGCAACGCGATCAAATTCACCAGTCGTCAGGCGCAGCCGCTTATTGAGGTCAGCGGGCAGAGTGAAAGCGGGCGCACCATTTATTCGGTCCGCGACAATGGCATGGGCTTTGATCCCAGATACGTCGGGCGACTCTTCGGAGTGTTCCAGCGTTTGCACGAGGATAAGGATATTGAAGGCCGAGGCATCGGTTTGGCGACCGTGCAACGGTTGGTGCATCGACATGGTGGTTCGGTCTGGGCGGAAAGCAAATTGAACGCCGGGGCCACTTTCTTCTTTTCGCTTCCGCTACGGCCACTTTGAACTTTCAACCGCGCGTCGCCCGCCCGTAGAGTGCGTGGATGACAAGCGAAGATGCCCTGCAAATTTTCCGCCAGACCGGCGCGCTGTTGGAAGGCCATTTCATTCTCCGCAGCGGTTTGCACAGCCGCCAATATTTTCAATGCGCGCTCGCGTTGCAGGAAATGCCGGTCGTCGAACGCCTGGGCAGCGCACTCGCGGCCAAGGTGCGCGGCTTAGGGGCAGCCACCGTCATTGCCCCCGCGATGGGAGGACTGGTCATCGGCCAGGAGGTTGCCCGCCAATTGGGTGTTCGTTTCATCTTCGTCGAAAAGGAAGAAGGCAAACTGGTCCTGCGGCGCGGTTTCAGGATTGCGCCCGACGAGAAAGTGCTGGTCGTGGAAGATGTGGTCACCAAGGGCGGACGCGTGCACGAAACCATCGACATTGTCCGCGCTCATCAAGCCCGCGTGTTGGGGGTGGCCATGATCGTGGACCGTTCCAATGGCACTTTGAATTTGGGCGTCCCCGCCTTTAGTTTGCTTTCATTGCAAGTGGAGGCATTCCCTGCGGACCAATTGCCGCCCGACCTGGCCCGAATTCCCCCGCATAAACCCGGGAGCAAATGATATGGCCTACGACTCCTTCGGCCAATTTGTGCGGGCGTTGGAAAAAGCGGGTGAACTCAAACGCATCCGCCAGCCTATCGCCACCGAATTGGAGATCACTGAGTTAGCCGACCGTGAAATGAAATCACCCGGCGGCGGTAGGGCCCTCTTGATCGAGCAACCCACCGTGAACGGCCAAGTGTCGCCTTTTCCGGTGGCGATCAACGCCTTCGGCTCCCAGCGCCGAATGGCCATGAGTCTGGGCGCGAACTCCGTTGATGAAATGGCGGCGGAACTGGCTTCGCTGCTCAAAGTCAAGCCGCCGACCAGTTTGTCAGAAGCGATCAAGCTTCTGGGCACTGCCCTGGATTTGAGGCACGCCAAACCGAAGCTCGTCTCCAGAGGCCCATGCCAGGAAATTGTCCACTTGCAAAAGGAGTTGGCCTCAGCCTCGACCGGTCCTTGCCCGACGCTGCTATCCCTGCCGATTCTCAAATGCTGGCCGCTGGATGCCGGGCGTTTCATCACTTTGCCTTGCGTCGTGACCAAAGACCCCGACACCGGCGAACGCAACGTCGGCATGTATCGCATTCAGATTTTCGACGGGCAGACTACCGGGATGCATTGGCAATTGCACAAAGTAGCCGCGCGTCATGGGCGGCGCTATTACGAAACGGGCCAGCGCATGCCGGTGAGCATCTTCCTGGGCGGCGACCCAGTCCTGGCGTTTTGCGCCACCGCGCCGCTGCCCGATGGTTTGGACGAATTCCTTCTGGCCGGCTATCTGCGCAAGAAATCGGTGGAGCTGGTCAAATGCGTGAGCAACGACCTCGAGGTTCCCGCCGACGCTGATTTTGTCATCGAAGGTTTCGTCGATCCCACCGAGGCGCTGCGCATGGAAGGCCCCTTCGGCGACCACACGGGGTATTATTCCTTACCCGATCTTTATCCTGCCTTTCACGTCACCGCGATCACGCATCGGCGCGACGCCGTTTATCCGGCCACGATCGTCGGCATGCCGCCGATGGAGGATTTTTATATGGGCACGGCCAGCGTGCGACTGTTCCTGCCCGTCTTGAAAATGAACTTCCCGGAATTGGTCGATCTGGCCCTGCCTGCCGAAGGAGTCTTCCATAATCTGGTTTTTGTCAGCATCAAAAAGACCTACCCGATGCAGGCCTACAAGATCATGCACGGCCTTTGGGGCATGGGGCAGATGATGTTCACTAAATACATCGTGGTGGTCGATGACGATGTGGATGTTCACAACACCAGCGAGGTCTTATTCCGTCTCTGCGCCACAACGGACCCGCAACGGGATGCCATCTTCACTCGCGGCCCGGCTGACGTGCTGGACCACGCGACGAGCGAACTGGCCGTCGGCACCAAGCTTGGCCTGGACGCCACCAAAAAATTGCCCGACGAAGGATTCAAGCGCGATTGGCCTCCGTTGATCAAAATGGACGAAGCCATTAAGAAAAAAATCGATCAGTGGCGCCCCACTTGACACGATCTGCCTCGCGACGCACATTGGGTTTACCATGTCTAATGCCAATACTTATTGCGCCAAATTTTCGCCGTTTTTGTTGTCCATCTTGCGCATCGCCATCGCCATTTTGTTCATGCAGCATGGCGGGCAGAAACTATTCGAGTATCCAGCGGGAGGCCACAAAGCCGCGCTCGTCTCCCTGATGGGTTTGGGAGGCGTTTTGGAGTTGGTGGGAGGCGCGTTAATTCTTGTGGGATTCCTGACGCGGCCGGTGGCGTTCATCTTGTCAGGTGAAATGGCCGTGGCCTATTTCAATTTTCACGCCGCCGGAGGATTTTGGCCGGTTGTGAACCACGGGGAGTTGGCGGTTGCTTATTGCTTCGTATTTCTCTACATGGCCGCCGCCGGGGCCGGTCCTCTGAGCGTGGATGCGCTGCGAAAAAAAGCGTGAAGTAACCATAAAGCATGGGTTGACGGCGCAGCCCATTTTGCTAAAGTAAAAACTCGGTGAGAGTTTTGGACTAGGTAATTTGCTCTTATGAAAAAGAATTTGTCGAAATCGCTGCTGGCTCTGGTTCTGTTGGTAGTTCTTCCCAATTTGGCCTCAGCCCATATCCTGCTGGGAACAACTCACGGCTTCCGTGATGGCTTTCTTCATCCTTTGACTGGCTGGGACCATCTCCTGGCCATGATCGCCGTCGGTCTTTGGGCCGCGCAGCATCGCGGACGCGCTCTCTGGCTGATTCCTTTGAGCTTCGTGAGCGTTATGGTGCTGGGCGGAATCCTGGGCGTGGCCGGCGTTCGCGTGCCGGGGGTAGAGTTGGCCATTGCGATCTCGGTGCTGACTCTGGGAGGGTTGGTGGCGACGATGACCCGGTTCCGGCCCAGTCTGAGCATGGCCGTGGTGGGACTATTCGCCCTCTTTCACGGCTATGCACACGGCCATGAAATGCCAGTGGCCGCCAGCGCGCTTCCGTTCAGCGTGGGCTTTATTCTAGCGACCGCCCTATTACACGGGCTGGGACTCGCGGCCGGTCTTTGGTTTCAAGAGCAGCCGCGCGTTCTGCGATGGGCTGGAGCGGCCATCGCAGCGTCGTCGATTTGCTTTTTCGTGAGCTGAGAACCGAAGATGTCCCGTCGTGATTGGAGCATCAGTTCACGCCCGCCGCTTTACAGCGCCGATTTGCCAGCGGCCTTGACCCTGGCCCAGCGCGCCTTTGCGACGGCGGCCAGTCGGGCCTTGGTGGCCGCACTGACCCTGCGCTTCTTCTTGACGCTAGTCTTTGACGTGGTTTTGCGTCCCTTGACCTTGGCCCAGCGCGCGCGTTGGGCGGCGGCGATGCGGGCTTTGGCCGCGGCGGACATCTTCCGCCGGCGGCGGCGGCCCACGGGCGCGGCGCTGGATGCGTCACTGCCGTAGATCCCGGCCAGTTTGGCTTCTAGTTTTTCGATTCTTTCTTTGACGGCAACCACTTTGCGCAGTTGCTTAACAGTTAATTGCTGCAGATTTATCATATTGATTTGGTCAGAATGTTCAAGGTATGCAGATATGTCAAGTAAGTATAACTATTTATTTTTACATCCATATCCACGGCTTGGTAGGGGAATCCCTTGCAAGGTTCTGCTAGACAGATTTGTCTAGGCGATTGTTAGCTGCCGCAGTCTGTCCGCCAGTAGCAAAGAGGACAATTCATTAACTTCGGCTAGCCCCGAAATCGTAAGTCCGTTCTCCCCTAGCTGCTAAAACTCAAACGTCACACCATTCAACCTCGCGGCGATCTCCGCCAGCACGCGATTCTCCTCCGCCGGGTTGCTGGCGATGAAGGTGACGCTGAAGCGCAAGTAGGCCCCCGCGTCGTCCCATGGCACGGTTGAAATCAGTTTCTCCGCGATGAGCCACTGCGAAACGTCTTCCGCGCTCTTGAATTCGCGGCGCATTCCTTTTTCCGCGGCCGCTTTGGGCGCTTTGACATAGAGGAAAAACGATCCCTTGGGCTTGGTCGCAGCAAATCTGGCCCTGCTTAAGACCTGAACCAAGCCATCCATGCGGCGTGAGTACTTGGCCGCTATTTGCGCCGTAATGTCTGGATGATCGAGACAGTAGGCCGCGGCGTGCTGGATAGCGAGGAACTGCCCTGAGTCCGAGTTATCCTTGATGTCGCCGTAAGCCCGGACAAGGCGTTCGTTGCCGACCACAAACCCGCATCGCCAGCCCGTCATGTTGAAGCTCTTGCTGGTGGAATGAAGTTCCACTCCGACTTCCTTCGCGCCAGGTGTCGCTAGAAAACTGAGCGGCTTGCCTTCGAACACGAGCGCGGCGTAAGCGGCATCGTGAATGACGGCCAGCTTATTCTTGAGCGCGAACCCTACCGCCTTGGCAAAAAACTCCGGCGTCGCCACTGCGCCGGTCGGATTATTCGGGTAATTCAACACCAGCGCCTTACACTTGCGCAAAACTTCCGCCGGAATAGAATCCAAGTCCGGCAAAAAGCTGTTACTCTCCAAGAGCGGTAGTTGATGCACGATCCCCCCGTAATACCGCGCGTGTGTGCCAAAGACGGGATAGCCCGGTGTGGTCATCAGCACGAAATCGCCAGGGTCAATCAAAGCCGCCGGCAAAATAGTCAGAGCCGCTTTGCTCCCAATGGAGTGGATGACCTCCGTCTCGGGATCGATGCCCGTCACGCCGCAGACTTTTTCCATATAACGCGCGGCGGCAACTTTGAGGGCGTCATCGCCATTGTCCGAGTAGCCGCGATTTTCCGGTTTGGCCGCCTCCTGCGCCAATTGGGCCACAACTTGGGGAAAGGCCATTTCATCCGGTTCGCCCACACCCAGGTCGATAATCTCTGCGCCTGGATGGGCGGCCAGCGCGGCGCGTTTCGCGCGTTTGATTTTCTCGAACTTATAAATCGCGGTTGATTTGCCGTATTCCTTGCCGCCAATCCTGGCGGCGAAAAGATTTTGCAAGTATGAATCAGTCATAATCCGAGTAAGAAGTTAGCGGACGGAGCCCAGGGAGACAAGCTGGCAAAAGGAACCACCACGTCTGAGATAAATTCGCGTTTCGAACCTTGCACTTTGAACTTTGAACTTTCCCTGTGTCGGGTTACTAAGAACACGCATGCGATTTATCGGTAAAATCATTGAAAAGCTGCAGCGGCACCCGAAGCGGGTTGTTTTCCCGGAAGGGACTGAGCCCCGCGTGCTGCAAGCCGCACGCCAGTTCTTTTCCTTGCGGCTGGGTGCGCCCATCCTGCTGGGAGACCGCACTCAAGTAAAGCAGGCGGCCGCAGCTTTGAACGTTTCCCTTGAAGGCGTTCGCATCATCAACCCCGCTGAAAGCGAAGATTTGCCCGCATTCATCAAACGCTACGAGTTGCTGCGCCGTTACAAGGGCGTAGAGGAAAAAGAGGCGCGCGAGACGATGCTCAACCCCAACTATTACGGCGCTATGATGCTGGCCATGCACCAGGTCGATGGTTTCATCTCCGGGGCCAATCAAAGTTCCGGCAGCGTCTTGCGCCCGCTGTTTCAAATCGTCAAGGTTGCCCCGGAAGCAACCACCGCTTCCAGTTGCATGGTGATGGAAGTGGAGGACACGCGCTTTGGCAGCGAGGGCGTGCTGTTCATGGGCGACTGCGGTGTCATCCCTGAACCTACCGTTCAGCAACTGGCCGATATCGCCGTTTCGACGGCGCTCTTAAGCCATCAATTGCTCGGCGTGCGTCCGCGCGTGGCCTTGCTCTCGTATTCGACCAAGGGCAGCGCGACGCACGCTTCCATCGGCAAAGTCCAGGCCGCCACCGCGCTAGCGCAGAAGATCGCCCACGATCTCGGAGTGGAGGCGGATTTCGACGGAGAGTTGCAAGTGGACGCGGCTTTGGTGCCGGAGATCGCAACGCGCAAGTTGCCGGAGAGCCAGGTGGCTGGACGCGCCAATGTGCTGATTTTTCCGGATCTCAATGCGGGCAACATCGCCAGCAAATTGATTCAACACGTGGCCAAAGCGCACGCCTACGGCCAAATTCTGCTCGGCCTGGACCGGCCTGCCGCCGACGTTTCGCGCGGCGCCAACGCCCATGATGTCCTGGGCGTGGCTGCAATCGTGGGCTTGCAATCGATTGCCTATAAAGACCTCTATCCGCCGCCCGGATTGGACCAGGTTGATCTTCCTCTCAAATAAACCGGCCTCGACGATTCGCGTTCCATGCCCACCTTAAACACAGTCACGCCTCGTGTCTTCATTGCTGCGACCCGCCAAAACGAGGGCAAAACAACCACCTCGCTCGGGCTGTTATCCGCTTTGCAACAGTTTTATCCGCGCATTGGCTACATCAAACCGGTTGGCCAGCGCTTTGTCCAAATCGAGGAACAACAGATCGACGAAGACACGGTGTTAATGGACCAGGTCTATCAACTCAATTGCCCGTTGCTGGATATGAGTCCGATCGCGGTGGAGCCGGATTTCACCCGCAAATACCTGCAATCTTCCAACAACGAGGCCTTGGTTAAGAAAATCGTCAAGGCTTTTGACCGCGTGGCTTGGGAGAAGGATTTCGTCCTGTGCGAAGGCTCAGGCCACGCCGGGGTCGGCTCCGTATTTGATCTCTCCAACGCCCAAGTCGCGCAAATCCTGGACGCCAAAGTCATCATCATCAGCCAGGGCGGCATCGGCAAACCGATCGACGAGGTCTATCTCAATCAGGCTGTTTTCGAACGCGAGGGGGTCGAAGTCATCGGGGTCATCCTCAACAAAGTGACTCCCGATAAAATTGATTATATTACCGAGTTCGCCCGCCGCGGCCTCAAGCGCAAGGGCTTGGACTTGCTGGGCGTCCTGCCTCACCGCCATATTTTATCCCGGCCCACGGTCGCGGCGATTCAAGAGGAGTTGAAGGCCCGGTCGCTTAATCATTCCAGCCAGCTCAACAATTTGGTGGACAGCGTGGTCATCGGCGCCATGGGCGCGCAAAATGCGGTCAGTCATTTCAAGCGCGGCGCGCTGGTCATCACGCCCGGGGACCGCGAGGATATCGTCCTGGCCGCCGCCGCCAACGAACAGGGCCGCCAATTGGCCGGGATGGTTTTGACCGACAAGATCAAGCCGGGCAACGGCGTGGCGCGGGTGATCGAGAAAGCGCCCTTTCCCGTCCTGCTGGCCGAGGAGGACAGCTATGAAGTGGCTTCCCAGGTCCACAACCTTAGCGTCAAAACCCACGCCGCGGACACGGAGAAAATCTCCGTCATCCGCGACCTCATTGCCACGCACGTAGATGTCAATAAGATATTACGAGCCTTGAAGCTGTGAAACTTCCCTTCGACTTGAATCCGGCGCTGGAACATCTGCCGGTTTATCAGCCAGGCCGGCCCGTCGAAGAGGTCGCGCGCGAGTTGGGCCTCTCGCCCCGCGCTGTCATCAAATTAGCCTCCAATGAGAATCCCCTTGGACCTTCGCCCGCCGCGCTGGCCGCGGTCAAAAAGGCGCTGCGTGGATTGAACATGTATCCGGATGGCAACGCCTACTACTTCAAGCGCAAGCTGGCGGAGAAATTGAGCGTCTCACCGGCCCATCTCGTGTTAGGCAATGGCTCCAATGACATCATTGAATTCCTGGGCCACGCTCTGCTCGGCCCAAGCGATGAAATGGTGGTCTCGCAATACTGTTTTGCCATTTACCCCATTGTCGCCAGGCTACTGGGTGCGAGCGTCATTACCGTGCCGGCCAAAAATTACGGTCACGACTTGCCGGCCATGCTTCGTGCCGTCACGGCCCGCACTAAACTGATGTTTGTGGCCAATCCAAACAATCCCACAGGAACGCTGGCCCCCGCTGCCGATGTGCGCCGCCTGGTGGCTGACTTGCCGGATGGATTGGTGCTGGCGATGGACGAAGCCTACTTCGAGTTCCTGGATCAACCGGTGGATTTGCTTCCGCTCATTCGCGCCGGGCAAAAGCCGAACCTCATCCTCCTGCGTACGTTTTCAAAAATTCACGGCCTGGCCGGATTGCGGCTGGGTTATGGCATCGCGCATCCGGAGTTCATTTCCGCGCTGGAGAAAATCCGGCAGCCGTTCAACGTCAATTCCCTGGCGCAAATCGCCGGGCTGGCAGCCTTGGATGATACCGCGCATGTCAACAAAACTCGCCGCAACAATTTTCAGGGGCGCAAATTCCTGGAAAAGGCGCTCTCCGGCATGAAGGTGGAGTTTGTGCCCTCGTCTGCGAATTTTATCCTCGCCAAAGTTGGCGCAGGGCGCGAGGTCTTTGAGCAATTGCAACGCCTCGGAATTATCACCCGGCCTATGGGCGGCTATCAATTGCCGGAGTGGATTCGCATCTCCATTGGCACTCCGGTGGAAAACCTGCGTTGCGTTAAAGCCTTGCGGCAAATCCTGCGCGCGAAGAAAAAATAAAAGTTGAATCACGCGCGAAACAGATTAGTTATTCCAAGCGACAAGAAATAAACGTGAAACTCACCGACCTGCGAGGCATCCTCCAATACATCCCCCGTTTTAGGGAGAAAGTATTCGTCATCAGCGTGGATGGCGCGATCGTCACCAGCGAAAATTTCGCCAACATTCTGCTGGACGTCGCGGTGCTGCGCTCCTTGAGCATCAAAGTGCTGCTCGTGCATGGTGCGTCGGCCCAAATCGAAATCCTGGCCCGCGAACAAAATATCCAGCCCTCCGACCTTGATGGCGGCGGCATCACCGACGCCGCAACTTTGAAGCTGGCTCTGACGGCGGCCAATAGGCTCACGCACGAAATTCTGGAAGGACTCAGCGCCAATGATTTGCGCGCCGCTTGCTGCAATGCGCTCATCGCTCACCCAATGGGAATCATTCACGGCCAGGATCACTTGTTCACCGGCAAGATCGAGCGCGTGGATACTGAGATGCTCCAGAGCCTGCTCTCGCAGGGTATCGTGCCCGTGGTGCCGCCGCTGGGATTTGACGGCGACGGCAAAACCTATCGCGTCAACTCTGATTCCGTGGCTGTCGAGTTGGCCAAGTCACTCGGCGCGGCCAAGCTCATTTACATCACCACTATGGACGGTCTGGTTTACCAAGGCCGGCTCATCCAGCAGATTTTGGTTGCCGACCTGGATGGCTTGCTGGCGCACAACAAAAGCAGCTTCGCGCCGGAAGTCTTTTCCAAAGCGCACTTTGCCTCGGCTGCGTGCCAGGCTGGCGTGCCGCGCGTGCATATAATTAATGGCCACGTCGATGAGGCGTTGCTGACGGAGGTTTTCTCCAACGAAGGTATCGGCACGCTCGTCTATGCCAACGAATACCAGCAAATCCGGCGCGCGTTGAAGAAGGATATTCGCGCTATATTACTGTTGACCAAGAACTCCGTAGCCAACGAGGAACTGGTCAAACGCACCCGCGCCGGCATCGAGAAGAGCATCAACGATTTCTACATTTTTGAAACGGACAAGAACCCGGTCGCGTGCGTCGCGCTCCATCAACTCGACGCGACCAAGGGCGAACTCGCATGCCTTTATGTCAGTCCTTCGCACGAAAATCAGGGAATTGGCCGCAAGCTGATCGCTTATGCGGAAACCAAGGCGCGCGAGCTGGGCTGGACGGAGTTGATCACGCTCTCGACTCAAGCTTTCACCTATTTTCAGTCAAAGGGCGGCTTTACCGAAGGCGCCGCAGAAGATCTTCCGCCCGCCCGCCGTGAAAAATACGAGCAGAGCGGACGCAATTCCAAAATCCTGGTCAAGAAATTGGCGCCAAAATGACGCTGCCACTCGTGCAGAAGTCACTATTCCCGGCCTTGCGCGCCTGCTCCCGTTGCGGGGTGACGCCGACGCGGTATCTGCTGGCTGTCCAAATCGCGCGACAAACAACAGCCTTATTCCAGCGCGAAAAAGGTAGCTACGAGCTTCGGAAAATCTTCCGCTGCTCAACCTCGAAATATGGCATCGGCGAAACGGCGGGTTCAAACATGACGCCGCGCGGGCTGCATCGCATCGCGCGGAAGATTGGTGACGGCTGGCCCGTTGGCGTTGTTTTTGAGGGACGGCAAGTTGTTGGATTCACATGGCAAGGCAAACCCTCGGCGCGTATAGCCCACCGCATTCTGTGGCTGGAAGGATTGGAGCCGGGTTTGAACCGCGGCGGCAACGTCGATTCCTTCGAGCGCTACATCTATATTCACGGCACCGGCAACGAAATGACATTGGGGCGTCCCGATTCGCACGGCTGCGTCCACCTATCTGCTAATGATCTCCTGCCCCTATATGACAAACTGCCCGTGGGCACATTGGTGTGGATGTCCACTTAGGCACGAATCCCTGGTTGCCCCTGCGGAGGCAATTTGACAATCAGTCGGGGTAGGCTTAATTATGCGCAAGGACTACTAAACTATGAAAACGTCACGACATATACTCTGCTGGATTTCCGCCGCTGCTCTTGCCAGCGCCTCGTTGCCAATGTACGGCGAAGCCTCGCTCAAGGTGGGCCAGGTTGCTCCGCGATTTTCGGGTCATGACCAGGACGGCCACACCTGGAAATTGTCGCACTATATCGGCAAAAAGTACGTGCTTCTATATTTCTACCCCAAGGATGACACCGCCGGTGGCACGGCGGAGGCTTGCGGGCTGCGCGACAATTTGGCCGAACTCAAGATGGCGGGCGTGGAAGTAGTGGGCGTCAGTTCTGATGGCGAGAAGAGTCATAAGGAATTTGCTTTTAAAAACAACCTGGCCTTTCCCCTGCTAGCCGACACCGGCGGCCACATCGCCGAGGCGTACGGCGCCCGGATGGATGAGGATAAAAAGTTGGATCGCCGCGTGAGCTTCCTTATCGGATTGGATGGCCGAATCCTTCGCATCACCAACTCGCCGGATCCCGTCGTTCATCTGAAAGAGATGGCGTCGGCGATCGTGCAGTTGAAAGGCAAGGATTCTCTTTAGGTCACTTGTGCGCGGTAATCCAACCGCCGCCGATCACCAAATCACCGTCGTAAAAGACGCAGGCTTGGCCGGGCGTGATCGCGCGCTGCGGCTCATGCAGCGTCACTGACGCTCCACCGCCGGACAGCGGACGAACCGTGGCCGGCGTGCCGGGATGATTGTAACGAATCTTGGCCGACACCTCGATCTCCTCCAGTGGCGTGTCGAACGCAATCCAATTGCATCGCTCCACCTCGAAGCGCTCACGCTCCAAGGCTGAATCGTCCCCAACCACGACGCGGTTCTGCGCCGCATCCAATTCGATGACGTAAAGCGGTTTGGGTGAAGAAAGCCCCAGCCCTTTGCGCTGGCCGATGGTGAAAAATTCAATGCCTTCGTGCTGGCCCAGGACTTGCCCGCGCACATCGACGATGTCGCCACGATGTCGCTGCACCAGATTGGCGGCCGAGAGGAACTTGCCGTAATCCTTGTCCGGCACGAAGCAGATTTCCATGCTCTCCTCCTTGTCGGCCGTTTTCAATTGGCACGCACGCGCGACTTCACGCGTATCCGTCTTTGTCTTTTCGCCGAGGGGAAAAAGCGCGCGCTCCAGTTGGTTCTGGCGCAGCGAGAATAGAAAGTAGCTTTGGTCCTTGCGCGCGTCGCGGCCTTTTTTCAGCAGCGTGCGGCGGCCATCGGCGCTTTTTTCCAGGCGCGCGAAGTGGCCGGTGGCGACGCGTTCGGCGCCTAGTTGGCGGGCACGGTCCAGCAGCGCGCCGAACTTCAATTTCTCGTTGCACATCACACACGGATTGGGCGTGCGTCCAGCTTTGTACTCTTCGGCAAAGTAGGCGATGACTTGCTTTTGAAATGCGTCGGCTTCGTCGATCAAGTAATAAGGAATGCCCAGCTTGTGGCAAACGGCGCGGGCATCCATGACCGCTTGCGGCCCGCAACATTTGTCCTCCGCGCGTGAGACACAATCCTGGGGCCATAGCTTGAGCGTGATCCCCACCACCTCGTAGCCCTGCTCCAGAAGCAAGGCCGCCGCGGCGGACGAATCGACGCCGCCGCTCATCCCGACAATAACCCTTGTTTTTCTCGCATCCGACATAGCCGCGCAATATAACAGAAGAACACAGAATGATGAAGGAAGAAAATGCTTCGAGCAGGTTGACGCAAGTTCGAGTGGAACGGAATTATTTCTGGCTCTGCGCCGACAACAAAGGCTTGGCCCGCAAGAAATATCACTGCGACACCCGCCCCAACCTTTTCCGATGCCGCCGTTCGGGCTCGTCTTGACAAACCCCCTGGCGCACCCAATTCCATGATTCGCAACATTATTTTTGACTGGTCGGGCACGCTGGTCGATGACTTGCCGGCGGTGCTGGCCGCGACCAACGCCGTTTTCGAGGAGTGCGGGGTGGAGAAATTGAGCCTGGAAAAATTTCGCTCCGAATTCTGCCTGCCGTTCAAACATTTCTACGACCGCTTCGTGCCGAACGTGCCGCTGGCCGATTTGGAGCGGAGTTTTCACGGTCACTTCCGCCTCGTGCAGGACCAGGTGGCCGCTTTGCCGCACGCGCGCGAGTTTTTGCTCTTTTGTCGCAATAGCGGCCTGCGCACCTTTATCTTGAGCACTGTTCACAAGGACTATTTCGCGCTCCAGTCCAAGGCTCAGGGCTTCGACAAGTTCATCGAACGCGCCTACACGGGAATCTGGGACAAGCGCCTCAAGATCGTCGAAGTACTGACCGAGAACCAACTCGTCGCGGGCGAAACGCTTTTCATTGGTGACATGCAACATGACGTCGAAACCGCGCGGCACGGCGGCGTGCGTTCCTGCGCCGTGCTGACCGGCTACAACCGGCTGGACCAACTGCGCGCCAGCGAGCCGGACGTGATCGTGGAGCACCTGGGCGAACTGCGTCAAATCCTGGAGCGCGACAGAATGGAGTGGAAGCCGCTGGAGGACGGAGTTGGCGGGGCGCATCCGATTTGCACCGTGGGCGCGCTCATCTTCAACGACGACCGCATGCTCATGATCCGCACGCAAAAATGGTCCAACCTTTGGGGTATTCCCGGCGGCAAAATAAAATTCGGCGAACCATCCGTGCGCGCGCTCGAACGCGAGATCAAGGAGGAAACCAATCTCGACATCGGCGAAATTATATTTGTCATGGCGCAGGACTGCATTCAATCGACCGAGTTTTATCGGCGGGCGCATTTTGTCCTGCTCAATTACACCTGCCGCGCGCGCGGCCCGGTTGAGGTCCGGTTGAATGAAGAGGCCCAGGAATTCCGCTGGGTCACAGCCGCGCAGGCCTTGGAGATGCCCTTGAACCAACCGACCCGAACTCTGTTGGAAAAGGTCTTTCAGTCAGGCTCCTAAACTCGACTTGTGGACCAGATTATCATCCAGGATTTGGAAGTATTTTACCGCGTTGGCGTCCCCGATCAGGAGCGCGCCCAGCCGCAACGCCTATTATTGACAATCGAACTGGAGCACGATTTCACCGAAGCCGCGCAGGCGGATGATTTAGTCAAGACAATTGATTATTTCCAGCTCTCACGGCGCTTGCTCGCATTTGGCGAAGGCCGTGAGTGGAAACTGATCGAGACGCTCGCCGTGGATCTGGCCGCCATGATCACGCGCGAGTTCAAGCCCGAACGAGTCACGGTAGAGGTGAAGAAGTTTGTGCTGCCCGAAGCGCGCTGGGTTGCCGTCCGCGTGCAGCGCCAGTAGCCGCTGACTTTTGGTAGGGCGAGACTCCGTCGAGCCGTAGCTTTTTCCCGAGAAATCGAGTCAGGGCTCGACGGAGTCTCGCCCTACCAAACCTGGAAGGGCATCTGAAAATATCTGCAAAAATCATGAAAATCAACGACTTACGCGGGCTGGTTTCTCCTTTCGGCCCTGCACCGGACGCATTCGCCAAGGCGTTAACCTTTAGCCCCCTGCGCCGCAGCAGGGCAAAGGCGAATCAGCATCCACCACTCACTACTCCCCACTCAGCACTGACAGGTCCCTCTGCAAAATGTCAAAGAACAGGCGCATCAGCGCCGCACAGAGTTCACAGTACCACAATTGCAAGGGAACGCAAGTACTATTATTCAAATTATTCCGACCGCGGAATTTGCGCTCTTTTGAGACGTGCTCTGGCATGAGATGCTGCCGCGCGCCAACGAGGCCAGAAACAAAGTTACGAGGGCGCGTGTCACTTTTTGAGAAATCCTTTTGCAATCATAGGATGACGTCCCCTCGCCCCGCCCGGCGGGGAGAGGGATAGGGAGAGGGGCACCCCACATGATTCTGCTCCCCATGCGCCTCCCATCGAACAAGGAACCTCCTCTCCCCGGCCCTCTCCTCCACAAGTGTGTGGAGGAGAGGGAGAAGAGCAAAGCCACCCGAAAAGTGGTATGCGGGCAAGCTGCGAGTCCGTGGCATTCCGTGGCATTCCGCTCTTGCAGAAGTGGTTGGCACGGCTATAGTTTGCTGCATGATCGACGCGGTTGACTCTCCTCCGGTTCCATTGCGCGGGGCGCAACTCTGGCCCCTCTCCGCCGCTGGTTATCGCGCGTTGGGCGAGTTGGGCTTGATTCCCAAAAACACGGAGCTGCTTTATGGACTCGTTTATACGAAAATTTCAAAATCGCCTTATCACAGTTTCCTCCTGCAATCTTTGGATGGGGCTTTGACCCGCGTCCTCCCGGTTGGGCGGTTTCTCCGGATTGAACAACCGATCACGTGTGGAGATTCGGAGCCTGAACCGGATCTTGCCGTGGTCGCTGGTCGCAACGAGGACTTTAGGGATGACCACCCGCACACAGCCGAATTGGTTATTGAGGTTTGCATAACCAGCCATGATTACGACCGCTCGAAACTGCGCGCCTATGCCAGCGCCGCTGTGAAGGAATGCTGGCTCATCCTCGGCCCGGAGAAGAAGATCGAAGTATATCGGCAACCTGCGGACGGCCGCTACACCGAACAAACGCTGCACGGCCCGGGCGGCACCCTTGCCAGTGCGGCGCTGCCGGAATTCACACTGGCGCTGGACGCGTTCTTCGCTAAGTAAGCCCATGAATAGAAGAGCGGTCAGGGCGATTTTGATTTTGGGAGTGTGCTGGCTGGCGTGGCAGGGCACACGGGTGGAGGCCTTCGCGCTCCTGGGGCCTTATGAAACGTGGATGCAACCCACCAACGGTTTTGGTCTGCCGACGGCGTTCCTCTCACTCACCGTCCCTGGAAACGTTGGCGGACCCATGTGCATTAGCAACGGCTATCGCTGGAATGTGCCTGTGGTCACCTATGGTTTTGATCAGTCGTTTTTGAATTTTTTTGGGACTAACGGCGTGGCTGCAGTGGAAGGAGCCATTCAAGTACTCAACGAACTTCCTCCGGCTTCAAGCGTCGTATTGACAAATTATTCGGATGATACCCATTTGGTAAATGCCCTGGCGCAAGCGCAGTCTCTCTACGATTTGAAGTCGGTTACCCTTTCGCTCTTGTTGGAGCAACTGGGATTGGCCTCCCCCGCACATTCCGTGTATGTGCTGCGAGCCTGGAATCCGCTTTTTGCGACTTATGGCGCCAGCTCCGAGAACTGGGACGATGAGATAATCCCCCAGTACATCGTGATGCGCAACTACGACCCGATCACCCTTTCCCCATCCCAATCGGTGAACGGGGTTCTATATGCAGGGCAGGTATGGTCAGGTTTCACGCTCAACCTGGATCTGGCGGAGGTCTTAATGATTCCTGAAAATCCACCAACCGCACCTGGCACAATTACCGCCGTTGCCGACAACCGATTGAATGCCGGAGACTTTTATACAGGGCTTACGGCAGATGATGTTGCGGGGCTTAGTTATTTGTTTTCCACTAATAATGTGAATTTCGAGACGCTGCTGGCCGGTGTTTCCGGCGTTGGCACCAACGCGAACTCATTGGTCAATGGCGCGTGGCGGCCTGGAATTGATAAGATCACTTTTGTGCCGCATCCCGCCGGCACTAACCCGTGGGAATTCTTGCCCATGACCAATCAATATACAGACACCTACATCACTAACGGCGGCGTGATGCAGCAGCAAGTGCAGCGCGTAATTAATCAGCCGGACTTTCTCTTTTGTGCCGGTGACGCCGGGAAAGAATATCCCGTTGTGTTGCCATTTGCGCGCACGGGTACGTCGAATTGGATCAATAATGCGACGTTGAACGGAAGCTCCTCCGGCGCGGGGCCGGGAGTCATCCAGCCGCCGGTGAGAATTACATTTGACAAGCTTGGTGAATTTCTTGAAACCTATGGCTCTGGATTGCAAGAGACCAACTACGACGGATCGATTTTTTGGGGAACCTATGACGGGTCCACCAACCCGCCGGTCATTTATCCACTGGCCCACTCGGGGACCAACCAGCTTATTCTGCGCCTGTGGTTTCCATACGGTGCGCAAGTACCGACGCCGCAAGGACGGAGCATCGAATTGTCAGCAACAGGTCAGAACGGAGCATCGTTCCTCCTGCAGTCATCAACCAACCTGGCGGATTGGGTTTCACTGGCCACCAACCAAATCAACGGAAGCATTTTCACGCTTTACGAAGTACCGTCGGTCACCGCACGTTTCTACCGCCTTGTTCCTCAATAACGCCGCCGTTGGCGAATCTGGGTGGCACACGCGCCCTCGCGTGTTGCAGTCGACGCCCTCGCCGACTGCTTCGGCTGCCCCACCTCACAGACCGGAGAAGATGCAGGGATGTGGTCGGCGGGGGCGCCGACCACGACACTCGAGGCGAGTGTGCTCCCCGGAGCGGAATACGAGGCGTTCTGGCGAGGATAACGCGATATTCGGCAAGCGGATTGCTTTAGTTCTGGCATGTGTTGTTGTCGCTCCAAGGATGGGTTGTCGATGGAATGGAACAGGGTCGCGCAAGTGGCTCTGTTCATTGGCTTTCACGAGGGCAACCGATGTCCCCAAGAACCCCTTTTCCCACCGCATCCGCCGCCTTCTTTCGTCCTTGAAAATCGCCTTTATTGGTCTAAGAATGAGCAGGTTGCGCAAAATGGAACTTTTTGACTGATGCTGCGAAATTATAGCCGCGACAAATTCTTCGACGAAATGCTCGATGAGAGCGGTAAAATCCGTCCCCATTACCGGCATTTCTGCACTTTGTTTGAGTCTCTCGGCACCGAGGAGTTCGCCGACAAACGGCATTCGATCGATCTGGCCTTCCTGCGCCAGGGCATCACCTTCAACGTCTATGGCGACTCGCAGGGGACGGAGCGGATTTTTCCCTTTGATCTGGTGCCGCGCGTCATCCCGGCCAAGGAATGGGAATTCCTGGAGCGCGGGTTGGTGCAGCGGATTACGGCCTTGAACCTCTTCCTGCACGATATTTATCACGAGCAAAAGATCGTCAAGGACGGTGTCATCCCCGCACACTACATCCTTTCCGGCAAACATTTTCGGCGCGAATTCGTCAATTTCAACGTGCCCAAAGACATCTACATTCACATTTGCGGCACCGACCTGATCCGCGGCGACGACGGGGCCTACATGGTGCTGGAGGACAACGGGCGCTGTCCCAGCGGGGTCAGTTACGTGTTGGAGAACCGGCGGGCCATGAAACGCAGCTTTCCCGACATGTTCGAGCAAATCGGCGTGCGGCCGGTCGATGATTACCCGCAGGAATTGCTGAAAATGTTGCAATACATCGCGCCGTCGGGCGTGCCTAATCCCACCATCGTCCTGCTGACGCCAGGGGCTTACAACAGCGCCTATTTCGAGCACACTTACCTGGCGCGGCAAATGGGGATCGAGATTGTCGAAGGCCGCGATTTGGTTGTGACCGACGCGCGCGTGT